>JAUMWI010000002.1 GCA_030529725.1 Eubacteriales bacterium | reverse complement strand
AACTCGCTACCTCCACCTTGGCAAGGTGGCGCTCTACCAGATGAGCTACGCCCGCAATGGTGCCTCAGGCCGGGATCGGACCGGCGACACGCGGATTTTCAATCCGCTGCTCTACCAGCTGAGCTACCGAGGCATACCAAGCCGCTGTTGCAGCCTGATAAATGGCGACCAGGAAGGGGTTCGAACCCTCGACCTCCGGCGTGACAGGCCGGCGTTCTAACCAGCTGAACTACCTGGCCGAATTTTGGTGGGAACAACAGGGCTCGAACCTGTGACCCCCTGCTTGTAAGGCAGGTGCTCTCCCAGCTGAGCTATGCTCCCCCACTCGTAACCGCTTCGGCGAACGGCAAGGGTTATTATACTAAACACCCCCTGCCGTGTCAACCTTTTTTTCAAATTTTTTCATTTTTTTGTTTTTCGCTTATTTCCCGCGTGCTTTGAGCTCATCTGCCATTTTTTGCAGCTCCTGCGCAGTAAAGGAATGCACTCTGTCGCAGAATTGGCAGGTCAGCTCCGCACCGCCCTGCTCGGCAATCATCTGCTCCAGCTCCTGCGAACCGAGACTCAAAAGAGCGCGCTCCGTGCGCTCACGCGAACAGTAGCAGCGGTATTCGATCGGCTCGACCGTGAGAATCTGCATCTCAAAATCAGAGAGCACCGTCTTGAGCATTTCTGCCGGATCGGGATTCTCGCTGAGAATACTCGTCACACTCGGTGCAGCATAGATACCACCCTCGACCTTGGCGATCACATCCTCGCCGGCACCGGGAAGCAGCTGAATGAGGTAGCCGCCGGCAGTCAGAACACTTCTGTCTCGGTCTACGAGCACGCCAAGGCCGCAGGCTGTGGGGATCTGCTCAGACTCGACATAGTAAGCCGCCACATCTTCTGCGATTTCACCGCCGAGAAGATCGACCGTGCCGACATACGGTTCCTTCATGTTTAAGTCTTTGATGACCGTCATCGTGCCTTCATGCCCTACTGCCGTACCCACATCGAGCTTACCGTCCGCGCGCAGCGCAAGATCGACAGCCGGATTCTGCACATAACCGCGGACATTGCCCTCGGCATCGGACACGGTCAGTATCGTTCCGAGCGGGCCGCTTCCCTTGATCTGCATAGTCACACTTGCGCCGTTTCCCTTGAGGGCGTTGCCCATCATGGACGCCGCAGAAAGCGCACGTCCGAGCGCCGCAGTAGCGACCGGCGAGGTGTGATGGATCTGACGGGCCCGTTCCACCATTGTGCGTGTGTAAACGGCAGTGGCATTGACCTGACCGTCCTTTGAGATCGCACGAACCAGACAATCGTTCATAGAAACCGTTCCTTCTTTCGCAAAAATTGCGCGCCGAGCGCGCAATTTAATTTATTTTCTGATACAGCTGAAATAGATTCGGCCGTCATGTTCGTTGCTGCGGCGCAGTTTTCCATCGCCGTGGGTACGGATACCGGTAAAGCCGGCGTCCTTGAGCCACTGCGTCAGTTCTTGGGCCGTGTAGGCGCGCTGGTGATGCTCCTCAAAACTGCGCTCCCATGCGCCGTCCTCACAAAGCCGGAACATATCGACATAGTAGTCCAGCATCTTCGCGCGCTTGCGGTACTCTGTGCGCCAGACGCAGTAAATATCGTCACGTTCATCAAGAAACACCTGATCGTCCAGTGCTTCCATTTTATGCGGCGCATGGACGTCAAAGACAAAAGCGCCGCCCGGTGCAATAAAGAGCTTCAGCCGCTCAAACGTCTGTTGAACCTCGCAAGGACGTGTTAAATAATTGAGACTGTCCAGGCAGCAGATGCAGGCATCCACCGTGCCGTAAAGATCCAGCTCCGGCATGGACTGGTGCAGAAACAGCGGAGGAATCCCCCGGAGCGTCTGCGCCTTTTCGCGCGCTTCCATGAGCATCTCCTCGGATTGATCCACGCCGATGAGTTCATAGCCGCGCTGCGTAAAAATGGCAGTCATTGTGCCGGTGCCGCAGGCGAGATCGAGCACGGTGTGTACCGGTATTTTCGCGCGCCCAAACAGCTTTTCCACAAAATCCGCACGCGATTCATACTGCACATCCTGCGTCAGCTCGTCATAAGAAAACGCCAAAGACTCGTAGCTTTCCATGGGTCATTCCTTCATGCGTGCAAACACCTTGTCGTATCCGCCGGTGGAGTCATTGAGCGAGCGTGCCACACGCGAAACCGTTGCACTCGATGCACCGGTGCGCTCGAGGATCTCGCTGTAGACTCTTCCCTCGCTGAGAAGACGCGCAACCTCAAAGCGCTGTTCCATTGCGCGCAGCTCTGTCACTGTACAAACATCACGGAAAAAGCTGTAGCACTCCTCTTCGTCCTTGAGCAACAAAACAGCTTTATAAAAGTCCTCATTCTTCTCTTTTTTTGAAATACGGCTTCCCGGTGCCCCCATACGAACGCCCCCTGCCCTTCCTTTTTTGTTTGTACTTTATAGTTTAACAGACTGAACGGAGAAAGTAAAGAGCAAATCCGCTTTTCCTCGACTTTCCCCTCCCTCACCTCTTGATTTTTGGCTGCATAAGCTGTGTCAAGAATTCAGTTTTTTGCTGCGTGTGGGGAGGACAACATGGAAAAAGAGGGGCTGCGTTTTGCACAGGCTTGGGAAAAGAAAAAAACGTGGGAGCTCGACGGCATCACCGTACTCTGCGCCACCGTGACGCTGCCGCAGCTTGAGGGAAATTCGCGCCGCGTTCGGCGCTTCAATCGTTACTACCGGCGGCTTGCAAATGCCTATTTCGTTTACTGTGAGCAGATGCTGCTGCCATACGCCAAGGCGCAGTGCAGGGCGGCGTTGGAAACTTCCGCACCGTGGATGCACACGCAGGCAGAAATGTGTTTTCACGTCACGCGGCAAACCGGCGGTGTGATAAGCCTTTTTGTGGATGCAAAGGAGCACAACGGTCCCGTGCCGCGTCTGACGCTGCGCCGTGCCGACACTTGGGACACGGACTGTATGCTGCCGATGCCGCTCGGTGAGTGGTTTCCGCCGCACACGCCGTACCGCCGCCGTCTGATTCGGCTTGTCCGCGAAACCGCCGCCGAGCAGGCGCAGCGCGGTCTCGCTTCCTATTATGAAAACTACCGCGTATTGCTGCGCCGCTGCTTCAGCAGCCGTAACTACTACATAAGTGACGAAGGGCTCTGCTTTTTCTATCCGATGTACGCCGTTGCACCGGCATCCGAGGGCATCGTGGTCTTTACGCTCGGCTATGACGCAGAAAACGGCCCGTTCGTGCCAAAAGACTAAAGGGAGCGCGTACGCGCTCCCTTACTTCCGCATATTCAGATTCCCTTACGGTAGAGCAGATACGAATACGCCGTCGGGACAATTACCATCACAAAGATAATCCCCAGAAGCACGCAGAGATTCCACCACTTAAAGATGTCGATTACGATGAACGACACGCCGCCGAGCACCCACAGGAATCCGCCGAGACGGTGTGTCCGGTTCCAGTTTTCTTCACTGTTGAGCGTCCACGGCAGCTTGATGCCCATTGTGTAGCTTTGCTTCGTCTTGGGAAGATAGTTGCCGATGACGATGAACAGTACCCCGATGAGCGCGGGCACAAACTGCGCAATGTTCGCTTCATAGCCGAGTGCGTACATGAGCGTCATTGCCGAGCACAGCACAGACACCACCGGCATGATCCACAGACATATCTTCAGCAGCACCGGACTCATGTTCTGATTCTTCGGATCGGCGGCGAGCGCCAGCGGCAAAATGAGGTTAAGCGCCGCCATCATTCCCGGCAGGCCGAACACCGCAAACGCCTTGCTTGACCAGCCATTCGGCTCGTTGTCAAAACCCCAGTGTGTTGCGATCTGCTCCGGCAGCTGCGGATACAGGATCACGCCCGCCACGATCGGCAAAAGGCATACAAGCGTTGTCAAAACAAGCAGTTTCTTATTTACCTTCATCTTCATTTACTCCTTTCAGCTCCTGCAGCCACAGCAGAACCTCCTCCAGCACGGAGGCGTTGAGACTGTAATGAATAAAATTCTTTTCCCGGCTTTCAAACACCAGCCCCGCCTTCTTGAGCTGAGACAGGTGGTACGAAACCGTTGCGCCGGTCATCTCAAACTGTGCAGCAATGTCGCCGGCAGTCATACTGCCGCCCTTGAGCAGATTCAGGATCTCTCGCCGCACAGGGTCAGACAGTGCTTTCATCGTTTCACTAAAGCTCATCGTTTCGTCCCTTCGCAAAGTATTTAGAAATTCATCTAAACATTTTATATCACATCAAAATCCTATTGTCAACAAGTATTTAGATTTTTTTCTAAATACCAGAGTGAAAGAACGACGCCCCGCGCCGCAGAAAGCTGCGGCTGCGAAGCAGCGCTGTTTTGATCTGATATCTTATTCCCCACTCATCGGTGCAAGCTTGCAGAGCATATCGATCCCCATGGTGTAGCTTTCAAAACCGTGGCCGCGAATCTGCGCAATACACGCCGGCGCGGTAACGGAGAGGTGGCGGAACTCCTCACGTTTTTGAATGTCAGACAGATGTACCTCAACTGCCGGAATACTGATCGCTTTCAGCGCATCGCGGATAGCGTAGCTGTAATGCGCATAGGCGCCGGGGTTGATTACAATACCGTCAAACATACCGTCAGCGTCCTGAATCGCATCGATGATGGTGCCTTCATGGTTGGACTGGAAGCACTGCACCGCGATCCCACGGCTTTGTGCGTGCGCATAGATGCGCGCGCAGAGGGCGGCATAGTCTTCTCTGCCGTAAATGTCCGGTTCGCGTTTGCCGAGCATGTTCATGTTCGCACCGTTGATCACCAGAATCTTCATGCATTTCTCTCCTTATCCTCTGGGCTTTATCGGTTGTTGAGCTTGTCTAAAAAGTCTCTTCGGCAAGCTGAGTGATTCTCTGCCGCCTTACTTCTGCTGCTGATGTCTGCGATATTCCCTGCTCTTTTCCAGATACAGGTTGGCATTGTCAAGAATGGACTGTTTCTCCTTGTCGGTCAGCTCCCGCTTGATGATAGCAGGAGAACCGAGAATCATGGAGCCTGCAGGCGCGTTCATCTTGCCGGTAACAACAGCACCGGCACCGATAATGCAGTCGTCACCGATCACCGCACCATCGAGAACGATGGCACCCATGCCGATCATCACGCGGTTGCCGATGGTACAGCCGTGGACGACGGCGTTATGTCCGACGGTAACATCATCGCCCATGGTGACCTTGTTGTGGATCAGGGCGAGATCCTGAATGTTGCAGCGCTTGCCGATACGCACACTCTGCATCTCACCGCGGCAGACGCTGTTGTACCAGAACGCGGTACCTTCACCGGCTTCCACATCGCCGAGCACCTGTGCGCCCTCCATGATAAGGACGTTATCATTGCTTTCCAAACGCTTGAAGTTCATCATTTCTCTCCTTTAACTGTCTTTATCTCAAATTGCAAAATTACCGTTCACGAATACCGGCACCTCACGTCCGTCATGCGTTGTGCCGACGATGCTCAAGTCCGCCGTGCCGACCATGAAATCGACGTGGGTGATAGAGTAGTTGAGTCCCTTTTCCTGCAATTCCTCACGCTCCATCTGTGCGCCGTTTTCAATGCACTCGGGGTACGCCTCGCCAAAGGCGATGTGGCAGGAGGCATTCTCATCAAAGAGCGTATTATAGAACAAAATCTTCTGATTGGAGATCGGGCTGTCGTACGGGACAAGTGCGACCTCACCGAAATAGCTTGCGCCCTCGTCCACGGAAATGGCGGCTTTCAGGAACTCCTCGCCCTTTTCGGCATGTGCCTCCATGATTTTGCCGTCTTTCATGACAAAATGGAAGCCGTCGATGATGTTGCCGTTATCGACCAGCGGCATCGCGGCATAAACCACGCCGTTGATACCGGTTTTGAGCGGCGCGGTAAAAATCTCCTCGGTCGGCATATTGGCAATAAAGGGCTGCCCCTTCGTGCTCACAGATCCGCCGGTCGACCACAGGTGCGTCTCCGGCAGCTCGATCGTAAGGTCAGTGCCGAGGGAATTGGAGTAGTGCAGGGACTTGAAGTGCAGCTGATTGAGCACATCCTTGCGCTTCTCAAGCGTAGCAAGATGCTCCTGCCAGCGTTCCACCGCCTTGCCGTCACCGCTGATGCGCACGGTTTGGAAAATGGCGTCCCACAGCTTTGCCATCGCATCGTCCCCGGAAAGCTCGGGAAAGACCTTTTTCGCCCAGGACGGAATGGGAATGGATGCAATACACCATGGGAAGCCGTTTTGCATCTGCTGGCGCTGGAACACATCGATCGCCGCGGCGCTGGCGCGCTGCGCACGGGTCATGCGGTCGGGATCAACGCCCTTGAGCGTCTCGGGGTCGGTGGCGGAAATGGCAAGGTAAGCCATATCGGACACGGCGTAGTCGTTATAAAAGTGCTTCTGCCACTCCGGCACGGTATCAAACACCTCGTCGGATGCGCGCAGGTATTTTTCGCGTGAGAGATCATCGTCCTTCCAGTTCATCACGACCTCACGCGCACCGGCATCGTACGCGGCAGAGGCACACATGCGCGCAAAGTACGCACATTCGACAGGGCAGGCGATCACAAGCGTCTGTCCCTTTCGGACACTCAGTCCGACTTCAATCAATAGCTTTGCATATTCTCGAAGTTTCTGCTCCATATTCTCCTCCAAATGAATCATACTGTCGGTATTTTATCACAATTCCCCGAGAATAGAAGTGCTTTTTGCGATTTTCGCTAAATCCCCAGCAGCAGCGCCGCAAAGCGGAAATAAATAATCAGCGAGAGCGCATCGACAATGGTAGAAATAAAGGGAGATGCCATGACAGCCGGGTCAAATCCGAGCTTTTCTGCCAGCAGCGGCAGTGCGCAACCGACAAGCTTGGCAAAGAACACCACAAATACAAGCGTCAGGCACACGACCGATGCCACTGTCACCGTCACCGCCGTGTTGTGCATCAGCAGGTGATCAACAAGCATCATCTTGGCAAAATTCGCTCCGCTGAGACACACGCCGCACAAAAGCGCCACCCGGATCTCTTTCCAGATCACCTGCAAAATATCGGAAAACTCCACCTCGTCCAGACTCAGCGCACGAATGACCGCAACGCTTGCCTGCGTACCGCTGTTACCGCCGGTACCGGTAAGCATGGGGATAAACGCATTCAAAATAAGGCAGGCAGAAAGTGCGGATTCATAATGGTTCAGAATAATACCGGTAAAAGTTGCCGAAAGCATCAGGATAAGAAGCCACGGAATACGCGCCTTCCAGGTTTCCCAAACGCCCGTGCGCAGGTACGGCTTGTCGCTCGGCAGCATAGCCGCCATCTTTTCAAAGTCCTCCGTGACCTCTTCTTCCATGACGTCGATGGCATCGTCAACGGTGATGATGCCGACAAGACGGTTTTCCGTGTCGACCACAGGCATGGCGATAAAGTCATACTTGGAGAATTGCTGGGCGACATCCTCCTTATCGTCAAGCGTGTTGACAGACACCACGTTGGGGTCCATGACCTCCTCCACGGTGTCATCCTCATCCGCAAGCAGGAGCGTTCGGATCGACACGATGCCGAGCAGATGCCGCTGTTCATCCGTCACATAGCAGACATTGATCGTCTCCATCTCCTCGCCCTGACGGCGGATGCGCTTGAAGGCATCTTCCATCGTCATGGTACGCTTTAGATCGAGGAACTCCGTCGTCATCAGAGATCCGGCGCTGTCCTCGGGATACTTCAAAATTTCATTGATGCTCTTGCGCGTATCGGGATCAGCATGTTTCAAAATGCGCTTGACAACGTTGGCAGGCATCTCCTCCACGATATCGACCGCATCGTCGAGGTACAGCTCGTCAAGCACTTCCTTCAGCTCGGTATTTGAAAAGCCTCGGATCAGCATTTCCTGCGACTCCGGTTCCAGCTCGACGAACACCTCCGCCGCCGGTTCCTTCGGGAGAAGACGGAAAAGGATCGGCACCTGCTCCTCGTTCAAATCTTCAAACAGCGATGCAATATCCGCAGGCTCTATCTCGATGAGCAGGTCGCGCAATGGTGCGTATTGTTTTCGGACGATCATCTCCTCAATCTGCTCCAGCAGTTCGTCGCGGCGGTCTTCGAAATCGATCATATCCTCGGCTCCTCCTTTCCCGGAAATTGCAACAAAAAATCCCACAACCCGGCATAAGCTGCAGCAAGCTGTGAGAACATAGACGATAAGAAACGCATTCCTTTTGCGTTTTCTCCCCCACCGTTACAAGCTTTAGCTTCACAAGGCGGTGAAACTGCGTTAGATCACACCTTGGTTTCGATGCGACCTGTTCAAACCCTCTCATAGTGTCTCCACTACTCCGCGGCAGCAGTCCATATCCTTGTGGTAGCCTTACCTACCGGATTATCATTCAGTTACCTAATATAGTATGCATTTTTCACGGTCTTGTCAACTCTTTTTTCCGTCTTGTCTTTGACTCCCTCTCAAATAGAGGCTCTTTCTTTCCCTTTTTTCCAATTCTCTGCACTTTTTTCTTTCTTTTCGTGTTGGTCTGTGCTATACTATTCTAATCCATTTCAGAGGAGGAGTCTCCACTTGTCACAATATCTCGAAAAGCACCGCTTTCTCAAAGGCTGTTCTCTTCTGCTGCGCCGCTATTTTGACCATCATGTCGCGCGCGACAGCGCTGCTTTGACCTACTATCTGCTCTTTGCTCTGTTCCCACTGCTGATCTTTCTGAGTAACCTTGTCGGTATCATGCAGTTTGATATGGATGAATTTTTGCAGCAGATCTCCACGATCGTACCGGCAGATGTTGTCAAGCTCGTTCGTCAATATCTCATTTATGTCTCCAGAGGCTCCAGCCGCACGCTGCTTGGCTTTTCGCTCGTCTTCTCCGTCTACTTTCCCTACCGCGCCTCAAATTCCCTGATGGTGTCCGTGCGCAAGGCATACGGTATGGGCAAACCGACTCATTTTATTCGTTATCAGTGCAAGCTGCTGCTCTATACGTTCTGTCTGATCCTGTCTATTGTCCTGTCCATCACCGCCTCGATTTTCGGCAACCGCGTTTTGTCTTTTCTCTCGCGCTTTATTCCCCGGATTGGGGGCTTCATCTCGCTGTGGACAGATCTGCGTTTTCTTCTGTTAGGTGTGATTTTATTCTTTATGATCGCATTTTTGTACGGTCTTGCGCAGGAACGTAAAAGCATCAACCGCATCTGGCCCGGCGTGATCGCATCACTTGTCATGTGGATCGCGCTGTCGATACTCTTCTCTCTTTACGTTGAGCGTGCGGCACAGTATAATGTGATTTACGGCTCGATCGGAACGATCATCGTTCTGCTTCTTTGGCTGTATCTGGCGTCTGTAATGCTGATTATGGGTGCCGAATTTAACAGTGTTCTTTTGGAGCTGCAGGAAAAGCAGCAGGAATAATAGGAGATTTCCCATGAAAATTATTATTGTAGGCATCGGTAAGGTCGGCTATGCTATTGCCGAGCAGATGGCAGGCGAAAATCACGATTTAACGCTTGTTGACCTGAATCTATCCGCACTTGAGCGCGCTGAAGAGTCTCTGGACGTGATGTGCGTGGAGGGAAACGGCGCAAGCGCCAGCGTGCTGCTGCGTGCAGGCGTACGCGAGGCAAACCTCATTATCGCCGTTTCGGAAAACGACGAAGCAAATCTTATCTGCTGCCTGATGGCAAAGAAGCTTGGTGCCAAGCACACGGTTGCTCGCGTGCGCAACCCTGAATACTTCCGTGATGCGCCGATCCTGCGCCGTGAGATCGGCCTTGACATGATCATCAACCCCGAATATGCCAGCGCACAGGAAATCGCGCGGATCCTGCGCGTACCGGCAGCGTTCAGCGTGGAAAGCTTTGCCCGTGGACTTGTGGAGCTGATCGGTTTTGAAATCACAAAAACCGACGGTCTTGCCGGCAAGACGCTGCTGGAGTATAACCGGCAAAATCCAAACAGTCTTCTGCTGTGCGCTGCCAAGCGAGGCGACGAGGTCATCGTCCCCAACGGCAGCTTTGTCCCCCAGGTGGGCGACAAGGTCTACGCCATCGGCACGCCGACGGAAACCATTCGCGTGCTGCGCAGTATGGGCCGTCCCGTGGCGCCGATCCGCCGCGTGTCCGTGCTTGGCGGTGGACGTATTGCACTGTACCTTGCCTGGGCATTGGAGAGCACCGGCGCTCACCTGACGATCGTAGAGCAGAACGAGGAAAAATGCCTTGCTCTTGCCGAGAAACTGCCTAAAGCCTCTGTGATCCGCGGCGACGGCACCGACCACGAACTGCTTGAATCTGAGGATGTTCTTAATTGCGATGCATTCGTCTTACTCACAGGCCGCGATGAGGAGAACCTCCTCATGGCACTCACCGCGCAGCGGGCGGGGGTAAAAAAGGTGCTGCCCAAGATGTCGCGCCCGAACTACATGGATGTTGTCCGGCAGATTGGCATTGACACGATCATTTCGCCCAAGGACATCACCGCAAACTACATCTCCAGCTATGTCCGCTCGCTTGCCAATTCGCAAGGCAGCGTTGTGGAGGGCCTGCACAAAATTCTCGGCGGTGCGATGGAGGCCGTTGAATTTACCGCAACGAATGCAACACACTTCCTGAATATCCCTCTGCGTGACCTGCAGCTCAGGCAAGGTCTTTTGGTCGCCGCCATCGTTCACGAAAACAAAGTGCTCATCCCGCGCGGTGACTCCGAGATCCATGTCGGTGATCGTGTCATCATTGTGGCAAAATCTCTGTTCTTACAGGATCTGAATGACATTCTGGAGTAAAAAAGCATGAACCGCAAACTGATTATAAAAATTATCGGCACGATCCTTTGCATTGAAGCACTGTGCCTGCTGTGTCCGATGGTTGTGTCCCTGATTTTTCGCAGCGGGGATCTATACGCGTTTGTTTTTTCCGCCACAGCATGCTTCATTGTCGGTTTTCCGCTGATGGTCTGCTTTAAGGTGGACAAGCAGCGGCTTCAGCCGCGCGACGGCTTCGTATGCGTTGCCCTGTGCTGGATCATGCTGTGTCTGTTCGGGGCGCTGCCGTACTTTCTGACGGGCGTCCCGTATGTGGATGCGATATTTGAAACAGTCTCCGGCCTCACGACCACGGGCGCCTCGATCTTTGGATCTCCCGCATCACTCAGCCGCGGCATCCAGTTCTGGCGCGCAATGACGCAATGGATGGGTGGAATGGGTATTCTTGTGATGGTGCTTGCCATCTTCCCGTCGATCGGGCAGGGCAGTATAAATCTGATGAAGGCGGAAAGCCCCGGCCCGATCAGCACGAAGCTGCGCCCCAAAACAAGAGAAACCGCAAAAATTCTCTATTTTATCTATATTGCGCTCACCACAGCGGAAGCGCTGCTGCTGCGCATTGCAGGTCTGACCTGGTTCGACAGTATTACCACTTCACTCACCACCATCTCAACAGGCGGTTTTTCCGTGCGTGATGAGAGTATTGCTTATTATCAGTCTGAGGCTGTCGTCTGGATCGTCATTGTCTTTATGTTTCTTGCGGCAATCAATTTTTCGCTCTTGTTTTTTGCCGTCCGCGGTCAGTGGAGGGACGCGCTCAAAAGTGAAGAATTGCACGTTTATTCACTCATCGTCCTCTTTTTCGCGGCTATCATTGCCATTGACCTGATTGTCAAAACAGGCGCGGGTCTTTATTCCGCCGTTTCTGATGCTGCCTTCCAGGTGGTCACCCTGATCTCAACGACCGGCTTTGGGAAATCAGACTTTGATCTTTGGCCGAACTTCAGTAAGCTTTTGCTGCTGCTCGTCATGTTCAGCGGCGGCTGCGCCGGATCGACCTCCGGCGGCATTAAGATTTCCCGCATCCTGGTACTTTTTAAAAGTCTGCATCGTGAGCTGAAGCGGATCCTCCACTCCCGCAGTGTCCATCCCATTACGCTTGACGGCACGCGCATAGAGGAAGAAACCGTCTCCTCCGTTTCTGCCTTTTTCTTCACCTACATCGCGATCCTGCTGCTTTGCACGACCGTTGTGTCTCTGGACAACGCAACTTTTGAAACTGCGTTCAGCGCATCTCTGTCTGCGCTATCAAATGTCGGCCCCGGTCTTTCACAGGTCGGCCCCACGCAAAATTATGCCTTTTTCTCCGATCTGAGCAAGCTTTCGCTGAGCATCACAATGCTGTTCGGAAGGCTCGAAATCATGCCGCTTCTGGTGCTGCTGTTTCCGAGCGTGTGGCGCAAAAAATAAATTTTAATCAAAAAAACGTTCTGCCGCGGCAGAACGTTTTTTTGTCCTATGTTTTTGCGCATATTTGCTGTGTGGCGGTGCAAACTAAGCTCGGCAAACACCAAAATAAAAAATTCAGGAGGAATTTTCAAATGACTGATCGTACCAACGGCGGCTGCGCCTGCACACCCAACACCTCCATCAAGTGTACCGTGACTTCCTGCACTCACCACTGCCAGGATGCCCAGTACTGCGGCCTCAATTCCATTCAGGTCGGCACTCACGAGACCAACCCCACTATGGATCAGTGCACCGACTGCCAGAGCTTCCGCAAGGACTAACGCTCCTTTCACAAGGGCAATTTGCCGCCTGCGGGCGGCAAATACTTATCTGTTGGGTCTGTTGGGGTGATAGCATGGGCAACAAGCACAAGTACCGCATTGCCGGTGCTGTGGCAGGTATTGTGAATGGTATCTTCGGCGGAGGCGGCGGCATTCCGCTGCTCGTATTGCTCACGCGCTGGGCAACGGTAGAGGAAAAGAAGGCATTTGCCACCTGTGTAGCCGTCATCTTTCCGCTGTGCGTTGTTTCCGCCGTGGTTTATTTTTATCGCTGCGAGCTTCCGCTGGTGCAAGCTCTTCCGTATCTGCTCGGTGGCGCAGCAGGTGGGTTGGTCGGCGGAAAGCTTTTCAAAAATGTGCCGAATGTCTGGCTGCGGCGCATTTTTGCACTATTTCTGCTATATGGCGCCTGGAGGTATCTGACATGAAAACATGGTTGCTGCCCGCGCTGTGCGGCTTTGGCACCGGCATTCTCTCAGCATGGGGCATCGGCGGCGGAACACTGCTGCTTCTGTGCATGACGCTTTTTCTTGGCGTCGATCAGCAGTCGGCACAGGGGATCAATCTACTGTATTTCCTGCCCACCGCCGGCGCGTCGCTGTTTTTCCACCGCAAAAACGGATATCTTGAAAAGGATGTCCTCAAATGTGCCATTCCGCTCGGCACGCTTTGTGCGCTCGCTGCGGCGTGGGTCGCAACATCCGTTGACATCACACTGTTCCGCAAGCCGTTTGGTTTGTTCCTGCTTTACGCAGGAGTGTCGATGTTGCTGAAAAAAGAGGGGAATCCGTAGGACTTCCCCTCTTTTTTTGGTTATTCTTCTCCCGCTATTTTGCGGATTCACGCAGGATCACTTCGGCTGTATACTGTTTACCGTCCCGCTCCATGGTAAGGCGGAGTATTTCACCGGCTTCATGACGGCGGCGAATGCGGATGAGATCGTTGGATGAGGTGAGCCGCTCCCCGTCCGCGGCAAGGACATAATCCCCGACCTGAATGCCTGCCTGCTCCCCGGGGCCGTTTTTGACGACCTCAGCGATCTCCAGTCCTGTGCCGCCATCCGCGGCGGCAGCCGATGCGTTGAGTACCGTAATGCCGATAACAACTTCACCGTGGATCTCACCGTAGGCAATAAGGTCGTTGATCATATACGCAGTGGATGCGATCGGAATTGCGAAGCCGAGGCCCTCCACACTCATGGTGGTCGATGAGCCCATCTTCATCGTGTTGATGCCCACGACCTGTCCGTACTGATTGATCAGCGGGCCGCCGGAGTTGCCGTTGTTGAGTGCGGCATTGGTTTGAATCAGCGTCATGGTCGTTCCGCCCACATAGACATCGCGGTTGATGGCGGAGACGATGCCGTCCGTCAGCGTGCCGCGCAGATTGACACCGAGCGGATTACCGATGGCATAGACCGTGTCACCGACGGTAAGCGCATCGGAATCACCGAACTGCGCCGCAGGGAGATCATGACCGTCGACCTTGATGACGGCAAGATCCTTTTCTTCGTCAAAGCCCACAAGCTTTGCTTCAAAGCACTCGCCCGTGATCAGCACCACATAGCACTCCGTACCGCCGACGATCACATGGGCGTTGGTAAGAATATAGCCGTCCTGCGTAAAAATTACACCGGTGCCGACCATCGCATTGCCGTTCGGCAATCCTGTCATCACCGTTACGGTGGAGGGATTGACTTTTTCATAGACCTGCTGAATGGTCAGCGTGTCTCCATGGGTCTCCTCATAGCGCAGCTTCGTCCCATCACCGTTGGGGTAGGCCGGAATGCTCGTTTTGCTCTCCTCTCCTGCAGAGGGAACGCGCCATTCGTAGACATTGGACGGCTTCGTATCCGCCGTACCGATCACGCCGGACATATGCAGCGCGACAATTGTCCCACCCGACAAAAGCACAGCGGCAAGGCACACAAGAAAAAAATTCCGTCCGCGGTGTCTTTTCGGGGTAAACGGAGCCGGCTGCGACTGTTTCCTTCCCGGCAGTGGCGCAGGCTGTACATAGTACTCCACGATCGGCTGCGCTGTTTGCTCATAGTGCAGCACGACCTCTTGGATACCCTGCTCGCGGGACAGGCTCAAATTGTTGTTTTCTTCATCCATATTTCTGCTCCGTTACTGCTGAAGCTGGCTGCTTCCATTGAGAGAAAGCGTAAAGGTAAAGGTCGTCAGTCCGTTTTCACTGGTGACGGCAATATGCTCCTTATGCTGCTCCAAAATGGTGCGAACAATGTAAAGTCCGAGTCCCACGCCGTCCTTATCCTGATTGCGGGACTTATCGCTCTTGTGAAAGCGTTCAAACAGCAGTGGAATCTCCTCCGCCGGAATGGTGTCACCCTCGTTGCGGATCGAAACAAACGCTTTTCCGTTGGAAACTACAAGTCCCAGATAGAGTGTCGATCCGCGGCGGGCAAACTTGGTTGCATTTTCCAGGAGATTATAGATGACCTGCGTGATGAGGTCGTTGTCACCGGTCACCGTGACCGCTTCTTCGGGGATATCCGCCTGAACGTCCAACCCGCGGTCAGTGATCTTCTTTTCCAGCGAGATCAGCACGCGGCGCATGCTTTCGCACACGTCGAACGGCGCACGCTGCAGATCGCGCGACTGAAGCTGCGAGACCTCGAGCATGCGGCGCACCAGACGGGAAAGGCGGCGGGCTTCATTCGAGATGATGCGCAGATACGGCTTTTCTTCGCTGGGCGGAATCGTACCGTCGAGAATGCCGTCGGTATATCCGGCGATGGTCGTCATGGGTGTTTTCAGCTCATGGGAGACGTTTGCGATAAACTCGCGGCGCTGTCGCTCCGTCTCCTGAAGCGAATCCGCCATGTTGTTGAACGAGACCGCCAGCTCTGCAATCTCGGACACTTCCTCGTAGTTGTGCATACGCACATTGAAGTCGCCGTCAGCAAAACGGCGCGTCGCCGCCGCCATCTCGCGGATCGGCTGGGACTGACGCATGCTGACCCAGGCACTGACCACAAAGGCAAGCAGAAGCACCGTGACCGTCGTCATGAAAAACATGCTGAAAAATGCACGCCACATGGCGGTAAGTGCACGCGTCTCCGACACTGCCAGCACTGCACCCACAATCTGTCCGCGTGCGCAGATCGGAACACCCACAACAAAGTGTTTTTCCTCGTAAATATTTCCGAGCGTTGTCCGCTCTGTATAGGATTCCTCCGCAAAAAGCTCCTTGAGAACTTCGTCCGGCAGCATCAGCACGCGATTCACAAGTGCGGCATCCGTGGTGAGCAGCACATTGCCGTCCCGATTGCAAATGAGAAAGTCCTCATCCGTGACAGAAGCAGCAAATCTTGCAAGCTCCTGCATCCCCGAAAGCGATCCACCGTCTACATAGGACGAGACCATATTCGAAACGACCGTTGCCTTGTTCTGCATCTCCTCGCTGCGCTCGTCAAGCGCATAGCCGTAAGACAGTGCAAAAAAGGAAGTGCCGAGCAGCACCAGCGTCAGCATGACAACGCTGGCCGTGAGCATAAAGTTCTGCCAGTAGATCGTTTTAAACTGTACCGGTATCTTCCACTTCTTCATGTGAATCCTCTGCCAGTCAAGCTCCGACCGCCGTGACGGTCGGGTCCTACTTCACCTCAAACTTATAGCCGACGCCCCAAACAGTCTTGAGCGCCCACTCATCGCTGATATTTTCCACCTTTTCGCGCAGGCGTTTCACGTGCACATCCACCGTGCGGCTGTCGCCGAAGTAATCAAAGCCCCACACTTCGTCAAGAAGCTGGTTGCGCGTATAAACACGGTTGGGCGTTGCGGCAAGATGATACAGAAGCTCCAGCTCTTTGGGCGGCGTGTCGATCTTCTTCCCGTCAACGAGCAGCTCATAGGAATCAAGATTGATGACAAGCTTGTCGAAAACAAGCTTCTTTTTCGTATCATCGGGAATCTCCGTGCGGCGCAGCACCGCATTGATACGCGCGATCAGCTCGGGCATTTCAAAGGGCTTAACAAGATAGTCGTCCGCGCCCATCTCAAGTCCGTGGAGCTTGTCATCCAGTTCCCCTTTTGCGGTGAGCATGATGATCGGGCATTTGCTTGCTTCTCGGATCTTGGCACATACGCCCCAGCCGTCAAGCACAGGCAGCATCACATCGAGCAGCACAAGGTCAGGCTCCTGCGCGCGAAATTCGTCCACGGCCTTGCCGCCGTCAGGCGCAATACGCACCTCAAAACCCTCTTTATCCAGATACATCTTGATAAGATGTGAGATGTTGTTGTCGTCCTCCACAACGAGAATATTACGTGCCATAAACGTCTCCCCTTCCGCACTCTTCCTGCGTTTTCTCTTCCATACCATGCGGCTAATGTCCATTATACGCACTTTTCATGCGTTTTCCTGAACAATTTGTAAAAACTCTACGCCGTCACTTCATTCAGCCGCGCCAATGCGCAGCCGCTGCTGCGCAGAGATGAGGCAAGTGAAGCCATCAGCTTTTCCGCCTGTTCCGCGCCGCCCAGATACACACTGCATACTTTCCCCTGCCCTGCGTAGGAAAGTATGCTGTTTGCCGCACGCGAAGCAGACGGCAGCTTCTCCTGATAATCCAGCGCGAAGATAACGGGACAGTAGCCTGCCGAGCGGACCGATGCAATCACCGCATCCGATGCGCTGCTGAGGCAGACAAGACGCGTTTTTGTGTTGCTCGCCGTCCAAAGCGCCTCATTGGCGCGCTCAATGGCGGAGATCGTCTGCTCCGCTCCTTCCGATGCATCAACGCGCAGCGCCACCGCACTGCCGCTGATCACAACATGCCGCAGCAGATCGTCCCTTCCGGCGATCGCCGTTTCATCAAAGAGAAATGTCGCTGCGTGGCCGTTTTTTTCAAGGAAGAGCAGCATCCTCTCCGACGCGGCGGGATCATCGGCAAGAAGGGCAAGATAGGCTGACATCCGCGCTGCCTGATTTCCGTCGTTTTCATTGCCGCTGGGCGCGCCGTTTGCGTTCTGGTGCGTCTTTTCATATTGATTGTACCGCTGTGTCATCGGCAGCGTTGCCGCGTCAATAAACTTGCTGTCGGACAGCACCACTGCGTCACTTTTGATGCGCAAAAGATAGCCGTAATCGACCTTAAGATAGCTGTATTTCAAGGAAAATGCCTTCGCCACCGTGTCCAGCGGCAAAAATGCTACATCGCCGCGCACGATCACCGTGCTGTCAAGCAGTGTGTCCTGATCATTGTTGTCATACACAGTCCCCGCAGCGATGTCGAAAACAATCACTTTTCCCATCCGGTACAGCGTGACGATCTTCTTTTCGCGGTTAAAGGAGCAATAAATGCCGAGTTCCTTCGGCACATTGCCGTCATCAATCGCGGTATGGGGAATGTAGAGCAATCCGTCCGACCAGAACGGCATCGTCTCATCATTCAGATCCCGGATCGTATCATTGACCGAGGTAAAGCAAACCGAAGGTGCCGCCTGTGTGACCGGCGGCAGAATGGATGTGAACATCAGCAGCGCAAGCAGCATGCTCAAAATCCGTTTTCTCCACTTCACGGCAGCACCCCCTCCAATAAAAATCCACAGTAATTATAGCAATTTCCGTTTCGCTTTGCAAGTCCTTTACTGATCGGCAAATCCGACTGTCGTTCCGGTAAAATAATGCGTGAGGATCTGCTCGCAATTCTTGCCCTCCTTTGCCAGCGCGTTGGCGCCGTACTGGCTCATACCGACGCCGTGACCATAGCCGGTGACATGAAACGTAATGGTATCCGCGTCCGCCTCCACGGTAAATGAGGGGGAACGCAACGACAGAATCGTGCGTGCCTCATTACCGCGCAGCGTCACACCGCCGATACGCAGTGAAGTCACAAACCCGCCATCATTGCGCACAATGTCCCGAATCCAGCCCTCGGGACTGCCCGAAAGATCGGCGGCAGGGTATGCCGCATGGATCAGCGATCGAAACTCTTCGGCACGGAAGCGGACTGTCGAGTAGTAGTTCGGCACAAGCTGCTCACTCTCCGGGCTTGACACACTCTGCAGGTACGGCAAATCGCTCATCCACACCGCACCGGCATTTTGTGTGTTGCCCCCCACTGAGGAGCAGAACACCGCAAGAATCGGCGCATTATCATAAAGAACGATCTGCCCGTCTGTCTCGCGGATTGCACGCAGGAGCTTCTCTTCGTAATAGACCGCCATGCTGCCCCACTGCTGTGCTGCACTCTCCGCACTCATGTACGCCTTGCAGCAGGTAATGTCATCGCAGGCATCTGCCTGCGGATGATTCGCAATCTCACCGCCCGCCATTTTATAGAGTGTATAGGTCCGCGCGGCGATTGCCTGTGCCTTAAGTGCCTCCATCTCAAACGATGCCGGCATCTCGGCGCGCAGCACGCCGAGAAGGTAGTTCTCCATGGTCATCTGCTCCACCGCACCGCCATGCAGTACGCGAAGGTGCTTTTCCCCGTCATAATCGGAAACGCCCGATGCGATCGGCTGCGTCTGCTCCGTCTCGCCCTGCTCAGTCGGAGCGCACTGCCCCGCCGCAGTCCATGCAAGCGCCCACAAAAGGACGAACAGCAGAAGAAAGATACGAATGTAATGCTTCATGTCCCTGCTCCTTCTCATCTGTTTTTCTTCACTGCTTTTCTTATCTTATGAAATGGTTGTCCGCAAAATGATTCGTGGACAAATCCGTCCGTTTGTGTTATCATGCTTATATCTTGAACCGGAAAGGACCCGATCGCTGTGAAAAAAATGTATTGGCTGCTGCTCGCTCTCTTTTCCGCTGCTGCCGCCTTCCTGAGAACAGAACATCTGCGCACCGGCTTCGACGCAGACGGACTTGCGCTGCACGGCTGCCTGCCGGCAATCGCCCTGCCGATCACGCTGCTGCTTGCCGCCGCAGTTTTTCTGCTGCTGTGCCGCCGTTATCCGGCACAGCGTGACCTGTCCGGCGCAATGGGCAGATACTTCGATTTCAGCTCCACCGTTCCCGTAATGCTCTCCGTCTTGGGTGCCTTCGCACTTATCGGAACTGCCGTGCTGAGCTTGCTGAATCCGTGGCGTACGATGCTTGCCATGCTGCTGTCGGTTTTCTGGTTTGCATGTGCAGTGTCGGTGATCTATGCACTCTTTGCCCTGCGGCGCGGCATAGAATTTCCCGGCGTCGTGCTGCTCACGCCGGTATGTGCGCTGGTGCTGCAGACCATCGTCTCCTACCGCAGCTCCGCAGCCGATCCCGTGCTCGGTCATCTGTACATTGAGATCCTTGCTCTCGCCGCGCTTACCATGACATTTCTTGAACTTTCTGCCTTTGCCTTCCGCAATGGCGCGCCGCGCCTGTTCCTGCCGCTGGGTGCAGTATCGGTGATTCTTTGCTCCTGCATGGTCGCCGAGCGGCGGAGCTTCTTGAGTATGTTGTTCTACGCCGGCTTCGCCCTCATTCTCCTCGGC
Source organism: Eubacteriales bacterium (assembly GCA_030529725.1). Taxonomy (GTDB): domain Bacteria; phylum Bacillota; class Clostridia; order Oscillospirales; family Oscillospiraceae; genus Hominicoprocola. The sequence goes on along the minus strand of JAUMWI010000002.1, from coordinate 68,709 downwards.
TGCTGTGCCGCCGCCGATTTTACAGATCATGAACCGGAGAATCTGACCGGCGAAGAGAACTGAGCCGTCCGCAAACGCATTGTAAACGATAAAGCAAGCGCACTAAAAAAGCGAACGCCGCCCGAATGTGACGGTGTTCGCTCTTCTTTTGTTTTCCGTGTTACCGCATCTGCTCAAATTCAGGTGCCTGTGCAAACGTATCGTTGTCGCTCGTCCAGGTAAACACACCGTCAGCAATGTCAAAATGCCCGGTGCCATTTTCGTAGACGATCAGTTCTTCCACCGGTGTTGCCTCCTCCCCGGGCAGCTCGCCCGGCTCACCATAGGTGGTCGTGACCAGCCTGCCATCGGTATAGTCAACGCGCGTACCGTCCTCACTCACCGTGCCGCTCATCGTCCAGACGGAGGTCTCAAAGGCGGAGCTGCCCCAGGTGATCTCAAAGCGGAGCGTTTCGCCGTCCTGCACAACGCTCATCACCGCGCGCTGGCTGACGCGGTCGGCATATTCGCCGGTGTAGTCCGTAATGCTCTGCTGCTCTTCCTGTGCGTCATTTGCTTCGGGATCGGGCAAATCGTTCTTCGCGCCGCAGGCAGCAAGGGACAGTGTCAGCACAAGCGTCAGCACAGCGGCGGTAATCTTTTTCGCAGTTTTCATCATTTTGGTTCTCCTTCTTGTTTTGCGAATTGTATATGGCTCATGCCATATCTGATAATATAGACGGATCGCTGCCAAAAATGTTGCGGCATAAAAATAATTTTATTTTCCCGAAATTTGGTTTTTTCCCCTTGACAAAAATCTGTTTCTCTGTTATAGTTCTCTACGTTCCGCGGGCGTAGCTCATCTGGTAGAGCGCCACCTTGCCAAGGTGGAGGTAGCGAGTTCGAGCCTCGTCGCCCGCTCCATAAAGAAAAAGCCGGTCTTTTGACCGGCTTTTGTTGTATCAGGAGGAAGCCATATGGCCAGCTTACACGAAGAGATCTCTCGCCGCAGGACCTTTGCCATTATCTCCCATCCGGACGCCGGTAAAACGACGCTGACGGAAAAATTCCTGCTCTACGGCGGTGCCATTGCACAGGCCGGCGAGGTAAAAGGCAAAAAAGCACGCGCGGCAACGAGTGACTGGATGGAAATCGAAAAGCAGCGCGGCATTTCCGTCACCTCCTCCGTCATGCAGTTCCAGCACGACGGCTTCTGCATCAATATTCTTGACACCCCGGGCCACCAGGACTTTTCCGAAGATACCTACCGCACACTTATGGCAGCGGACAGTGCCGTCATGGTCATTGACGGCGCCAAGGGCGTCGAGCCGCAGACACGCAAGCTCTTCAAGGTCTGCGCCCTGCGTCATATTCCTATCTTCACCTTTATCAACAAGATGGACCGTGAAACACGCGATCCCCTTGATCTTTGCGAGGAAGTCGAGCGTGAGCTGGGCATTGACACCTATCCTGTCAACTGGCCGATCGGCTGCGGAAAAGAGTTTTTCGGTGTGTATGACCGTGAAAAGAGCTGCATCCTTCACTTCACCGGCGAGGGGCACGCGAAGAAGGCTGCCGTGACCGCCATTGATCTGGAGGATCCCGAGCTGACGGCGCTGATCGGTCAAAAACGTCGGGACACGCTTGCCGATGAGGTAGAGCTGCTCGGCGCCGGTCGGGAGTTTGACCTCTCCGCCGTGCAAAACGGCACACTCTCTCCCGTTTTCTTCGGCTCAGCACTCACAAACTTCGGTGTGGAGCCGTTTTTGGAAAGCTTTCTCAAGATGACCACCGCTCCCCTCTCCCGCGTTTCCGATACCGGCGAGGTGGACGTATTTTCTCCCGAGTTTTCTGCATTCGTCTTTAAAATTCAGGCAAACATGAACAAGGCGCACCGTGACCGCCTTGCCTTTATGCGCATCTGCTCCGGTAAGTTTGAGCGCGACACCGAGTATTACCATGTGCAAAGCGGCAAAAAGATGCGTCTGTCCCAGCCGCAGACCATGATGGCCTCCGAGCGCGAAATCGTTGAGGAAGCTTATGCAGGCGATATCATCGGTGTGTTTGACCCCGGCATCTTTTCCATTGGCGACACGATCACCGTGCCGGGTAAAAAGTTCAAATACTCCGGTATTCCGACCTTCGAGCCGGAGCACTTCATGTCCGTGTCCCCCAAGGACACGATGAAACGCAAGCAGTTTGTCAAGGGCATCGAGCAGATCGCGCAGGAAGGCGCCATCCAGATCTTCAAAATGCCGGATTCCGGCTTTGAGGACGTTGTTGTCGGCGTGGTCGGCACACTGCAGTTCGACGTGTTTGAATACCGCATGAAAAATGAGTACGGCGTAGAGCTTCGCATGAGTGGGCTCCCTTACGAGCATCTGCGCCTGATCGCCGAGTGCCCGTGCGATGTGAAGGATCTGCTGCTGTGCACCGGCTCGCGCGTACTGGAGGATTTCAAGGGCAGGCGCCTCATCGCGTTCGGCGGTGAGTGGTCAGTCGGTTTCCTCACCAAGCACAATCCCGGTCTTGTCCTTGAGGACTGGCTGAGCGTCAAATAATTGAAAAAGCTTCCCCTGTATGGGGGAAGCTTTTTTTGTTTTGTATGCAGTTACTCTGCAAGCAGGATCTCCACAATGCCGGCTTCTTCGGTGTCCGGATAGAAAAACACCTGCCACGGTTTGTCTGTTTGCGAACAGTCGCTTTGCACCTCACGCACCATCTGCTCCACACCGCTGCGATCCGTGGCAAAATACCCGATGCGGACGGTCAGCGCACTTGCTCCGCGCTCGACGGCGAGATGAAGAAGCTCAGGCAGCGCCTCGGTGGAACTTGCGTTGATGATGTCCTCGTGCTCCGCCTGTGTGCGGCGATAGCCGAAGTGTACGCTCAGCTCATAATAGCCGCGCTCCTGCGAGCCGGCATAGGTGATGTAGTCAAGCAGATACGCGCCAAGCGCCGTTTCCTGCTGCACCTCGCTGCAGGCACTTTGCATCATTGTCTCTGCGTCCGTATCGTCTCCGTAAACGCGGACCGCACCGCTGTCTGCGTGTTCGTCAAGCAGCAGCAGCATCGCATTGACGAGATCCTGATAGCTGTCCGCGCGCAGAGTATCGGTGCCCTCGTTCTCCCAGTAGGTCGCGCTGTGCGGGGAAACGTTGGAGTAAGACCGCTCCAGCACGATGTTGCTGCAGCCTGTGAGCAGCAGGCAGAGCGCCGCAGAAAAAGCAGCGATTCTCTTTCTCACAGCGCCCACCTCCCCATCTTAATATCCAAGCTCCTCGTCCACAAGGACGACCTCCATTTCGCAGCTCTTCATGGTCCCCCACAGCACCACAAGTCCCCGACAGATACGCTCGGGGCTCTTGCAGTCATAACAGCGGTCAGCCTTTGCAGCGCACGGTGTTTTCATGCCGAGGCGCTGCGCATTCTTGGGCGCGGCAATGTTGCGTGCGCGCCAGAGCGCGTCCTCATAGGTCGGGGCGAGCTTGTTGCGTCCGACAACAAAATAGACCTTCTTGTGTCCGAACAGTGTGCTGCTCACACGGTTGCCCGTTCCGTCAATATTGATCAGCTCTCCCGTTTCGGCAAGGCCGTTGACAGAGGTAAGATACACGTCAGTCGTCATCGCCTGCAGGCGCACCTCGTCAGGACTTTTCCCCTCCGGCACATGCCAATGGCTGACCAACTCATTGTGCCGTCCGAGCGATGCAAGAATACCGGTCTGTTCCAGCGTGATGGAGCCTCCCGATGAAACGCTCATTCCGTCGATCTGCTCATTGAGATACCGGGATGCCTCCGCAGAGGATGCAAAAGTCGAGACCTTGAATCCGCGCATTTCCAATGCGGCCTTCACTTTGCCAAAATCCATATGTTCCTCCTTATTTCCGTTAAATGAGTGACAACTGTTTGTCATCACTGTCTTCCGTTTTCAGCAGCGCACCGGCGGCAGGCACCGTGCGGCCGCGATAGCGCGTCAGATTGCCGATTCCCGTCTCGGCGGGGAGGCAGGCGTAATCGAGCGTAAACTTTTTCTTAAGCGTCATTGCCGCAACACCCTGCGTTGCGCGGGTGGACTTCGCACTGAGAAGTGCCGTGTTGAAGATCAGCACGCGCGGCTCCGTCGAGTAGAGTGCGATTTCACAGTCCTCCGTAATGTGCATAATTGTCCGCAGCGGACACTTATCGCTGTATGCACCCGTCAGGCGGCGGCGGTTGGAGGTCGTCTGGTAAGCGGAAAGCTCGACCTTGGCAGCTTTGCCGTTTTCAAAGAAGAACAGCAGCCACCCCCGGTAATCTCCCGGCAGCACCATGCCGATGACGCCCTCCCCCTCATCCATACCGAGCTTATTGGGCAGGTAATCGCCCAGCACCGAAGCCTTGGTGTCATCAAACTCAGAAAGGCGCGTCTTGTAGACCTGGCACCGGTCAGTGAAGAACATGACTTCCTTCGCGTTCGAGGTCTCAACGCTTTGACGAAGCGCATCGTCCTCCTTGAACTTCTGCTCGCCGCTCATGCGCAGGGACTGCGGCGTGATTTTCTTGAAGTAGCCGTGCTTGGAGAGGAACACCGTCACCGGATAATCTTCCGCCTCTTCGATCTCCTCAACTTCTTCGATCTCGTGTTCATAAACGATGCCGGTCTTGCGCGGTTCGGCGTATTTTTTGCGTACCTCGGTAAGCTCTTCCACGATGATCTTCTTCACACGGGAAGGACGCGCAAGAATATCCTCGAGATCTTCGATCTCGTTTTCGAGGCTCTCCGTCTCTTCCAAACGCTTCAAAATGTACTCACGGTTGATGTTGCGCAGCTTAATCTCGGCGACGTACTCCGCCTGCGTCTGGTCAATACCGAAGCCGATCATCAAGTTGGGGACCACATCGGCTTCCTTTTCCGTCTCGCGGATAATTTGAATTGCCTTGTCAATGTCGAGCAAAATCCGCTTGAGTCCCTTAAGAAGATGCAGCTTCTCTTTTCGCTTGTTCAGCACAAAGTACACGCGGCGTTTCACGCTCTCCGTGCGCCAGGCGCACCACTCGTCCAGAAGCTCGCGCACACCCATCACGCGCGGCATACCCGCTATGAGGACGTTAAAATTGCAGGACATCGTATCGAGCAGCGTGGTCGATTTAAAGAGCTTCGCCATCAGCTTGTCAGGATCAACACCGCGCTTTAAGTCAATGGTAAGCTTGAGACCGGAAAGGTCAGTCTCGTCGCGCATATCGGCAATTTCCTTGACCTTGCCGAGCTTAATCAGCTCCGCCACCTTGTCCATGATGGCTTCGCTCGTGGTGGTATAGGGGATCTCGTAGATTTCAATGAGGTTATCTTTCTTGTCGTAGTGCCATCTTGCACGCACGCGGATGCCGCCGCGGCCGGTGTTGTAGACCTCCTCGATGGCATTGCTGTCATAGATGACCTCGCCGCCGGTGGGAAAATCGGGCGCAAGCAGAATTTCCGAGAGCGTGCAATCCGGATTTTTGAGATACGCGACCGTCGCGTCGCACACCTCACCGAGATTGAAGCCGCAGAGCTGACTTGCCATACCGACAGCGATGCCCTGATTCGCGGAAACTAAAATATTGGGGAAGGTCGTGGGCAGAAGCGCCGGCTCCTTCATGGAGTTATCGTAGTTATCGACAAAGTCGACCGTGTCGCAGTCGATGTCCTTGAAGATCTCCGCGCAGATGGGGGACAGCTTTGCCTCCGTGTAACGGCTTGCCGCCCACGCCATATCGCGCGAGTAGACCTTACCGAAGTTGCCCTTGGAATCCACAAACGGGTGCAGCAGCGCACTGTAGCCCTTGGAAAGACGCACCATCGTGTCATAGATGGCGGCGTCACCGTGGGGGTTTAACCGCATGGTCTGACCGACGATGTTCGCGCTTTTTGTCCGCGCGCCGGTGAGCAGTCCCATTTTGTACATCGTATACAGGAGCTTGCGGTGGGAGGGCTTGAAGCCGTCGATCTCCGGAATGGCGCGCGAGACGATAACGGACATGGCATACGGCATGTAGTTCGTCTCCAACGTCTGCGTGATCGGCTGCGCGACAACATCCGCGTGAAGGCCGAGTACATACGGGTTTTCCGCGCGGCGGTTCAGTTCTTCGGGTTGCTTCTTTTTCGCCATTAATATGACCATTCCTTTCCGCTGTACTTCAAGGCACAAGATAACCACGAAAAGGAATGGTCATAAGCGCCATGTTTTCGGTTGCCGCGTAAGCGGCGAGAAAAACGGTATCCTATAGGAAGGTTGAAACTTGTTCCTCGTATGATTACAGTTTTTCCTGTTTGATGCGCGTTACCAACCGATACAGCGGCGGCAGCAGCACAAATGTCAGCACCGTGTTGGACACACAGTGTATGATGTCATAAGGAATGCCGGACACCCACCATGAAATCGCCATCGGAAGTCCGCCGATAAAATAGTACGGAACCGCACACAATGCCCCAAAACACAGACCGTGCAGGCCCGCGATCGCCGCAAATGCGGCACGGCTTTTCGCCGTTCGAAACGGCAGCGCTGCAAGCACCAGCAGCGGCCAGACGTAGAGATACATGAGGCTCCACAGTCCGGCACCGTAAATGCCGATCTCCAGCAGCACAAACCCAAGCGTGGGATAAAGCGCCCTGAGCCCATACACCTGCACACACAGAAGGATCAGCAGCGTGACCGGATGCACATTCGGCACAACACGCAAAGCTTCCTTGCCCGCCACCATCAGCGCACAGAAAATCGCAAGCTCGGCAAGCTCGCGCACTGTGAGCTTACCAGCCGACGTTGAGCGCAAAGTCATACACATCGCCGTCGGTTACGACCTGTCCGTCCACACCGTACTCGGCAAGCGTGCCGTTAACGTCATAACCCCACCATTGCATCTCGGTTTCATCGGCCGTCTCACCGTCCACCGTAAGAACATAGAGTCCGTACTCACTCTCGGTGCCTTCGATCAGGTTTTCCTGTTCCAGCGCGCCGCGCAGGTACTCCTCATCGGTGTAAATAGTGTAGGTTTTGTCCTCGCCTTCGAGGTGGTCAATGTTGACCGTGATGGTCTTGCTGCCCTGGCGCGCCTCAGGTTTGTACGTCTGCCACACGGCAAAAGCCCCTGTCAGGAGTGCTACAAGCAGGCAGTAGAGGATAATGGTTCTTCGTTTAATCATGTTGTTTTCTCTCCTTCATTTTTTATATCTGTCACGCAGGCGAAGAAGAGGCTTCCATACCGGGATTCAGCAGCCGAAAGTCCGCGGCGCCCACATGACTTCTTAAGCAGGCATTCCGACTGTAACGGCAGCGGCTCTGTGAGGGACTTTCACCCTGCTTTCCCTGCGAAAGAACAAATGATATTTTCGTTTTTGCGCGATTTATCAGGATACATCGATCATTTCCAGATATTTATATCCGTTTTCGGCAATATGGTTTTTCCGCCCCTGCAGATCGTCGCCCAGCAGCAGATCGAACACACGGCTTGTCTCCTCCGCATCCTCGGGCATGACCTTGATGAGGCGGCGCGTTTCCGGGTTCATTGTCGTCAGCCACATCATTTCCGGGTCGTTTTCACCAAGGCCCTTGGAGCGGTCGACCTTATAGCGTTTGCCCTCAAGCTGCGCGACAATGTCATTTTTCTCCTTGTCCGTATAGGCAAACCACGTTTTTTCGCCGCAGGTGATCTCAAAGAGCGGTGTTTCCGCGATATAAATATAGCCCTCACGAATAAGTGTTGGGCACAAGCGGTAGATCATCGTGAGAATCAGCGTTCTGATCTGATAGCCGTCCACATCAGCATCGGTGCAGATCACAATCTTGTTCCAGCGGAGGTTATTTACGTCAAAGGCGTTGAGGTTCTTGACGAACTTGCCCGGCACCTCCACACCGCAGCCAAGGACTTTCAAAAGATCGGTGATGATCTCACTTTTAAAAATGCGCGGATAGTCAGCTTTGAGGCAGTTCAGGATCTTGCCGCGCACAGGCATGATACCCTGAAACTCCGCGTCACGTGAAAGCTTGACAGATCCGAGTGCGCTGTCGCCCTCCACGATGTAAATTTCGCGTCGGGAAACATCGCGCGTGCGGCAGTCTACAAATTTCTGCACACGGTTGGCAATGTCGATCTTCTCTGTAAGCTTGGTCTTCATGTTCAGCCGCTGCTTTTCCGCGCTCTCGCGGCTGCGCTTGTTGATGAGTACCTGCTCCGCGATCTTCTCCGCATCCGTGCGGTTTTCGATGAAAAAGACCTCCAGACGGCTCTTGAGAAACTCTGTCATCGCCTCCTGCACGAACTTGTTTGTGATGGCCTTTTTCGTCTGATTCTCATAGCTTGTCTGCGTGGAAAAATTATTGGACACGAGGATCAGGCAGTCCTCCACGTCCTGCCATGTCACCTTGCTCTCGCTTTTTTGATATTTATTGTTGTTCTTAAGGTAGGCGTCGATCGCATAGACAAAGGCAAGCTTTGTCGCCTTCTCAGGGCTGCCGCCATGCTCCAGCCAGGAGGAGTTGTGATAATGCTCGATGCGCTGCACCTTGTTGGAAAAACAGCACGCGCAGGAGAGTCTTACCTTGTATTCCGGCTTATCGTCACGGTCGCGGCCGCGCCTTTCCGTTTCCCAAAACGCAGGCGTAGTGAGTGCATTCTCGCCGGCAATTTCATTGACATAGTCCACAATACCGTTTTCGTAGACGAACTCCTGCGTCTCAAACTTGCCCTCAGACACCTCGTTGCGGAAGCGGAAGGTAATGCCGGCATTGACCACCGCCTGACGCTTCATCGTCTCAATATAATACTCCGCCGGAATATCAATATCGGTAAAAACATCGAGATCGGGCAGCCAGCGCGTGAGCGTACCGGTCTTTTTGCCGCGATCGGTCGGCTCGACGACGAGCTCCCTGCCCTTCTTTCCCTTGACCTCACCGCGCTCAAAGTGCAGAGAATACCTGTTGCCGTCGCGCCAAACCGTTACGTCCATGTAGCGCGAGGAGTACTGCGTAGCGCAGGCTCCGAGTCCGTTAAGGCCGAGGGAATACTCGTAACTCTCTCCCGAGTTGTTGTCATACTTGCCGCCGGCGTACAGCTCGCAGTAGACAAGCTCCCAGTTCATACGGTTTTCCTTGGCATTAAAGTCCACCGGGCAGCCGCGGCCCTGATCCTCGACCTCAACACTGTGGTCGAGGTAGCGCGTGACGGTGATGAGCTTGCCGTGTCCCTCGCGTGCTTCATCAATGGAGTTGGAAAGGATCTCAAACACCGCGTGCTCACAGCCCTCTAAGCCGTCTGAGCCGAAAATGACTGCCGGGCGTTTGCGGACACGCTCGGCGCCGGTCAGTGCAGAGATGCTCTCATTACCGTAATCCCGTTTTTTTGTTTCTGCCATGGTACTTCTCTCCATTTCGACGAAACTCCGTCAAACACAATGTTTTGTATATTATATACTTTTTTTACCACAATAACAAGTATCTACTCCATTTTTTCCTGTTTCCGTCCGATTTTTCGCTTTACCCGTCCACTTTCGGGCAAAAGGGAAATTTTTTCGCCATAAGCATAATTTTCCGGCAAAAAATAACAGCAAAGTCAACCGCTCGAAACGCCTGTAAAATCAGAGTTATGCACAGTTTCCACAAGTTTATCCACAGCGTTATGTAAATCTAATCATCTGTGAATAACGTTGAATTTTATCCCTGCTGTCCGATCTGCCGCACCCACCTGATTTCCGGCAATTTCAGCATTTTTACCATATTGACAAATGCTCCGGACTTGCTCCTATGTAAATATTGTGTTAAGATAACCAAAGGGTCTACAAACAACATAGGGAGTGATTCTTACGAAAAAGCATTCACGCTTTTCTTTTGGCATGTTCCTCGTGACGATCGGCATTGTCTACGGCGATATCGGTACCTCTCCGCTGTATGTCATGAAGTCGATTCTCCAGGGCAACGGCGGCATTGGCGCGGTCAATGACGCGTTTATCATCGGTTCGCTTTCACTGATCATCTGGACGATCACCCTGCTGACTACAGTGAAGTATGTGTTGATCGCCATGAAGGCGGACAACAACGGTGAAGGCGGCATTTTCTCGCTCTATTCTCTGGTGCGCAACTGCGGAAAATGGCTCATTTTCCCCGCGATGATCGGCGGCGCGGCGCTGCTTGCCGACGGCGTACTTACTCCTGCGGTTACCGTCACCACGGCGGTCGAAGGTCTGCGCAGCATTGCATCGATGGATCGACTGCTGGGCAGCGGACAGGCTAAGGTCATTCTCATCACGCTTGGCATCATCTGTGCGCTCTTTGCTGTGCAGCATGCCGGTACCAGCAAGATCGGCAAAGCCTTCGGACCCATGATGCTTCTCTGGTTCTCCTTCCTCGGCATTACGGGGATCATGAACGTCTTTCATTATCCTGTTGTGCTCATGGCATTTAACCCCATTTATGCCGTGCAGGTGTTATTCAGTCCCTATAATAAGGTCGGTTTGATGATCCTCGGCAGTGTGTTTCTCGCTGCCACCGGTGCCGAAGCACTCTATTCCGATATGGGGCATGTCGGGCGGGAGAACATTTACTTCAGCTGGCCGTTTGTCAAGTTATGTCTGATCCTCAACTATCTCGGTCAGGGTGCATGGATTCTGACGAGCCGCACGGATCATGCGCTTCTCGCCATCGATGACCTGAATCCCTTCTTCCAGATGCTCACCCCTGCACTGCGTCCTGCTGCGGTGCTGCTCGGTGCGGCGGCAGCGGTCATTGCCTCGCAGGCATTGATCACCGGCTCTTATACACTGGTATCGGAGGCAATCCGCCTCGATCTGATGCCACACCTCAAGGTGCAGTACCCCTCGGAAACCAAGGGTCAGCTCTACATAGACACCGTCAACAAGCTTCTCTGGGTCGGCTGCACGCTCGTCGTCTTGTACTTCCGCTCCAGCAGCCGCATGGAGTCCGCCTACGGTCTCGCCATTACGGTGACGATGCTGATGACGACGCTGCTTTTGAGCGTGTATCTGCGCCGTGTGCGTAAAAAGAGTGCGCTTGCGTTCTTTGTTCTGGTCGTTTTCGGTGCCATAGAAAGCGTATTCTTTTTCTCGAGCCTCGGCAAGTTCGCGCACGGCGGATATGTTGCCGTGATTCTGGCGCTGCTGCTGTTGTCCGTTATGATCATCTGGTATCGCGGCACGAATCTGGAGCGCAAATATTGCGTGCGCCTGAATCTGAGGGACTACCTCAAAAATCTCGGTGATCTGCACGATGACGAATCGGTTCCGTTGCTGGCACACAACCTGGTCTTTTTCGATAACGGCAACGACACGGAAACCTTAGACCGCGATGTTTTATATTCCATTCTCGACAAGGACCCCAAGCGCGCTGAGGCATACTGGTTTATCAGTCTCCGCGTGCTTGACAAACCACATATTTGCCGCTATGAGGTGGAGACCTTCGGCACGGACTACATCTTCCGCGTCAAGCTGAATCTTGGCTTCAAGGACGACCAGCGCGTGAATGTGTATTTGCGCCAGATCGTGCAGGATCTCATTGCGAGCGGTGAGCTGCCCGAGCAGGAGCGCAAGTACTCCATCTACGGAAAGTCCAATGTCGGCAGCTTCAAATTCTTCTTCTTCCGCAAAACCGTCCCTACCATGGCCGGGCTGTCGCGGCTCGATGAGATCATTCTCAACTGCAAGTACGCCATTCGCCGTGTAGCCGGCTCCAAGATCCAATGGTACGGCCTGGATACCTCGTCCGTGACCGTCGAACCCGTTCCGCTGATCGTTGGCGGTGGAAATAGCGGCAATCGGATTACGCGCCATAAGGCATAATACATATATACAACAAGGGGCGCACGGTTTTCCGTGCGCCCCTTGTTATGTGTCAAAGCAGCATCAGTACAACACCGTACACCGCGCTGGCAAGTGTGCCGAACACGATGACAGGGCCCGCGACTGTGAACATCTTTGCCGCCATACCTGTGACAAAACCTTCGCTCTTGAAGTCAATCGCAGGCGATACAACGGAGTTCGCGAAGCCGGTGATCGGCACAAGCGTGCCGGCACCGGCAAATCGGGCAAGGGAATTATAAAGATTCAAACCCGTGAAAAGTGCCGAGAGAAACACAAGACTGACCGACGTTGCACTGCTTGCATCCACCCGCTCAAGTCCCGCCGCGACCCAGCCGTTCATGATGAGCTGCCCGATCACGCAAATTGCGCCGCCGACCACAAAGGCGATCGCCGTATCCTTGACGATCGGTGATTTTGGCGAGTTCTGTTTGACATACTGTTGGTATTCCTGCGGTGTCATATCCATAGTGATCACTCCTTTTCCCGTAGTGTTGCCAAAATTTTGACTTTTATGTTTTTCTTGCTTCCTACCGAAAAAAACACTACAATGAAGTGTGAGGTGACATCACATGGAGCAGCTCCGCCCGTTGGGTCTTTATCTTCATATTCCGTTTTGCAAAAGCAAATGTGCCTACTGCGATTTCTACTCTCTTGCGCACAGTGAGGAGAAAATGGATGCTTACTGCACCGCGCTCCGGCATGAGCTGGCCGCCATGTCCACCGCTGCAAAAGCACATCGTGTTGACACCGTTTACTTCGGCGGCGGCACACCGAGCTATCTCGGTGCTCAGCGGCTCGCGGCACTGCTGGAAACGGTCAAAACATATTATTGCGTTGCCGATGATGCGGAAATCACCTTCGAGGCAAATCCCGACAGTGGGCGCGATGTGTCCGCGCTCAGGGTGCTGCGTAAGGCAGGCTTTAACCGCATCTCTCTCGGCGCACAGTCGTTTGATGACAGGGAGCTGCTTGAGATCGGGCGGATTCACACCGCTGCGGAGATCGCCCGGGCGGTGTACGCAGCAAGGTCGGCAGGCTTTGACAATCTGAGCCTCGATCTGATCTACGGTCTGCCCCGTCAGACGATGGCACGCTGGAGAGCAAATCTCGCCTCGGCAGCTGCGCTGAACCCCGAGCATCTTTCGTGCTATGGGCTGAAAGTCGAGGAGGGCACACCGCTATATCACCGGCGCAAAAGCGTACCGCTCCCCGATGATGACGCGCAGGTGGATTTTTACCTTGAGACCGTACAGTTTCTGCGTGAGCGGGGTTATATGCAGTATGAAATCTCCAATTTTTCGAAGCCCGGTTACGAGTCACGCCACAATTTAAAATACTGGACGCTGGGGGAATACCTCGGCTTTGGTCCCGGCGCACATTCGGATTTTGGCGAACGGCGTTTTGCGCTTGCACGGGACTTAAACGCATACCTTGACGGTAAGCGCATTTTCAGCGAGAATGCCGCCGTTTCACCGCGTGAGCGGCAGGAAGAATATCTGATGCTGGGACTGCGCACGGTCTCCGGCATCTGCGAGCGCGATGCAGGAGCGTCCTTTCCTGCGGTGGAATCGGTGCTGCGTGAATGCGAAGCGCACGGACTTGCCGAACGCTCCGCCGACCGCTGGCATCTCACGCCGCAGGGTTTTCTTCTCTCCAATTCCATTATCCGCCGTGTTCTGGATGCAATGTGAAGGAAACTTTTTCCGGCACACCTCGTCTTTACTTATTGAGTGCAGCATGATATACTGCATTATGTCTACCAACCACCCATAAGCTTCCAAAGGAGGAACAAAGTGAAATCTACCTTGCGCAAAATTGTTTCGTTTATCCTCGCCGTTGTTCTTGCCGCCGCGCCACTGACGGCGCACGCCTCCGTAGCGCTCGGCGATGACCTGCTCGACACCTCTGCTGAGGTCAACAAGGGCACCGTGCTCAATGCCGGCACCTTCTGGAGCAATACTTATTCCGACCTGCGTCAGGAGAACTATGTTGTCTATTCTCCGAATCGCAGCGTTACACCCATTGTCACCTGCGGTGATTACACCACACAGCTCACCACAGTCTCCACCGCTGCAAAAAAGCTGGAGCAGGAGGGCTATCGCGTGGTTGCCGGCGTCAACGGCGACTATTATGACACCGTCACGGGAGTCCCGCTCGGCAGCGTCATGACAAACGGTGTTCTTCGCAATGCGTCCGGCAATTACTATGCCATCGGCTTCTACGATGACGGTACGACGGTTATGGGAAAGCCGGAGCTGAAGTTGACTGCCGAGACCGGCAGCGGCGCACAGTTCCCCATCTTCGCGCTCAACTATGTGCGTCAGAGCAGCTTCGGCATTTTCCTGTATGACTCTTCCTTTAATGCCCGTCATTCCACCGGCACAAGTGAGGCGGGAGTAGATGTCGTTTGTTCCGTCAGGGGCGGCAGCCTCTCCATCGGCGGCGAGTTGATGCTCACGGTCGACGCAGTATTGCCCCATGCGACGGATACCGTAGTGGGCGCAAATCAATATGTCCTTTCCGCGAACCTGAACTCCGGCAGCGCCTACACCGATGCACTGCTTGCACTTGCCCCCGGTGAGCAGCTCACGATCCGCATCGACGCGAACGATGAAAAGTGGAACAGCGTCACGAATATGATCGGCGCGCTCTATCAGCTAGTCGAAAACGGTCAGGTCTGCTCCGGTCTTCCCGGCGGTGCCGCGCCGCGAACGGCACTCGGCCAGACGGCCGGCGGCTCTTTGATCCTCTATACGATTGACGGCCGCCGAAGCGGATACTCCATCGGCGCAAGTCTTTCACAGGTTGCCGAACGTCTCATTGAGCTCGGCTGCGTGACGGCGATGAGTCTCGACGGCGGCGGCTCAACTACCTTTGTCGCCACCAGCCCGACGGACACGGCCGCAAGCCTGATAAACCGTCCGTCCGATGGTCCGGTCCGCAGCGTGACCAACCATATGTTCCTTGTCGCGTCTGCTGAGCCAAGCGGCAGCGTCAGATCAGTGTACCTCGGCACTGACAGCCACTTTGTCCTGCCGAATGGGAAGGTAACGCTTTCCGCCGCCGCGCTGGACGGAAATTATATCCCGACAAACACCTCCGTCAAGCTCTCTGCTGAGTGCGGCACGATTGACGGGAATGTTTATACCGCACCGGATTATGACGCCGGCGCCGTTGCCATCCGCGCAAGCGCAGGCGGCAAAACGGCAAGCATCACGCTAAATATAGTTACAGTCCCTGACAGCATCACGCTGTCGCAAAACGGAAAAGCAGTCACCGCGCTGTCGCTCTCGCGCGGCGATACGGTATCCCTGAGCGCGCAGGCCGCTTATCGGCATCTCAATGTCCTCGGCGACAACAGCTGCTTTACCTGGCGGGTAAACGGTGATGTCGGCAGCGTGGATGAAAACGGCGTCTTTACCGCTGCCGGTCATATCGCAAGCGGTACGCTGAGCGTCAGCGTCGGCAAGACTGAGCTTGCCATCCCTGTGACAGTCTCTGCCGAGCCGCTGCTCACGCTCAACACCTTTGAGCAGTCCTTTGGAACTTACACCGGCACCAATGCGATGCTCAGTCGGAACACAAGCGAAAAATATGTCTGCCGAGGCAAGGCATCGGCAAGACTGGACTATGCCACTTATCCCGATGTAAGCGCCGAAATCGGTCTCGATTATCCGATTAAAACTTCCTACGACTGCGTGAACTTCTGGGTTTACGGCGACGGTAGCGACACAAGGCTCACGCTGGAGACCGATGCAGGCGGCGTCGATGCCGCACAGCTGAACTTTACCGGCTGGCGGCAGCTCTCCGTTACGCTGCCTGCCGGCGCAGCGGCGATAACCGGTCTTTCTCTCTCCGCCGATACCGAGCGCATCAGCGCAATTTATCTTGACCAGTTCGTGCTCTCCTACGGCGGCGTAGTGGATTCTGCCGTCCCGACGATCGCCTTTGCACCGCAGACCGATCCCACGCGTCTGACCGCCGCAATTTCCGACGACTGTGATGGTGCGGCACTGACCACGCTGCGCGTTACCTATGACGGTACAGCACTGGATCACAGCTATTCCGGCGGCACGCTCTCTGTTTCACTGCCTGCACCGGACGGACAGATGCATCGCGTGACGGTCGTTGCCGGTGATGCCAGCGGCAACCTCGCACGCAAGAGCGCAGACATTCTCGCACAGGACGCTGCACCGGCATTTTCCGACATGTACAATCCCGATGGTACAACGCACTGGGCAAATAGCTTTGTTTCCTATCTCAAGCGCAGCGGCATTACCAACGGTGACGGAAACGGCAACTTTAATCCCGACACCAACATCAGCCGTCAGGAATTTGCCGTGCTGCTCTACCGATACCTTGCGCCCAAGGAGGATTTCTCCTCCGTCTCCGTTCCCTTCGCCGATCGCGGCAGCATCGCGTCCTGGGCATATGACGGTGTGCGCGCCATGTACGCTCTCGGCATCACCAAGGGCAGTGTCGGCGCCGACGGCTCCACTGTTTTCAATCCCACGGCAAATATCAGCCGCCAGGAGGCAGTGACGATGATCGGGCGCCTGTTGGATAAGGGTTATGCTTCGCCTGTGCTTACGTTCCGTGACCGCGCGCAGGTTGCCACCTGGGCAGAGAGTTATGTCAGCACCCTCAGCGCCATGGGCATTCTTACCGGCGACATGAACGGAAACTTCCTTCCCGCACGTCCCATGACGCGTGCGCAGATCGCAACGGTGCTGTACAAACTGCTGTAAGAACAGAAATCACAAAGGAATTGCGGCTGCAGCAAATTCTGCTGCAGCCGCATTGTTGTTTGTTTTTATATGTCTTTTTCTGCTGTGCCGCAAGAATGCAAACGGCTCTTGTTCTCCCGAACAAGAGCCACCTGCGTGAAATGTGTGAGGTGCTTGCGCGCCCTGGTATCAAAAGCGTTTACACGCCTTGTGACCTCAGTTTTCCCCATCAAGCATGCGATAACCCACACCGATCTCGGTGAAGATATACCGCGGATCGGCAGGATTCTCCTCTATCTTGCGCCGTATATTTGCCATATTAACGCGCAGGATCTGGTTGTCTGCTTTTGCTTTCGGACCCCAGATCTCGCGAATCAGAAAATCGTAGGTCAGCACCTTACCGGCGTACTTGCCGAGCAGTGCCACGATCTTGAATTCGTTGAGCGTGAGATGTACATCCTCGCCGTCCACAAACACACGATGCTTATCATAGTCAATCGTCAATCCCCCTACACTGAACTTGCCGGAACGGGCGATGCTGTCGTTGTCGAGCGAAGTGCGCGTGTGGCGGATCGCTGTGCGGATACGGGCAAGCAGCTCAGATGTGCCGAACGGCTTTTCAATGTAATCGTCCGCACCCATGTCAAGTGCCGTAACCTTGTCATGCTCCTGTTGTGAAGAAAAGGCACCGTTGCTCTCCAGAATTGCCGCCGTATTGCCTACGATCGACGTCAGGGGCGTGCGGATATCATGCGACATTGCACGCAAAAGATTTGCGCGCATGGATTCCTTTTCCGTCTCCATACGGAGCCTCTCCTGCTTTTTGATCTGCGTTGTCATCGTGCTGATCATGATTGAGACCGCAAGCAGTGTTAAAAACGTGAGCGGGTAGCCGGTCATGGTAAAGTTAAACTCCCAGTATGGAAACGTAAACACATAGTTCACGCAGACAACGCCGCACAGCGAGCTGAAAGTGCCCCAGAAGTAGCCCTCTGTCCAGCGCGACACCGCCGCCACCGTCAGGACAAACACAAGGCCCACATATCCGTCGCCCTCCGCAAGCCGACGAAGCAGACTGCAAAGAATCACCGCAGAGGCAAATGCACCCGCTGTAAAGAGAAAGTCCTGCAGCACACGGGGGATTCTCCGTTTTGATTGGTTGAGCGATCTCACGTGTCCTCTTCCTCCTCACCGGCTTCTTTTCCCCATTGTATCACACTCCGTGCTAATTTTCCGTTAAAAGTTTGGGAAAAGCGAGGATACACGAGGAAAGGGAACGGGACGACGGATAAAGTCGCCCCGCCTTCCGGTAAAGGGAAAATGTATTTTCAGATCTTGCGGATACTCACACAGGTAACATTCGCCATGTTGAAGCCGGGTTCCTGGGCAATTGCTGCCAGAATAGCAATCCTGACCTCATCGGTCAATCCATCAGATGCAGGTGCCGGGGCAGGTGTCTCTTCGATCGGTTTTGGCCTTGAAGAGGAACCCAGGATCTTCCCCATTAACATAGTGAGAAAGATGATACAGGTCAGCCCCGCGAAAGTAACGCCCATACCCATCAGACAAACAAACGCGCTGGAAACATGCATGACAATACGCACTCCTTTACAGACAATCGCGCATCGCCCGATCAAGTCGCTCCGGTGCGGTTTTGCCTTCGTTTTTACGTCATTATAGCGCGCATAATCCAGCTTGCAACCGCTTTGCCGCACCCTTTGCGCCTTCTTTACGAGAGTAAGCTTTCTTTTTACGGCAGTTTAACTGTACGGATTCTTACAGACTGCCGTTCCCTTCCGGAGGCGTAGATTTCCCGGTATTGCCACAGTCTGTATAAATCTCCACCGGAAAAAATATATTCTGTGACCGGATAAAAAATCATTGACGCGGCAGCTTCGTTGGTCGTATAATGCTCTCATATTTTTCCGCATAATACGGGTGAAAGGAGAGAGTTTGCCATGAGCAAATATACCAGTGAAACCATAATTCGGACCGTGAGGGAAAACCACATTCAGTTTGTGCGCCTGCAGTTTACAGACATCTTCGGTCAACTCAAAAGCGTGACGCTGCCTGCATCCCAGATTGAAAAGGCGGTCAGTGGCCAGATCATGTTCGATGGCAGCTCCATCGAAGGCTACACCCGCATTGAGGAATCCGATCAGTATCTGCGTCCCGATCTGGATACGTTTGTTGTGCTGCCGTGGAATCAGGAACACGGCGTGTGCGCACGCATGATCTGCGACGTATACAACCCCGACGGCACCTCGTTTTCCGGCGATCCGCGCGGCGTACTGCGCAAAGTCCTGAAGGAAGCCTCTGATATGGGCTACACCTTCAATGTCGGCCCCGAGTGTGAGTTTTTCCTTTTCAAGACGGACGAAACCGGCAAGCCCACCACCAAAACGAACGATGAGGTCGGCTACTTTGATCAGGGCCCGCTCGATAACGCCGAATTTACCCGTCAGCAGATCTGTCTGGCACTGGAAAAGATCGGCTTCGAGATCGAAGCGTCCCACCATGAGTGCGCCGCCGGTCAGCATGAGATCGACTTCAAGTATGCTGATGCACTGACCGCCGCCGACAATATCATGACGTTCAAGCTCGCGGTCAAGACACTTGCCTGCAAGGACGGTCTGCATGCGACCTTTATGCCCAAGCCGCTTTTCGGTGTTGCCGGCAACGGCATGCATATCAATATGTCCCTGTTTCGCGATGGCAGGAACGCATTTTATGATGAAGCCGGCGTACATAAGCTCTCCCCCACCGCATACAGCTTCATTGCCGGCATTTTGGAGCATGTCCCTGCGATCTGTGCACTGAGCAATCCGCTTGTCAACTCTTACAAACGCCTGGTGCCCGGCTATGAAGCACCGTGCTATATTTCCTGGTCCACCGGCAACCGCAGCGCACTTGTGCGCGTTCCCGCACCGCGTGGCACAGGTACCCGTCTGGAGCTGCGCAATCCCGACCCGTCCTGCAATCCGTACCTCACGCTCGCCGCTTGCCTTGCTGCCGGTCTCGACGGCATCAAGCGTGGCCTCACTCCGCCTGCCGAAGCGACCGAGAACATCTACGAGCTGACGAGCGCGGAGCGCATGGCACGCGGCATTGGCTCACTGCCCGGCTCTCTTGAGGAAGCCCTCAAAGCGCTCAAGGCCGACAAACTCATCTGCGATGTGCTCGGTGAACACGCACTGTCTCAGTATCTTTTCGGCAAGGAAGATGAGTGGACCGCCTACTGCACGCGCGTGAGCTCCTGGGAAATTGAGCGCTATATCACGCTTTACTGATTTTCTGATATCGCAAATTACCAAATTATGAGGAGGACAGCACCGGCTGTCCTCCTCGTGCGTTTTTTATTCAATTTCAGTGACACGCAAGGTTCCCTGTTCCACGCGGAACTTGACTTCAAAGCCTGCAAAGGTCATACCGTAGATACGTGCCGGATCGTCCTGATACTGCGGGCGAGGGTCCTGAGCGAGCACACCCATAAGTGCCTCTCCACACTCCGGCGGCAATTTGTGCAAAAGCTCTGCCGGACAGTCCACCGCTATCGTCTCCTTGGGTGAGGGAGCAAAGCCGCCCGATGCCGAAACATGGCAGTCGGCATAAGGAAGATACGGCTTAATGTCATAGATCGGCGTACCGTCCATGAGATCTGCGCCGGAAACGTACAGCACCGTCCCATGCTCCGCCTCCTGCCCCACGCCCTCCAGCTTTACGCTCGACAGTCCGATCGGATTCGGGCGGAACGGCGAGCGTGTGGCAAACACGCCCATGCGTTCGTTCCCACCCAGGCGCGGCGGACGCACGGTGGGTGACCAGCTATCGCGCACGGCGCCGGAAAACTGCCAGATGAGCCACAAGTGGGAAAATCCCTCGATGCCGCGCAGGGCATCGGCATTGCGAAACTCCGGCTCAAACACGACGGTTGCGCGAAGCTGCGGCACAAGGCCGCTTTGGCGCGGAATGCCGAATTTGGTGGGAAAGTCGCTGCGAATATGTGCGATGACCTTAATGCTGTGCTGTTCCATAGCGACACCTCAGAACAAATAGTGTTTTTATTATAATAGAAAAAGCCGCAAATGCCAATGGCATTTGCGGCTTTTTCTGCTTCTTCGGTTATACTGTGTGAAATTACCTCAGCTTCATCGGAGTAAGCGCAAGATAATCGTCAAGCGTGCCGTCATGCAGGCAGACGTCAATGATCTGCTTGCCGAGCGGAGAAAGGTCATCGCAGTCGAACTGTGCGACCTGCTCCTTAAAGAAGTCAGTCAGGATCTTTGCGCCTGCATCGTAACCCTCGACGCCGAGCTTGGACTGCGTTTCGGGACGCAGGAAGGTCTGACGGATAAACTGACCGTCGAGCTTCATCTCGTCAAGTGCGTAGCCGAACAGCGGGCAGCGCGCGGGAACAAGGTGCTTTGCGCGGATATTACCGGTGTGGCGGGCGAGGTATTCACGGGCGATCCACTCACCCATAAAGCCGACATGGTAAGCGCCGATGTGCTGGTTCGGGATCAGAACATTGAGCGTATTGGGGGATGCAACGATCTGGTCAAGCAGCATATTGGCCTGCGTAACCTTTCGGCCGGTACAGAACGGCCAGTAAGAGCCGACACCCTCCGCCTTGAGTCCGCTGCCTGCATTGGTATCAGCAATGCTGGGGTTTTTAAAGCCGCGCGGAGAGACCAGTCTCCACAGCCAGGCAATAGAAGCAGGAACGACCTGCAGCATACCCATCACACCGTAGTTGGGGTCCTTGGCGGTGGACGGCGGCATACGCACACCAAAGCTGCGGACATGGACCTCGACCGGCTCATTACTCGGAACAATGTCAGCGAGCATATTGCGCGGAATGATCACACGCGGGTTGGTGCAGGGCTTGCCGTTGGATTCGATCACATGCTCCCAGATCAGGCACGTTGCACCCGGCACGCCATCCATATTGAAGAACTCCAGCGGGCGGCTCGGGTGGATGCTGATGCGTTCATATTCCGGGTTGTTGCCGTAGGCATTCACGCCATCCATACGCAGGAACCAGCCATCCTCGGCATCGACAATGCGCAGTCTTCCGCTGTCGTCCTGGATCTTGGTGTAGGCGCACGCCATATCGTCCGCGATGGGGCGAATGGAGCAGGACTCACCCAGAGTCATATAGTATTTCTCACCGGTAATCGTGTGTGTCCCGATCAGGAGTCTGTCGTCATCTTCGCGGTGGAAGTCCTCAAGCATCTCGCTCTTGCCGCCGCCGGAGGCGCCCTCGTGCATAAAGACGACCTCGTTTTCATACGGCGTTTCCAGCATTGCCGCACTCGTATGGCAGCAAATCCAGCCTTCCTGCTCACCAATGTCGAGCAAAATGGAGAACACGCCCTTCTTGGCGCTGGGGCCGGGATACAGATTGTAGGAAAAGACCTCGTGCAGCTCCTTGCTGCGGTTGTGAACAACGACCTGCTTTCCGTCAAAATGTGTGTGGCGGAACGGAGGTGCAACGTAGATGATGGAGCGCGGTGTAAACGGTTCGGAAATGTCGGAAATGCTGACGAAGCCCTGCATGTTAGCAAGCGACAGCGCAAAAAAAGCGGCATTTGTCGGGCAGATCATCAAACTCATGCTGCCGTAAGTCAGTCCGCCGGCCATAAAGGGCAGAAGCAGCACCTGCTGATGCGACAGCCAGTCCAGCGTCTCCTGACGGAGCTTACTGAATTCGTATCCGAAACGATCCTTGAAACGCGGCTTATCCGTGGGCAGTTCATCACCGATGACCATACAGTTCGGCTCACGGCGGCGCATATAGTCCTCCATGAAGTTAACGACCGGGCCGTTCTTGCAGCGAACGACCTCCGCCTCCTTCACCGAGCCGATCCCCTCGATGGGGTACACAACATCATAACGCGAGGTGTGTGTCGGACCGTATACCATTTCCTCTAATTCTTCCTTGGTCTCTGCGTAAGCGATGCACTTGCACTTTTTCAGTGCCGCGGAAACATCGTCCGCCAGATTGAATTTTGCAAAGTGATTGTCAGTAAACATTCACAAATACCTCCTTGGATATCTTATCTGTGTTCTATTCTATGCAGTTTTCAAGATGTCTTCTGCTCTTTCCCATTATTCGCCGCAAACAAAAAAAGATTAGTTCGTACAGTATCACACTTTTTTTCGAAAAGCAACAAAAAATCAATGAAACTTTCCTATTGTTCATATAAATTGAACAAATGCAGCGCAGCTTGCAAAAAGAAACTGTGCTTTTTCGCGAAAAGCACAGTTTCTTGCAATTCTTTTTTATCCGGAGACTTTCCGGACAAAGTTTCCCTCAATCCGCACGCCCTCCTGTACGATAAAGAACGCATGCGGATCCAACTCACGCACGATCTCCCTAAGCTCCGCCTCCTCGAACTTGGACACGCACACGCACAGCACGCGCAGGTTGCTGCCTGTATAGGCACCCTTACCGTCCCAATAGGTCAGACCGCGGCCGAGGCGCGTCATAATATTGCGCGGCAGCTCAGGGTCCTCGTCCTTCGTAAAGATCAGCACCTGATCGCTGATCCCCTGCTGGTGGGCACGGTCAATGAAGAGCGAGACGAATACCATATATATAATAGAGTAGATCACCGTGGGAATATCGAAAAGAATGGCGCAAACGACATACAGCACCACATTAAAGCTCATAGAAAAACGTCCGACCGTGAAGCTGCTGCCCTTTTTCGTCAGCCAAAGTCCGATCACGTCCAGTCCGCCCGAGGAGCAGCCACAGGTAAGCGTCAGCCCGAGGGAAAAACCGCAGATAATGCCGCCGACCACGCAGGATGCAAGACGCTCTTCCAAAATGGGCGTTGCCGGAGCGTGCAGAAGACTCAGAAACAGGGAGGATGCCACCGTACAGATCAGTGTCCGCATCAGGAAGCCCTTTCCCATTGAGCGCCACGCAAGCAGTAAAATCGGAATGTTGATGATCAGGTACAAAATACCGGAAAAGTCCACCGTTGCGGAGAGTCCCATCGTCTTCACCAGCACCGTCCGGATCACCTGGCACATACCGAGCAGGCCGCTGGAATAAAGGTTCATCGGGACAATAAAGAAATTAACGCCAAGCGCGTAGCAGAATGTGGCGAACACGCCGATCACAATGCGCAGCCACCGGTTTTCCAAAGTCTTATGTAGCACGACCATATCTCCTCTCTGTTTTTGATCCTTAGTACCCGTATTTTATTCTTTCGCACAAAAATGTCAAGTAAAAACTATGTAATTGTCACAAAAAGTTTATTTTTCCTACAGGCAGTACCTTAAACACTTATAGAGTCGTTGCTTTGCTCGCGTAATGGTACGCGAAACTGTTGACTTATCGAGCCCCAACGCATCGGCAATCTGCGTGACGCTCATGTTCTCCTCGTACCGCATTTGCATCAGCTGACGCTGGCGCGGAGTAAGCTCTTCCTCGCGGGCAAGACGCAGATTTCGCTTGAGACGGCGTACATCACTTTCATTGTCCTCCGCATTGGCCTGCATCCACGCCGCCATATCGCCGTACACTTCATTATTGCGGATACTATAAGGTGTATTTTGCATTGCGGTAATAGCTCCTCTCATAATAGTGCTGTGTCAGCTCCGCCAGCTCGCGCGACTGGCGCAGCAGCACCTGCAGTTCCTCAATGCGGCGTCTGAGTGCTCGTGCTTCCTCGTCTGTCTCGGCAGATTTTGCCTGCTCCCGCAGTGCAGTGATGCGCATACGGAAGCGCAGCGCATCTTCGCGGTATACAAAAGACATCTGATATAGCGTCATTTTTCCGTCTCCTCTCCCAACATAATCTCAAACGGTTCCAGCATGCCGCGTGCAAACTGCATAAAGCAGTCCCGACAAACGGTCACCCCGTTGCAGCGCCAGGCACGCTCACCCAGGTAAATATCCTGCGCGCACAGCGAACAGACCGCTCGCGGCATGTCCCGTTTGGCTGCAGGATTCTTTGCTGTTTTAAAGTGCAAAAACTTTTCCTCCTAATTTTAAAAATATGGCTTGACAAAGCCCGACAAATCTGTTAATATTCACTTCGTTGCTGAGATGCTGGTGTAGCTCAGCTGGTAGAGCAGCTGATTTGTAATCAGCAGGTCGGGGGTTCGAATCCGTCCACCAGCTCCACAAACACTGTAATTTTATATGGGGGAATTCCCGAGTGGCCAAAGGGGGCAGACTGTAAATCTGTTGTCAGTGACTTCGGTGGTTCGAATCCACCTTCCCCCACCAAATATTGCTGAACCGCTTCTTCGGTTCGGCAATATTTTTTTGCATAGCTGGATTCGAAAGCCGGCTCTTGGCAAGGTGCCGGTGGCACCTTGCAACCGGCGTGGCTTTTCCGCAGAAAAGCGAATCCACCTTCTCCCACCAAATACCCGAGGTGTGCTTATGTGCATAGCTCGGGTATTTTTTTGTGGATTTTTGTTATCCTTTGCAAAACGGTGTAAAAATGAAAGTTTTTTGCCAAAAACGCATAACGCAAACGCATTGCAAAGCCGGTACCGTTGTGCTACAATGGCTTTACTGAAAAGTCAATCGTTCCTTTGATGCCTTTTGAATCCGTTTGGAAACAGAGGGCGGAGGAAACTCTGGAGAATCCCAGTGATGGGTGCCGAAGGTGCAAGGTTTTCTGGTGAAACCGAATCTCTCAGGCAAAAGGACGGAGAATACAAGCTGTTGTCTGCTTGTTCGTGTTCTTTTCTCCGGAGTTGCTGATGCATTCAGTAGCTCTTTATTTTTTTGGAGGAAATCTACACATGGAAGCAACACTGCTCAAAATTGCGCAAACCGTCAACACATATCTCTCTGACTATGTTCTTGTGTTCCTGCTTGTCGGCGTTGGTCTGTGGTACACGATCCGCACCCGCTTTGTTCAGATCCGCTGCTTTGGCGAGGGGATGCACAAGGTATTCGGCAATCTCACACTCAAAGGCAGAAAACACGAGAGCGGCATGAGCTCCTTCCAGGCGCTTGCCACCGCCATCGCCGCGCAGGTCGGCACCGGCAACATTGTCGGCGCTTCCGGCGCGATCCTTACCGGCGGCCCCGGCGCAATCTTCTGGATGTGGGTAATCGCATTCTTCGGCATGGCCACCATCTACGCGGAGGCCACGCTTGCCCAGCAGACCCGCATCAAGAATGCGGACGGCGAAATTCAGGGCGGCCCCGTTTACTACATCACCACCGCATTCAAGGGCGGCTTCGGTAAGTTCCTTGCCAGCTTCTTTGCTATCGCTATCACCCTCGCCCTCGGTTTTATGGGCTGCATGGTCCAGTCTAATTCCATCGGCTCCACGATGAATACCGCATTCGGAATTCCCTCCTGGGTTGTCGGCGTGATCCTTGTTTTGATCTGCGGCTTTATTTTCCTTGGCGGCGTGCAGCGTCTCGCCTCCGTAACGGAGAAAGTCGTTCCCATTATGGCAGCCTTGTTCCTGCTCGGCGGTCTGATCGTTATTGTTGCCCGTATTCAGTATGTCCCTGCAACATTTGCCATGATCTTTAAGTACGCCTTTACTCCGCAGGCCATTATCGGCGGCGGCGTCGGTGCTGCCCTCAAAACCGCCATTTCCCAGGGTGCCAAGCGCGGCCTGTTCTCCAACGAGGCCGGTATGGGCTCCACTCCGCACGCCCACGCGCTTGCCAACGTGGCAACTCCCCACGATCAGGGCTGTGTTGCCATGATCGGTGTGTTTATTGACACCTTCGTTGTCCTCACGCTCAATGCACTCGTTATCATCTGCACGCTCTACACGCCCGACGGCCCGCTTGCCGAGTGCGGTGCAGTCGCCGCCTCGGGGCTTACAAAGGCAAGCCTTGCGCAGACGGCCTTCGGTGTGGTCTTCGGTGAGCGCACCGGTGCCATGTTTGTTGCCGTTGCACTGTTCTTCTTTGCATTTTCCACCGTTTTGAGCTGGAATCTCTTCGGCAAGATCAATACAGAGTGGTTGTTCGGCAAAAAGGCCACTAAGATCTACACCGCAATCTCGCTGGTGTTCATTTTCCTTGGCACACTCACCTCCAACGATCTCGTTTGGGAACTGACCGATGTATTTAACAATCTCATGGTCCTCCCGAACGCCATTGCCCTGTTTGCCCTGACCGGTATGGTTTTGTCTACCACCAAGGGGCTGAAAAAGTAATTTCTCCTTTCTCGCGCCGTGCAGATTTGTTCGCATCTGCACGGCGTCTTTTTCTTGCTTTCTTTCTCCGACTCCTGTATAATGGCAGATAAATATATAAAGAAAGAGGTTTTTGTCTATGTCCAATCAGGAACTGAAACAAAAAGCCAGAGCGCAGCTTGGCAACAAGCTCTTTTCCAACGCCTGGCTGATGGCGCTGCTCGCGTGCGCAATCGTCGGCGCGATCACCGCGGGAGCAGCCACCGTCGTCCCCGGTCTGGGTGCACTGCTCATCTTTGGCGCGATCGAATACGGCAGCGCCCGGTTGTTCCTCGATCAGGCGCGCAGCGGTTCGCCGATGGAGATCGGTACGCTGTTCTCCGGATTCTCCTCCGACTTCGGCGAGCTGTTTCTGCTCGGTTTCCTCTCCTCGCTCTTCATTGCGCTGTGGTCGCTGCTGCTCGTCATCCCCGGCATCGTCAAAAGCTACTCCTGGGCACTGATTTACTACATCAAGCGCGATCATCCCGAATATGACTGGCGTCAGTGCCTGAACGAAAGCGCCGCCATGATGAACGATCACAAGCTGGATCTGTTCCTGCTTGACCTGAGCTTTATCGGCTGGTATCTTCTCGGCTCGCTGTGCTTCGGACTCGGTACGCTCTGGGTGGCGCCCTATCACAAAGCCGCAAAAGCGCAGTTTTATGCCGAGTTGTGCAAAGAGCCCCATATTATTTGACGATCCCGTACACGCAACTCCCAAACGCACATGCGTTTGGGAGTTTTTTCATTCTCTGCATGGCGAACAGGCTTGCTGTAAAAGAGCTTTCAAAAAGCAAGTTTCTTGTGAGCATTCTTACCATATCACAAGAAACTTGTAATGTCAAGAATATTTTTACAAGATTCTTGTTATTATTTATTGACAGGTACAAGTTTTTAGGGTAATATACTGTCGAAATGCGTCGAATCACCGCTTTGCAGGAGGTAATTCCCATGAGTTTCGGAAAACAGATGCGTCTGCGCCGTGAGGAGCTGGGTCTTCCCCGTAATACGCTTGCCGAGGAGCTCGGTGTTTCCCCATCTGCTATCAGCAACTATGAAAACGATTTAAGCTCTCCCAAAGGAGAAATTCTTCTGCGTCTTTTTGACGCGCTGCAGGTTGAGCCGAACTATCTCTATCAGGATTCGTTCCGTTCCGCCAGTTTCACCTGCACGCCGAAGGAGCGCGAGCTAATTGAGAAATGCCGCTCGCTCTCTCCGATCGGCTGCCGGACGGTACACGCCGTGGTGGACGCACTGTGCGAATATCGCAACGAGCTTTCGCGCGATGTCGGCAGGCTGGTTGATTTTGAGCCGCGCCGCATTCCGCTCTACCGCTCCCCTGCCGCCGCCGGCTTCGCTTCGCCGGTGTTTGGGGAGGATTTTGACTACCTCACCTGTGATGAGTCCGTGCCGTGCGGCGCAGAGTTTGCCGTGCGGATTCAGGGCGACTCCATGGAGCCGCACATTGCCAACGGCAGCATCGTGTATGTCAACCGCGAGGCGCTGCAAAACGGAGATGTAGGGATCTTCTGCGTGGACGGTGACATGCTCTGCAAACAGTACTACCGCGATCCGCTCGGCATGACCTATCTCTTTTCGCTCAACCGTGCGCGTGAAGATGCCGACGTGGTGTTCGGCGCCGGTTCGGGACGCACCCTCGTCTGCTTCGGGCGCGTCATGCTCGACCACCGCGTTGCGCTGCCCGGTATGTGAGCGCAGAATACACGTTTTTTCCATTCACAGGACTTGAAAAGTTCAAAAAACGGGCATACAATAATTAGCTAAGAATTTAAGAAAAGGAAGCTGATTTCCATGACAAAAATTGATATTTTTTCCGGTTTTCTCGGCGCCGGCAAGACAACCCTCATCAAAAAGCTGATTGCAGAAGCCTACCACGGCGAAAAACTCGTGCTGATCGAAAACGAATTTGGTGAGATCAACATTGACGGCGGCTTTCTCAAAGAATCCGGCATTGAGATCTCCGAAATGTCCGCGGGCTGCATCTGCTGCTCTCTGGTGGGTGACTTCAACAAGGCGCTCCGTGAGGTTGTGGAGCAATTCCACCCCGACCGCATTCTCATCGAGCCGAGCGGCGTAGGAAAGCTCTCCGACGTTATTGTCGCCGTGCAGAACACGGTGGACGAGGGCGAGGACATGGTGCTGAGCAGCTTCGTGACCGTTGCCGATGCAAGCAAGGTCAAGGTGTATATGAAGAACTTCGGCGAGTTTTACAACAATCAGATCGAGGCCGCCGGCACGATCATCCTCTCCCGCACGCAGAAGCTCTCGCAAGAAAAGCTTGAGGCCGCTGTTGCCCTGCTGCGCCAGAAGAATCCCAACGCTGCTATTCTCACGACGCCGTGGGACGAGCTGGATGGCACGGTCATTTTGAGTGCCGTGGAGAAGGTGTCCCTTGCGGACGAAATGCTGGAGGAAATGCGCCGCGAGCATGAAGAGCACGAGGCGGAGCACGAGCACGAGCATCATCACCACGACCACGAGGGACATGAGCACCATCATCATGACGGCGAGGAGTGTAACGATCCTGACTGCGAGTGCCATCACCACCATGACCATGATGAGCATGAAGAACACGAGCATCACCATCATCACGACCACGAGGAACACGAACATCACCACCATCATCACGACGGCGAGGAGTGTGACGATCCTGACTGCGAGTGCCATCATCACCATCATCACCATGCAGACGATGTGTTCGCCTCCTGGGGCAAGGAAACACCCAGAGTCTTTGCCAAGTCCGAGCTGGAGCAGATCCTCACCGCGCTCGATTCCGGCAAGTACGGTCATATTCTGCGCGCCAAGGGTATCGTGAACGGAGAAAACGACTGGCTTGAATTTGACTATGTTCCCGAGGAGCATGAGGTGCGCGCGGGTCATGCCGACTACACCGGTCGTCTCTGCGTCATCGGCGCGGAGCTGCATGAGCACGAGCTTGCCGAGCTGTTCGGCGTGTAATTTTGGCTAAAGGAAACGATTTGCATGGATATTCCTGTTTATCTGGTCGCCGGTTTTTTAGATGCCGGCAAAACGAATTTCATCAACGGCATTCTTGAGGACGGCTTTGCCCGCGAGGATAAAACGCTGCTTATCTGCTGCGAGGAGGGCGACGAGGAGTACGAGAAGAAAGCTCTCGACAACGTGACGGTCGTGACCGTAGACGACGAAGAGGAACTGACGCTCGAATTCTGCAAGGATCTGGAAAAGAAGTACAAGCCCAAGCAGGTGCTGATCGAGTACAACGGTATGTGGCAGATGGAAAAGCTCTATCGCGATGTGCTGCCCGCGAACTGGGTGCTCTATCAGATCATGACGTTTGTCTACGCGCCGACGTTTGAAATGTACGTCAGGAACATGGGCCAGCTCATGATGGAAAAGGTCACGAACGCGGATATGCTGGTGTTTAACCGCTGCACAGACGAGCTGAAGGAGTCGCTGCGCGCACGCAATCTGCGCATGGTCAACCGCCGCGCGGACATCTATCTGGAGGACAATGACGGCAATAGCGAGGACTACCTTACCGGCGACGAGTGTCCGTTCGACATGACGCCGGAGATCATTGATATCCCCGACGATGATTACGGTGTGTGGTACGTCGATGCGATGGATCATCCCGACCGCTGGGACGGCAAAAAGGTGCATATGAAGCTCATCATGTGCCACTCCAGGAAGTTCCCCGGCGTGCACTGTCCCGGCCGCTTTGTGATGACCTGCTGCGAAAACGACATTCAGTTTGTCGGCATTGTTGCCAAGGGCGAGAACCAGAAGGCATACAAAAACCGCGACTGGGTGGAAGTCACCGCCACGGTCAAAAAGGAGAACTTCGAAGCCTATCAGGGCGACGGTCCCGTGCTGTATATCGAAAAGATCACCACCACGAGTAAGCCCGAGCAGGAAGTTGTCTCATTCTGAAAAACGAAACGAGGAAGCCGGTCGGCTTCCTCGTTTTTTTCTGCGATAGGTGCGTTATTTCTTTTTCTTTGTGCCGCTCTTTGCCTTCGGCTTTGCCCAACCTGCTTTGCGGACAAGCTTTTTCGGTTTGTCCGCTTCCTTTTTGCTCTCTGTCCTTTTTGCGGTCGGTTTTGCAGTGGGGTTTGCTGCACCGCTCTTTTTTGCCACATTGTTGCCGCGGGGCGCTTTGCGCTCATCCAGCGGCTTGGTGCTGCCGTACGGCTTCACAAGGCACTTGGGGCCAAAGCCGATCAGATCCTCCCTGCCTGCCTTTTGCAGCGCCTCGATCACGAGCTTGCGCAGCTCCGGACGGAACCACTGCAGCAGCGCACGCTGCAGGGCTTTCTCGTGGGGATCGGTCGCAGCGTAAACCGGGGTCATATCGCGTGGGTCGATGCCCGTATAGTACATACAGGTCGAAAGCGTGCCGGGTGTGGGATAAAAGTCCTGCACCTGCTCGGGCTTATGGCCGCTCTCATGCAGGAATTCCGCAAGCTGCACGGCATCTTGCAGTGTGCAGCCGGGATGCGAGGACATCAGATACGGCACAAGGTACTGCTCCTTACCGTTTTTCTCGTTGACCTTCTGATACTTTGCCCAGAACTTTTCAAACACGTCAAAGTGCGGCTTTCCCATGTAGTCGAGCACGCCCGCAACGCAATGCTCCGGCGCGACCTTGAGCTGACCGGAAATGTGATACTTGACGAGGTCGGACAAAAACTCACTGCCCTTGTCCTCCATCAGGTAGTCGTAGCGGATGCCGCTGCGCACAAACACCTTTTTGACACCTGGGATTTTCCGCACACGGCGCAAAAGCTCTAAATATTCCGAGTGGTCTGGATCGAGATTTTTGCAAGGATAGGGCGCAAGGCAGTTCTTGTTTTTGCACATACCTCGCTCCAATTGCTGCTTGCAGCTCGTATGGCGGAAGTTTGCGCTGGGGCCGCCGATATCGTGGACGTAGCCCTTGAACTTCGGGTCGCGTGTGAAGCCCTCGACCTCGCGCACAACGGATTCGATGCTGCGAGACGTGATCATGCGCCCCTGATGGAACGCAAGCGAGCAGAAGTTGCATCCGCCGAAGCAGCCGCGGTTATGCGTGACGGAAAAGCGCACCTCCTCGATCGCGGCAACACCGCCGAGGGCATCGTACATCGGATGTACCTCGCGCATATACGGAAGCTCCGCGACAAAATCCAGCTCCTTGCGGTTAAGCGGCATGGCAGGCGGGTTGACCACCAGAATATCCTTGCCATGCCTCTGCATGAGTGCCTTGCCGCGGATGGGATCGTGCTCCTCATACTCAAGCTTGGTCGCAAGCGCATAGGCGCGCTTATCAGCACAGACCTCCTCATAGGACGGGCATTCGATGGCTTCGTATCGGCAGGCATTTTCCTCTCGCGTGACAAACGCCGTACCGCGCACGTCGGTGATGTCGCTTACCTTTTCCCCTTTTGCCAGGCGGCGTGCGATCTCGCGCATGGCGTATTCGCCCATGCCGTAAACAAGCAGGTCTGCCTGCGCATCAAAAATCAGCGCACGGCGCACCTTATCGTCCCAGTAGTCGTAATGCGCAAAGCGGCGCAGACTCGCTTCCAGACCGCCAACAACAATGGGAATGTCACCAAATGCCTCCCTTGCGCGGTTGGCGTACACAATAGTCGGGCGGTCGGGACGCAGTCCCATGCGGTTGCCGGGAGAGTACAGATCCTGCGTGCGGCGCTTTTTTGCCGCCGTGTAGTGCGCGACCATCGAGTCGATGTTGCCGCCGCCGATCATCACGCCGTAACGCGGCTTTCCCATGGCGCGGAACGCGTCCGCACTGTGCCAGTCCGGCTGGGCAAGCACGGCGACGCGATAGCCCTCCGCCTCCAGCACGCGTGCGATGATCGCCGTACCGAAGCTCGGATGGTCAACATACGCATCCGCGGTGACCACAAGAAAGTCATAATAATACCATTCGCGCGCGAGCATATCCTCTTTGGAAACCGGCAAAAATGCCTTTACCGTCTGTTTCATGCCTTACTTTTCGCTTTCCTTGATTGCATCCTGTAATTTTTTGATGCGATATTCCTCGCTGTATCCGAAATATTTCTCGAATATGACACTCTTCTCCGTTTCCTGCACCGCAAGGAAGCCGTAGTCCCGTGCGCGCCTGATGCCGACCGTGTTGGATTTTGGGATCTCACAGCGGAGCGTGTCGCAGCCATTGCGCCGTGCATAGGACACCGCCTGTCCGACAAGCTGAATCCCGAGTCCCTTGCCCTGCTCGTAATTTTCAAGCCAGTATTCTTCGATCTCGGCAACGCCATTTTCGCACTTCCCCACGCTCACGGCACCGACGATCTCTTCCTCGCGGCAGACATCAAAATGTCCGTCCGCGCCGGACGCGACAAAATAAATACCGGGCTCCAGACCGTTTTTGCTCCTCGTCCACGCCTGGTGCTTGAGGGAAAGCATCTCATCCGGAAGATGCGAAGCGTCATCCCGGTAGACCACGCGAATGCCGCGCTCATCACACTCCAGCTTTGTCACCGCAGTATTCTCTGCGTGTCCGGTCTTGTCAATTTCGGAAAGGGAGAGTCCCTGCAGCGTACCGATGAGTGTGCGCAGCGCCATGCCGTGGCTGAACACGGCAACACTGCGGTCAGGGTTTTCCGCAATAATCTTTTTCAGCGCACCCATCATGCGGTCGCGCACAGTGTCGATGTCCTGTCCACCGGAAACGTGCCACGTTTCAATGCTTGTGTTGAAACGCACCAGCTGCTCGCGGTCAAAATAGCCGACCTCCGCCCAGGTCTTGTCCTCCCAGACGCCGACATTGACCTCGCGCAGCTCTGCCGTGGTGTGCAGCGGCAGCTTTTTCGGGTAGGTGATCGCCAACGCAGTGGTGCAGGTACGCGCAAGGTCGCTGGAATAAGCCGCGTCAATGGAAACGTCCTCAAATCGTTTGGCGAGTGCCGCGATCTGGCGGTAGCCGCGGTCGGTAATCGTGCTGTTATAGTGTCCCTGCGCCCGTCGGTACAAATTGCCCTCTGCCTCAGCGTGGCGAATGAGATAAACCGTGGTCATACGTTGTGTTCTCTTTTCTTTTAGTATTGATTGATTTCATTATAAATGCACCGGCAGATTTTAGCAATCGTAATTGTGCATTTTTTCTGCCTGAAAGCGCAGACTATCCGTGTGACAAGGAGTGTGAATGATATGATGTGTACCGACTTTTGGCGCGGTATGGGCATTGGGATGGTTCTCGGTGCATTTGTCGGCATGGCGGTCACTCCGAGACGCAAATCCATGAAGACCTGCGTGGGACGCACCATGCAGAACATGGGTAACGCCATGGATTGCGTGATCGATGATCTGAAGCATGCCATGAAGTAAAACGGCACGCTGCCAACAAAAAAAGACACGCAAAAGCGTGTCTTTTTTTGTTGGCGCAGTGGGAGAGATTCGAACTCTCGTGCCGCTTTTGACGACAACACGATTTCCAGTCGTGCTCGTTATGACCACTTCGATACCACTGCATATCGTCATGCTCAACAGCGAGAGTTATTATATCAAAAATCCGTGCAAAGTCAATACCTATTTTTCAAAAAATGCGCGCCACCCCTTTGCGTCATAAAACTCGTAGTGTCTGTCAAGCCACGCAGAGATGGCCCCGATCATGGGTCCGTTGATCAGTGCGCAGAAGATCGTGCCGAGCTTTACACCCTCAAAATGCCACAGACCGAAAAATGCAAACGAAAGCGCCACGCCGACGAGCGTGCTGGAGATATCATAGATCTGCTTGAAACGGTGCAGCTCCATGTCAAAATGTCCGGAAAGCTCCTTAACGAGCAACTCGTAAACCTCAGGTGAAATATAGGTATGGAACATCATCGAAATGCCGATCGAGCAGGCCACCATTCCCAGCACATACAGAATCGCGCGTGGGGCAAAGCCGTCATCCGGAAGATATGCCGCCGGCAGCATCACAATATCAAGAATCACGCCGTAAAAGACCGCCGTAACGAACGAAAACAGGTAGGAAAGCTTGAACCGGCGCAGGATCAGGCACATCATCGTAAGAAGTACCGCCTGGAGCGTGTATTCCGCCATGCCGAATGTGAAAAACGGAAGCAGCAGCGATACCTTGCGGTAAATGAGATATGCGGGAGCCACAACCATCGACACACCGAAGTCAGCACGCTCCATCAGCGCAACGCCGATGGCGACAAAAATGTTGCCGAACAGATAGGCAAGCTCGTTGGAGAATTTCTTTTTCATATCGGTCACCCCTATGTACAAAAAAGAGCTTTTCCCGTTTGATACAGAAACGGAAAAAGCTGATTACCGGCATAGTATATCAAAGTGCTGCGGCGCTTGCAAGTCTTTCTCTTGCTTTTTTTGCATCCTTCTTTTATACTTTGTGCAGAAATTTATTTGGAGGTGCGCCATGGGAAAGAATGTGTTTCGCGCCATCAACTCCACACTCATCTATGTCGAACGCGGCGACGAGTATCTGATGCTGCACCGCACAAAGAAAGAAAACGACCTCAACCATGACAAATGGATCGGCATCGGCGGAAAATTCGAGGAAAATGAAAGCCCCGAGGACTGTATGCTGCGCGAGGCAAAGGAGGAAACCGGACTGACGCTGACGAGCTGGCGTTACCGCGGCATCGTCACCTTTCTTTCCGACGAGTGGGAAACGGAGTACATGCACCTGTTTACCGCCGATGGCTATGAGGGTACGCTCAGAGAGTGCGATGAGGGCGATCTGGAATGGATCGGAAAGAGCGAGCTGCTCTCACTCAAGCTCTGGGAGGGCGATAAGATCTTTCTGCGGCTGCTCGATACCGATGAGCCGTTTTTCTCGCTCAAGCTGCAATACAAAGGTGACACGCTGGTACTCGCCGCGCTCAACGGGAAGGAGCTGCCGATCCATGGATAAGTTGCTCGTTTCCGCGTGTCTCCTCGGCACGCCCTGCCGCTATGACGGCAAAAGCAAGCCGATCGCCGGCATGGAACGTCTTCGTGAGCGGTACGAGCTTGTTCCCGTCTGTCCCGAATGTGCGGGTGGACTGCCTACACCGCGCATGCCGTCCGAGCGATGCGGTGACCGCGTCATTATGCGCGGCGGCGCAGACGTGACCGCGCAATATCAAAGAGGTGCGCAGTACGCCCTTGAACTTTGCCGGAAAGAGGGCTGTGCTGCGGCATTGCTTAAGGAGCGTTCCCCCTCCTGCGGCAGCGGCGAAATCTACGACGGCACATTCACGCATACGCTTATCCCCGGCAACGGTGTGACGGCAGAACTGCTCAAAAAAAACGGCATTAAAGTCTGCGGCGAATCCGAATTGGGCAAGCTTTGAATCAATATCGCATTGCCGGGGGGTACGGCAGCATCCCGAACGAATTGTCCCCTTTGCGTGTTTTCCTATCGTTTTGTCATAAGTTAAAAATCACTACTGCGATTCTCTGCTGATTTCGATTGCATTCCGTGCTATTCTGTTTTATAATTATTTGCAGGAAGTTTTTGCATTCCCATTTACGCGAGAGATCGTGCAACTATTTTTTGAGGAGGAAATATATATGAAGTTTTCCAGCAAGGTTGAAAAATGCGGTCTTTCCCCCATGCGAAAGTTTCACCCCTATGCAGTGGCGGCAGAAAAGAGAGGCGTGAGCATTTACCATCTGAATATCGGCCAGCCCGACGTCCAGACTCCCCCCGCCTTTTTCAAGGCAATCAAGGAATTTGAGCAGCCTGTCCTCGCCTACGCTCCCTCTCCCGGCATTCCCGAGCTGATCGAGGCAATCAAAAATTATTATGACAAGCTTGACATGCACTTTGATGCAAGCGAGATCCTTGTTACCACCGGCGGCAGCGAGGCGCTGTCCATTACGCTCCAGTGCATTCTTGATGACGGTGACGAGATCCTTATTCCGGAGCCGTTTTACCCCAACTACAACACAATGACCCGCACCTGCGGCGCTTCCATTCGTCCGATCCCGACCTGTCCCGAGGAGGGCTATCACTATGCCGACCGCGAGAAGATCGAAGCCCTCATCAACGAACATACACGCGCCATCATGGTCACCAATCCCGGCAACCCCACCGGCGTGATCCTCAGCCATGAGGAGATGGAGATGCTCGTAGATATCGCAGTCAAGCATAATCTGTTCCTGATCGGTGACGAGGCTTACCGCGAATTCGTTTACGGCGGTCAGGCGCTGCAGTCCTTTGGTGAGTTTGCTGACAAGGCAGGCGAAAATATCGTCATCATCGACACCGTGTCCAAGCGTTTCTCCGCTTGCGGCGCACGCATCGGCTGCCTGATCACCAAAAACAAGGAGCTGCTCGGCCACGCGCTCAAGTATTGCCAGTCCCGTCTCTCCGTTGCCACGCTTGACCAGGTCGCGTCCGCCGCGCTCTACACCGTCGGCCCCGAGTATTTCGCCGCCGTGCGTGAGGAATACAAAAAGCGCCGCGATACCCTCTGCCGCAAGCTGCGCGAGATCCCCGGTGTCGTGTTTGACACCCCGGGCGGCGCGTTTTATCTGATGGCTGCCCTGCCCGTTGACAACGCTGACAAGTTCCAGCAGTGGCTGCTTGAGGATTTTGACGACAACGGCGAGACTGTCATGTTTGCCCCCGGCGCACCTATGTATGCAACGCCCGGCAAGGGTCTCAACGAAGTCCGCATGGCATATGTTCTCGAGTGCGACAAGATCGAACGCGCCATGGATATTCTCAAGAAGGCCATCGAGGTCTATAACGCAAAATAAATACAACATTTTATAAGCAGGGCTGCCTGCAGCCCTGCTTATTTTAGGAGTATCAGATGATTAAGCACATTGTTATGTGGAAATTCCGCGAAGGAACCGAGGCACAGGCCGAGGAATTTCTCACAAAATTGCAGGAGCTCTTCGGCGTGATTCCGCAGCTTAAGTCCTGTGAGGTCGCCAAAAACATCGGCGCAGGAAACTACGATGCTGTCCTTGTATCGGAGTTCGACTCGATGGAGGATCTGGCGGCATACAAGGTCGATCCCCGTCATGTCGCGGTATCGAGCCTTTGCAAGTCGATCCGTACCGACCGCGTCGCGGTAGATTATGATTTTTAAGCGAAAATAGCCGCCAAAAGGCGGCTATTTTGTTGCCTGCAACCAGTGGTTGCTGATTTTTCAAGTGCGCTTGGTGGACTTTTTTCACGATTTTCCCTATACTGAAAGCACCAAATTTCTCTCAAGGAGGATTCCCCTTATGACGCTCGGAGAAAACATTACGCGACTGCGCACGCAAAAGGGCTGGTCACAGGGCGACCTTGCCGACGCGCTGGATATCTCGCGTCAATCGATCTCCAAATGGGAGACGGATAGCTCGGTCCCTGAGCTGGACAAGCTGCTGAAGTTGAGCGAGCTGTTCGGCGTGACACTCGATGCGCTGGTACGCGGAGAGCGCGCTGCGGAGCCGAACGCAGAGGGTCCCCAGACCGGACCGACACCGCACACAAATCCCGCCCGCAGCACACAGAAGCTGATCGGCGTCATTTTGCTGTGCTTCGGCGCACTGGTCGCGCTCGCCATGTTCGTTCTCGGTGGAGCGATGTCTGCGCTGCTGTATTCGCTTCCGTTCTTCGCCTGTGCCATTGTCTGCTTTGCAACGAGGAGTCATGTGGAGCTCTGGTGCGCTTGGGCAGTCTTTTTCAGTTATCAGTTCTATATGCGCTATGGGACCGGCATTTCGTGGCGGAATGTTTTGTTTACATTTCGCTGGACATATGGAATGAACTATATTCGTCTTGCGTTGGCATGGGTGGAATTCGCGCTGATAACGCTGCTTATCGTGCTAACACTGTGTGCATACCGAAAGACTCTGATCGTAGCGACAAGGCAAAAGGTCTATTGCACAATCTCCGGTTGGGCGCTGCTGTTCGTGCTGCACTTTGCCCCGTTCATCCGTGCATACATTCTATACGGAAAGCGCCTTCGCACTTCATTCCTCGAAACATACGCGCTGAATTACAGCGAATTTTCCCGTGCATTTGAGATGCTCAGCTTGCCTCTGTTCGTTTTCCTGCTCACCGTCACACTCGCCATGCTGCGGTGGAAAAAGCAAGACGGCGGTGCAATCCGTTCCATCGACAGCAAGAAAGGCTGAGCTCTTCTGCGCACATTCTCCGCCTGTCGAAATGCAAAGTCCTTCGGTAAAAAACGCTCTGCCGTCATGAAGCGGCAGAGCGTTTTTTGCATCTTTACTTGTTCTGTTCGACAAACGCGCGGACTTCACCGACGCCGCGGAACTTGCTCACCTTGCTGCCATCATCGGACACCAGCGTAGGTGCCTGCATGATGCCGTACTTTCTGGCAAGGTCGCGATTCTCTTCGGCATAGATTTTTTCATACGAGATGCCTGCTTCGTCAAGCATCTGCGTTGCCTGTGCGCAGTTCGGGCAGGTGTGCGTGGCAAAGAGCAGAAGCTTTTCACCCTCGGAGGCGACAACAGTCTCCTCCTTCGGTGCCTCCACATTCAGCGGACCAACATGCGTGAGTTTGGACACGCCGATGTCATAGGTCTTGCGATCCTTGAACTCCTGGCTCTTGCCGTCGTTCCAGTTCTGCACCGGGCGGTAATAACCTGTGATACGGGAGTAAACCTCCGTCTTTTCACCGCACACAGGGCAGACGAACTGCTCACCGGCGAGATAGCCGTGGTTCTTGCACACGGAATAGGTAGGACTCATCGTGTAGTACGGGAGCTTGTAATTCTCGGCGATCTTACGCACGAGATTCGCCGCCGCCTTCCAGTCAGGCAGCTTCTCGCCGAGGAAGGCGTGGAAGACTGTGCCGGAGGTGTAGAGTGTCTGCAGCTCGTCCTGCACGTCGAGTGCAGAGAAGATGTCCTCCGTAAAGCCGACGGGCAGATGGCTGGAGTTGGTATAGTAAGGAGTGCCGTTTTCATTGGCGGTGATGATGTCACGGTAAGTTTCCTTGTCGTGCTTGGCAAAACGGTAGGTCGTGGACTCCGCCGGTGTTGCCTCGAGGTTGTAGAGGTCACCGTACTTCTCCTGATAATCGGAAAGACGCTCGCGCATATGGTTGAGGACGTCCTTGGCAAACTGCTGCGTCTCGGCATGGGTAAGATCCTTGCGCAGCCACTTGGCGTTTAAGCCAACTTCGTTCATGCCGATCAGTCCGATCGTGGAGAAGTGGTTGTCAAAGGTACCGAGATAGCGCTTGGTATAGGGATAGAGACCCGCGTCAAGCAGCTTGGTAATGACCGTGCGTTTGGTCTTGAGGGAGCGGGCGGAAATGTCCATCAGCTTATCGAGCTGCTCATAGAAGTCCTTCTCGTCCTTGGCGAGGTAGGCGATGCGCGGTAAATTGATGGTGACCACGCCGACAGAGCCGGTGGATTCGCCGCTGCCGAAGAAGCCTCCGGACTTCTTGCGCAGCTCACGAAGATCGAGGCGCAAGCGACAGCACATCGAGCGCACATCATTCGGCTCCATGTCGGAGTTAATATAGTTGGAGAAATACGGCGTGCCGTACTTGGCGGTCATTTCAAAGAGGAGCTTGTTGTTCTCCGTTTCGCTCCAGTCAAAATCGCGCGTGATGGAATAGGTCGGGATCGGATACTGGAAGCCGCGGCCGTTGGCATCGCCCTCGATCATGATCTCAATAAACGCACGGTTGACCATTTCCATTTCCTTCTTGCAGTCGCCGTAGGTGAAATCCATATCCTTACCGCCGACGATGGCAGGAACATTTTCCAAGTCTCTCGGGCAGGTCCAATCCAGCGTAATGTTGGAAAACGGTGCCTGTGTGCCCCAACGGGACGGCGTGTTGACGCCGTAAATGAAGGACTGAATGCACTGCTTGACTTCCTTCTGCGTGAGATTGTCCACCTTGACAAAGGGTGCAAGGTATGTGTCGAAGGAGCTGAATGCCTGTGCGCCGGCCCACTCGTTCTGCATAATGCCGAGGAAGTTGACCATCTGGTTGCAGAGCGTAGAGAGATGGCTCGCCGGAGAAGATGTGATCTTTCCGGGCACGCCGCCGAGTCCCTCGCGGATGAGCTGCTTGAGGCTCCAGCCGGCGCAATAACCGGTCAGCATGGACAGATCGTGAATGTGGATCGCAGCAGAGCGGTGCGCTTCAGCGATCTCGTGGTCGTAGATCTCGCTGAGCCAGTAGTTCGCCGTAATGGCGCCGGAGTTGGAGAGGATCAGACCGCCGACGGAGTAGGTGACGGTAGAGTTCTCCTTCACGCGCCAGTCGTTGATCTGCAGATAGTTGTCCACCAGATCCTTGTAGTTCAAAAGCGCAGAGTTGACGTTGCGGATTTTCTCGCGCTGCTTACGGTAGAGAATATACGCCTTGGCGACACCCTCATAGCCGCTGCGGCTGAGCACGGCTTCCACGCTGTCCTGCACATCTTCCACGGTGATGAGGTCATTATGAATTTTTTCCTGGAAATCTGCCGTGACCATCACCGAGAGGAAGTTGACAACGCCGGGCGTATAGTTTGTCCCCGTTGCCTCAAATGCCTTAGTAATTGCGGCATTGATCTTTTCAATGTTAAACTCGACTACTTTTCCATCTCGTTTTGTCACCTGATACATGGCAGCTTTCTCCTTTTATCCTTCTATATATTGTATATAATCACATTTCATTTGTTATTATCAGATCAAGCTGGATTATATAATGTTTCTCGCCCGCCGTCAATATATTGTGAAGCTTTTTCTGAGAGTTAACAAGATATTGTAGGAAAAGTAAAATGGCAGAGATGATTTTCGTCATCTCTGCCAAAATTTTCTTAAACGCCGCGGATCTCAACGCTCTCTACATATTGGGTCATAATCTCTGCATAATGCTGCAGGTTTTCCTCGCTTGGTGCGTGAAGTCCGGCAAAAAGAACGGTGTCGCGGTCTGTAAAGCTTTGCAAAAAATACCGCTTCGCACCGCGAATCAGCTTTCCGATCTCCTCAAACGACTGCTCATCGTGCAGCTCCTGCACCACCGTCGTGCGAAACTCATAGTCCACCGCACCGTCAAGCAGGAAGTCGATGCTCTCCCGAATCCCCGTCATATCAAACGAAGGAAGCCCCACCGTTTCCGCATAGCGCACAGGACTGTTTTTCACATCCATGGCAACATACTCAACAAGTCCGGCTTTGACAAGCTCCTTTAGCTTCTTCGGGTGATTGCCGTTCGTATCGAGCTTGACCGGATACCCGAGAGCGCGAATCTTGGAGAGGAACTCAAAAATGTCGCTCCGCAGCAGCGGTTCTCCTCCGGTAATGGCCACGCCGTCAAGAAGTCCTTTGCGCTTTTCCAAAAACGCAAGCACCGATACATCGTCCATTTCCGCCGGAGCGCCCATATCAAGGATCTCGGAATTATGGCAAAACGGGCAGCGAAAATCACACCCGCCCAGAAACACCGTGCAGGCAACCTTTCCCGGATAATCCAAAAGCGTCATTTTTTGAAGGCCGTGGATTTTCATTTCATTCCTCTTTTCCGCTTGTCACTTTTTATACTGTATCACAACAGGCAACACAATTCAACTACCGCAAATTTATGAATCGTTTTTCCGTTTTCTGCCGTTTTTCTTGTCGTTTTAACCCGAAACGGCATGTTTTTTTGGGGATTCTTGTCTATCCGTCCCATTGCAATTTGCACAAATATTTCTCATAATATTTGTCAATACAAACAAGGAGGAACATCCCATGCAGCTGCTTCAGGATCGCATCCGCCGCGAAGGCAAGGTACTCCCCGGCAATATCATCAAAGTTGACGGCTTTCTCAATCACCGTGTCGATACCAAACTGCTCGAAGCACTTGCCGATGAATTTGCAAAGTACTTCGACATCAGCAAAATCACCATGGTCTTAACTGCAGAAGCGAGCGGAATCGCTCTGGCCACAGTCTGTGCCAATAAATACGGTGTTCCGATGCTCTTTGCCAAGAAGGCAAAAAGCGACAACATCGAAGGCGGACTGTACCAGAGCGAGGTTTTTTCTTATACTTATAAGAAAAAATTTACCATGATCGTTTCCCACGAGTGGCTCCATGCCGATGATCACGTTCTCATTATCGACGATTTCATGGCCAAGGGCAATGCCATGCAGGGACTGATTGATCTCGTCCACGCTGCCGGCGCAACGCTTGAAGGTATTGGCGTAGCGGTGGAAAAAGGCTTTCAGGGCGGCGGCGATGCACTGCGTGAGTCCGATATTTCGTATAAGGCTCTCGCCATCATTGAACGCGCCGATGAAAACGGCATTTTCTTCCGGGAGGACGACTAAATGAAGAAGGTTCTGGTTCTTGACTTCGGCGGACAGTACAATCTGCTGGTCGCACGCCGCGTGCGTGAGTGCGGCGTCTACTGCGAAATCAAGCCGTACAGCATGAGTATGGCGGACATCCGCGCATTTGATCCGGCTGCCATCATCTTTACCGGCGGCCCGGCAACCGTATTTGAGGCGGACGCACCGCGGCTTGATCCTGAAATTTTTGAGTTGGGACTTCCGATTCTCGGCATCTGCTACGGTCAGCAGCTGATGATCCAGGAGCTCGGCGGCAGCTGCCGAAGAGCCGAAGTGCGCGAGTATGGCAAGGTCGAGCTGACGCATAGCGGTGAAAGCGAACTGTTTTACGGCATTGAGCCGACCTCCGTTTACTGGATGAGCCACGGTGTTGAGGTGGAAACAATAGCCCCCGGCTTCTGCGCGATCGCGCACACTGCAAACTGTGCCTTTGCCGCGATCGAAAACAGGGAGCGCAAACTCTACGGCGTACAATTTCACCCCGAGGTGCTCCACACGATTCACGGCACCAAGATTCTTAAGAACTTCCTCTATCGTATCTGCGGTCTCGGAAACGAGTGGACGATGGCAAATTATGCAAGCGATGCGATCACTGAGTGCCGCGCCAAAATAGGCAGCGGCAGCGTCCTGCTGGCTCTCTCCGGCGGCGTGGACAGTGCGGTGGCTGCAGCACTGCTGTATCGCGCCGTAGGCGATCAGCTCACCTGCATTTTTGTCGATCACGGTCTTCTACGCAAGAATGAGGGCGACGAGGTCGAGCGTGCCATGAAGGATACGCTTGGCATGAACATTATCCGCGTGGACGCACACGAGCGCTTTTTGTCCAAGCTTTTCGGAGTCACCGAGCCGGAGCGCAAGCGCAGAATCATCGGTGAGGAGTTTATCCGCGTCTTTGAAGCGGAAGCGAAAAAGATCGGCAAAGTCGATTTTCTTGCCCAGGGCACGATCTACCCCGATGTGGTCGAGTCCGGCATGGGCGGCAAGAGCAACGTCATCAAGAGTCACCACAACGTCGGCGGTCTTCCCGATTGCGTCGACTTTAAAGAGATCATCGAGCCGCTTCGCCGCCTGTTCAAGGACGAGGTGCGCCAGCTCGGTATGGAGCTTGGTCTTCCCGAAGCGCTGGTCTGGCGTCAGCCTTTCCCCGGTCCCGGACTTGCCATCCGCGTAATCGGTGAGATCACCGAAGAAAAACTTGCCGTTCTGCGTGATGCAGACGCCATTTTCCGCGAGGAAATTGCGAAAGCAGGCCTTGACCGCAGCGTCAACCAGTACTTTGCCGTGCTGACCGATCTGCGCTCCGTGGGCGTGATGGGTGATGACCGCACCTATGATTACACACTTGCGCTGCGCGCAGTGGAAACGCAGGACTTTATGACCGCCGACTGGTCGCGCCTGCCCTATGACCTGCTCGATACCGTTTCCCGCCGCATTGTCGGCGAGGTGAAACACATCAACCGCATCTGCTACGATATTACAAGTAAACCTCCCGCCACGGTCGAGTGGGAATAAGTGTTCAGAGCGCCGTAGGATGCTGAGTTCTACGTGGGAACAGCGCCTCTGCTTCAAACGCAAAAATAGCCTCCCTCAAAAGAGGGAGGCTATTTACAGCATACGACATCAAAAAGCAAAAGTAAAGAGGAAAAATAGCAGAAATTTCATCTAAATTTTCGGTTACTTTTCTTCGCCGTGCTTTCTTGCCAAGCGCACCTCGTTTCTGTATAATGTGCAGGTATTTTATTTTGA
This sequence comes from Eubacteriales bacterium, assembly GCA_030529725.1. Taxonomy (GTDB): domain Bacteria; phylum Bacillota; class Clostridia; order Oscillospirales; family Oscillospiraceae; genus Hominicoprocola. The sequence goes on along the minus strand of JAUMWI010000002.1, from coordinate 23,966 downwards.
GAAAGAGGTGTTTTCTGTGATGGCAAAAATTGGATTTGATAATGATAAGTACTTGGCAATGCAGTCTGCGCACATCCGCGAGAGAATCGCCCAGTTCGGCGGCAAGCTGTATCTTGAGTTTGGCGGCAAGCTGTTCGATGATTACCATGCCTCCCGCGTGCTGCCCGGCTTCCAGCCTGACAGCAAGATCCGTATGCTGCAGCAGCTCAAAAACGATGTGGAGATCGTCATCGCAGTCAACGCCAATGACATTGAGAAAAACAAGGTCCGCGGCGACCTCGGCATCACCTACGATGATGACTGCCTGCGCCTGATGGACTCCTTCCATGCGCTCGGTCTTTTTGTCGGCAGCATCGTGATCACGCAGTATGCGGCACAACCCGCTGCCGATGCATTTATCAAGCGTCTGGACAAGCTCGGCGTAAAGAATTACCGCCACTACCCCATCGCAGGCTACCCCTCCGATGTTGCCCACATTGTCAGCGACGAGGGCTTTGGCAAAAACGACTATATCGAGACCTCCCACTCTCTCATCGTCGTCACCGCACCCGGACCCGGCAGCGGTAAGATGGCAACCTGTCTCAGCCAGCTCTATCACGAGCACAAGCACGGCATTGCCGCCGGCTATGCTAAGTTTGAGACCTTCCCTATCTGGAATCTGCCGCTCAAGCACCCCGTAAACCTCGCCTACGAGGCCGCGACCGCCGACCTCAACGACGTCAATATGATCGATCCGTTCCATCTGGAGGCCTACGGTGAGACCACCGTCAACTACAACCGCGATGTGGAGATCTTCCCCGTGCTGCACGCCATGTTTGAGCGGATTTACGGCACCTGCCCCTACCAGTCCCCCACCGACATGGGCGTAAACATGGCGGGCAACTGCATTGTCGATGACGACGCCTGTCGCGAAGCCTCCTGTATGGAGATCCTGCGCCGTTACTACACCGGTCTTGTGCAGCATGTTCGGGGCGAGGCTGATGACGAGCAGCTTCGCAAACTCGAGCTTGTGATGCAGCAGGCAGGTGTCACTCCGGATATCTGCCCCGCCGTCAGCGCAGCGCTTGTCAAAGCGGAAGCCACCGGTGCCCCTGCCGGCGCAATGGTTCTTCCGGACGGTACACTCGTCACCGGCAAGACCTCCAGCACGCTCGGCGCCGCGTCCGCGCTGCTGCTCAATGCGCTCAAGTCGCTTGGCGGGATCCGCGACCAGTTTGAGCTGATCTCCCAGCAGGTGCTTGAGCCGGTCTGCCACCTCAAGACCACCTATCTCGGCCACCACAATCCGCGCCTGCACACCGACGAGGTGCTGCTTGCACTGACGATTTCCGCACTGACGAATCCGCTTGCCGACCTCGCGCAGCAGCAGCTCAGCACTCTGCGCGGCAGCGACGCACACTTCTCCGTTATTATTTCGGAGGAAGATATCAAGCTTTATAAACGTCTCGGCATCCATGTTACCTGTGAGCCGAAGTACGAAGTAAAGAAGCTTTACCACAAATAACGCAGCCCCCTTTGTCGTAACGAAAAAGCAAACAAAAATGCGCAGAGGAGCAGTTCTCTGCGCATTTTTTCAGGAAAGGAGCTTTTATGGAAACCATTGTTCAGATTCTCGCCCGTGAGTTAGACCGCAAGCCGGAGCATATTGAAAATGTCATTGCGCTGCTCGATGAAGGCAATACGATTCCGTTCATCGCACGCTACCGCAAGGAGGCGCATGGTTCGATGGATGACACCGCCCTGCGCACGCTGGAGGAGCGCCTTGCGTATCTGCGCAACCTGCAGGAGCGCCGCGACACGGTGAAAGGCTCGATCGAAGAGCAGGGCAAGCTCACTACGGAGCTTGCAGCCGCCATCGACAATGCCAAAACGCTTGCCGAGGTTGAGGATCTCTATCGCCCCTACAAGCCCAAGCGCCGCACCCGCGCCACAATCGCAAAGGAAAAGGGACTGGAACCTCTCGCCGCGCTCCTTTTCGCGCAGGGACGCGACTGCCCTTCTCCGGAGATTGCCGCGCAGGATTACATCAACCCTGAAAAAGGGGTCGAAACGATCGAGGACGCACTCGCCGGCGCAAACGATATTATTGCTGAGCAAATTTCCGATGACGCCGCGATTCGTAAGGAAATGCGCACGCTGATGCTGCGCCACGGCTTGCTTGTGACCGAGGCCGCCACGGAGGATGACAGCGTTTATCGCCTTTACTACGAGTTCCGCGGTGCACTCAACAAGCTGCAGGGACATCAGATCCTTGCCATCAACCGCGGTGAGAAGGAAGATTTCCTCAAGGTTCGCGTCGAGCTTGACGATGCTGTATCGCTGCCCGCCCTGCGCCGCGCCGTGCTCAGGCCCGGCAGCGCGGCGATGGACTTCGTGCGTGCCGCGGCGGACGATGCCTGGACGCGCCTTTTGATGCCATCGCTCATCAACGAGATCCGCGGCACACTCACGGAAAGTGCGTCCGAAGGTGCGATCAAGATGTTTGCACTTAACCTGAAGCCGCTTTTGATGCAGCCGCCCGTCAAGGGACACGTCACGATGGGACTTGACCCCGGCTACTCCCACGGCTGCAAGGTCGCCGTGGTGGACGGCACGGGCAAGGTGCTCGACACCACGGTCGTCTACCCAACCTTCGGGGAAAAGCAGAAGCGTGAAGCCATCACGAATCTCGCCAGGCTGGTCCGCCGCCACAACGTTGCACACATTGCCATCGGCAACGGCACCGCCTCACGCGAAACCGAGCAGATGACCGTTGAGCTGATCCGTGAGGTCGGCGGCGGCGTTTCCTATATGATCGTCAGCGAAGCAGGCGCGTCCGTCTACTCCGCCAGCAAGCTCGCCGCCGAAGAATTTCCGCAGTATGACGTCAACCTCCGCTCCGCTGTGTCGATTGCGCGCCGTCTGCAGGATCCGCTTGCCGAGCTGGTCAAGATCGACCCCAAGGCGATCGGTGTGGGACAGTATCAGCATGATATGCCGCAAAAGCGGCTGGATGAAAGCCTTAACGGTGTGGTCGAGGATTGCGTGAACGCCGTGGGCGTTGACCTCAACACCGCAAGTGCGCCGCTTCTCACGCGCGTGTCCGGTCTCAATGGCACGATCGCCAAAAATATTGTCGCCTTCCGCGAGGAGAACGGTGTGTTCACCACAAGGCATCAGCTCCTCAAGGTCGCAAAGCTCGGCCCCAAGGCGTTTGAGCAGTGCGCCGGCTTCCTGCGTGTGCCGGAGAGCAAAAACGTGCTCGACAACACCGGCGTCCACCCCGAGAGCTATGACGCGGCGGAAAAGCTGCTCGAATTACTCGGTTACGACAAAAAGGTGCTTAAGGGCGGTGCGCTGACCGACCTCGGCACAAAGCTCGACACCTACGGCGCACAAAAGGCCGCTGAGACGTGCGGCGTGGGCGTCCCAACGCTTCGCGATATTGTCAAAGAGCTGATGAAGCCCGGCCGCGATCCGCGCGATGAGCTGCCCGCTCCCATTCTCCGCACGGACGTGCTGGACATCAAGGACTTGAAGCCTGGCATGGTGCTTACCGGCACCGTGCGCAATGTCATTGACTTCGGCGTGTTTGTGGATATCGGCGTGCATCAGGACGGTCTTGTCCATATCTCCAGGGTCTGCGACAGATTCATCAAGCACCCGAGTGAGGTCGTTGCCGTTGGTGACATTGTCAAGGTCATTGTCCTTGAGGTCGACGAGAAGAAGCACCGCATTTCGCTCTCCATGCGCGACTTGCCGAAAGACTGACATAATACCTTACACAAAAAGAGGACTGCCACTCGGCAGTCCTCTTCGTTTTTATTTGCTGGTATAGTTGTCGAAGTACCCCTGGATATAAACAATCGGCGTGCCCTTGTCGCCGGAGCCGGAGGTCAGGTCGCACAAAGAGCCGATCAGGTCGGTCAGCCGGCGCGGCGTGGTCCCCTCGGAAACCATATTGCCCACGAGGCTTTCGCTGCCCTTCGCGCGGATGCGCTCCTCGATCGCAGCCTTGAGTGCCTCTCCGGTGAGGTCACCAAAATCATTGTCTGCAAGGTATTTGAGCTTGAGTTCGTTCGGCGTACCGACAAGTCCCCCGGTGTAGCCGGGAGAAACGACAGGGTCCGCCAGCTCCCAGATCTTTCCCACAGGATCCTTAAAAGCACCGTCACCGTAGACCATGGCTTCGATCCGCTTGCCGGATGCCTTACTCAGACGTTCGCTGAGCTCCTCGGCAACCTCTGTGCAGTCACGTGGGAACAGCTTGATTCTGTCCTCCGTTGCTTTGTTGGAGCCAAGCAGACCGTACTCGGCATTGTAGCCGCTGCCGTCAACAGGGGCGGTCAGCAGATCGTCCAGACCAAGTACAACACGCGCTCCGGCAGCTCTGAGCAAACGCTTGCTGCGCTCGCGGGTGTGGATATCGCAGGTGATGACGGCATCGGTGTAGTCGAGAAGTGTCGTAACGCGGTTGCCGAAGATCACTTCGACCTCGGCACCGGCAGAAGTGATGATGTCCGAGTAAAAATCAATATAATCCACGCCGGTAAAGGGGTGCAGAATGTGTCCGAAGTTTGTACGGAACTGCTCGAGCGTCAGCACATCGCTATAGGGGTTGATACCCTTTTCATCGAGAAGGTCCCAGTCAACAAGGTGGTTTCCGACCTCATCAGAGGGGTAGGAAAGCAGCAGAACGATCTTCCTACACCCCATCGCCATGCCGCGCAGCAGCAGGGAGAAGCGGTTGCGGCTGAGGATTGGGAACGCCACGCCGACCGTGCCGCCGCCGGTTTTTACACGCACATCCTCGGCGATCTGACCGACCGCTGCATAGTTGCCCTGCGCTCTGGCAACAACAGACTCTGTCACCGCGGCAATGTCACGGTCACAGGGGGTAATGCCGGCTTCGCGCCACGCTTCCATCACAGCTTCTGCGGCAAGCGCAGCAATATTGTCGCCCTCACGGACGACGGGTGCGCGCACGCCGCGCACAGTAGTACCAATCGTTCTCATTCCGATTCTCCTTTGCCTGATCAATCTGCCGTTTTTAAAAACGGGCTTGTTTTTTTCAGCGTTCCCATTATAATAATCACATAGTCATAAGTAAAGAATTAAGTTTTAATGATTGTCATAAGCCAAACTAATGACAAAAGGGGTGATATCCGTGATAAAATTGGAACTATACCGCATTTTTCGTGAGGTCGCCGAGACAGGGAATTTCTCCAAAGCAGCGCAGAATCTCTATATTTCCCAGTCTGCGGTGAGTCAGTCGATCCGTCAACTGGAGGACGGTCTGCATACAAGACTTTTTTCCCGCACGCCGCGCGGCGTTTCGCTGACGGAGGACGGGCGTCTGCTGTTTGACTATGTTCGCAGTGCTATGGGGCTTTTGGAAACCGGTGAGGACAAGCTGGCGCAAACACAGGCGCTTCAGATGGGTAATCTTGTCATCGGCGCAAGCGACACGGTTACGCGGCATCTTCTGCTGCCGCACCTGGAAGCGTTTCACCGCCGTTATCCGAACATTCATCTTCAGATCATCAGCGGTCGAAGCGGCAAGGCGTTGGGACTTCTGCGCTCAGGCAAGGTCGATGTTGCACTTGCCAGTACGCCGGAGGACAGTGAAACTCTGTGCCATGTCCCCTGCATGGAGACGCACACCGCCTTTGTTGCCGCAGCGGACTACCCTTGTGACTTTGCGCACGTATACTCCCCTGCCGAGATTGCAGCGTTTCCGCTGATTCTGCTTGACCGCAAGGCATCCTCACGTATCCATCTGGAAAAGTTCTTCCTTAAGGACGGCACGGCAATCAAGCCGGAGCTGGAATCCGGCGCGCACAGTCTGTTGGTTGACCTGGCACGCATCGGAATGGGGGTCGCTGCGGTGACGAGGGAGTTTGTCGGCAGGGAGCTTGCCGCCGGAACGGTCCGTGAGCTGAAAACAAGCTTCTCCATTCCGCCGCGCACGGTGGATCTGTGCACGCTCTCCCATGTACCGCTCAGCGCCGCGGCCGAGCGCTTCACGCAGGAGCTATTGCAGAGTCTCTGATCGTCTGAATACGCAAAGCAAAGCAAGGCTGCCCCGCAGGGCAGCCTTGCTTTATTATCGCTCGGTTTAGTTCGTTTCGTTCTTTCCGTAATGGACGTGAAGCAGCTCGTGGACTCTCTCCTCGCCCATTTCGTCAAGCATGCGCACGACCACCGGGTTTCGCTCAGCACGCTTGAACATAGCGGAATGATCCAAATTCTGCAGTCCTTCACCGCGCTCAAGTTTCGTCATCTTGAGACCGTGGGGCTGTCCGGCTCCTCCGACGCAGCCGCCCTGGCAGGTCATGACCTCGATGAGGTGGTAGAACTTCTTTCCCTCGTCGATCTCCTTAAGAAGCTTTCTTGCGTTGACAAGTCCGTTGACAACCGCGATCTTAAGCTCCGTTTCGCCGACATGAATCGTCGCCTCCTTGATCGGAGCGTCACCGCGCAGACCGAGGAACTCGATCTCGCGCAGAGCGTTCTTGCTCTTATCCGGAATACAGTGGCGCACAACGGCTTCGGCAACACCGCCAGTCTCGCCGTAAATGACCGCCGCACCGGAGCCAAGTCCAAACGGAAGGTCGGGAGACTCCAGTTCCAGCGAGTCGAGCTGAATGCCCGTCTCCTTCATCATGTCGATCACTTCCCGTGTGGTAAGTACCAGATCAACATCCGGACGACCGTTGCGGCGGAACTCTTCGCGCGCCGCTTCCATCTTCTTCGCCGTGCAGGGCATGATGGCAATATTAAAGGTTTCCCGACCGTCAATCTTGTCTTTCTCCCCGTACTTTTCACGAATGACCGCGGCAAACATCTCCATGGGAGACTTGCAGGTGGAAATATGATTGAGGTATTTGGGATTCTCTTTTTCCAGATACTTCACCCACGCCGGGCAGCAGGAGGTGAACATCGGGAACGGTCCGCCGGCCCCAAGACGTGCAATAAACTCCGCCGACTCCTCGATCGTCGTCATGTCCGCGCTGAAGGTGGTATCGTACACCTCGTCCACGCCCATGAGCTTAAGCGCGGTAACGAGCTTATCAAGCACATTCTGCCCCGCAGGAATGCCAAACGCTTCACCGACCGCCACGCGGACAGCAGGTGCGATCTGCACCACAACGCGCTTTTTCGGATCATGAATGGCGCGCCATGCATCACCGATCTGGTTTTTAACGGTAATGGCGCCGGTCTGGCAGACGGCGGCGCACTGACCGCAGGAAACACAGTTGGTTTCCGCAAGCTTACGGTCAAAAGCAGGCATGACCTGCAGATTCGAGCCGCGATGGGCAAAGTCAATGATGTTCATGCCCTGCATTTCTTCGCACACGCGCACGCAGTCACCGCACAGAATGCACTTGTTCGGATCGCGCACAATAGCAGGGGACGAAGTATCCATCTCGTAGTGTTCGCGCGTATCGCCAAAACGGATGCGGCGTACACCGAACTGCTGCGCAAGAGATTGCAGGTGACACGCGCCGCTCTTCTCACAGGTCGTGCAGTTGCAGTTGTGAGATGCAAGCAGCAGCTCGAGGATCATACGGCGATGCTTCAGCAGCCGCTTGCTGTTGGTCTTGATAACCATGCCGTCGCGCGGCTCCATGGAGCAGGACGAGTCGATCTTGCCGCGCTCATCCTCCACAACGCACATACGGCACGCGCCGTATACGGAAAGGTCGGAATAGTAGCAGAAGGTCGGCATTTCAATGCCTGCCTTGCGAATGACGGAAAGAACGTTCTTTTCGCCATCGAAGCTGACGCGCTGGCCGTCAATGATCATAGTTCCTTTTGCCATAGCGTTAATCCTCCTCTTCAATGGCGTCGATCGCGCCGAACGGGCAGGCACCCCAGCAGGCGCCGCAGTGGATGCACTTGCTCGTGTCGATCGTATGCGGCATACGAATCTCACCGGAAATTGCCTCCATCGGACAGTTCCTCTTGCACTTGCCGCAGCCGCGGCACAGCTCCGGATTGATCTCCAGATGACGTCTGCGCCCGTTGCAGTGCGGACAATGCTTGTCCACCACATGAGCAAGATATTCGTTGCGGAAATATTTGAGCGTGGAGAGTACCGGCTTGCACGCGCTCTGACCGAGGCCGCACAGCGCCGTTTCGGAGATGGTTTTCGCCAGCTCCTCAAGCATATCGAGGTCTTCGAGCGTGCCCTCGTTGGCGATGATGCGCTCGAGAATCTCCAGCATACGCTTCGTACCCTCGCGGCAGGGAACGCACTTGCCGCAGCTCTCGTTCTGCGTGAAGTCCATGAAGAAGCGCGCGGTTTCGACCATGCAGGTGTCCTCGTCCATGACGACGAGACCGCCGGAGCCGACGATCGCACCAACCTTCTTGAGCGAGTCAAAGTCGAGCGGCATATCGAGGTGATCTTCCGTGAGGCAGCCGCCCGCGGGGCCGCCGATCTGCACGGCCTTGAACTTCTTGCCGTCGCGGATACCGCCGCCGATATCAAAGATGATCTTGCGCAGCGTCGTGCCCATCGGGACTTCGACGAGGCCGGTGTTGACCACGTTGCCCGTGAGCGCGAAGGTCTTGGTGCCGGGGGATTTTTCCGTACCGAAGCCGCGATACCATGCAGCCCCGTTCATAATGATGCCCGGGACGTTGGCGAAAGTCTCGACGTTGTTGAGCACCGTCGGCTTTGCCCACAGACCGTGGTCGACCGTGCGCGGCGGCTTGACGCGCGGCATACCGCGCTTGCCCTCGATGGAGGCGGTCAACGCGCTGCCCTCACCGCAGACGAACGCGCCCGCGCCGCGGTTGATGTGCAGATGGAAGCTGAAGCCGGTCTTGAGGATGTTGTCGCCGAGCAGTCCCAGCGCATTCGCCTTTGCCATGGCAGTGCGCAGACGCGCGACCGCCAGGGGGTACTCAGCGCGGACATAGATGTAGCCTTCCGACGCACCGGTGGCGACGCCCGCGATGAGCATACCCTCGATAACGGAGTGGGGGTTCCCCTCCATAACGCCCTGATCCATGAACGCGCCGGGGTCGCCCTCGTCACCGTTGCAAACGATGTACTTGACGTCGGAAACGTTTTTGCGCACGCTCTCCCACTTGCGTCCGGCGGGGAAACCGCCGCCGCCGCGTCCGCGCAGACCGGAATCGGAGATCGTCTTACAGATCTCCTCGCCGCTCATGTCGAACAGCGCCTTTTCAAACGCCGCGTAGCCGCCGAGGGCAAGGTATTCGTCCAAATCCTCCGCGTCGCTCTTGCCGCTGTTCTTGAGGACAAGACGCTCCTGGTTTTTGTAGAACGGGATGTCGTCACGCTTCTGGTAGCGCTGACCGCCGTTCTCATAGAGTAGGCGCTCGATGACCTCGCCGCCGAGGATGGTTTTCTCAATGATCTCGTCGCAGTCCTCGACGTGGACGTGCGTATAGGTAACGCCGAGCGGCTCGACGGTGAGCAGCGGGCCAATCTCGCAGAAGCCGTGGCAGCCGCTCTTTTTGAGGTGGAAGCCGTCGCCGTGCGCCTCTTCCCTGAGCGAGACCGCGACCTCGATGCCGCGCTTTTCGCATTCGGCTTTTAGGTAGTCATAGACTTTCATGGAGCCGCTGGCGATGCAGCCCGTACCGGCGCAGACCAGTACCTGACGATCCTGCGCATTAAGAAGCTTCTGCGCTTTCGCGCGCAGCGCGTCCAGCCTTTCGCGGGCCAGCTTTGCTTCAGCCATTGTTCTGCGCCTCCTTTCTGCGGATGTCCTCGAGCAGCGCGATTGCGCTCTCCGGCGTCATTTTCGCGTGTACCTCGTCGTTGATGGTCATCGCCGGTGCGAGGGAGCAGGCGCCGAGGCACGCGACCGTTTCGAGCGTAAAGAGCTGATCGGCAGAGGTCTTCTGCTTCCCGGTCAGACCCAGATATTCATGCAGCGCATCGTAGATCGGCTGAGACTTGCGCACATGGCACGCCGTGCCACAGCAGACCTTAATGATGTACTTGCCCTTTGCTTCCAGTGAGAAATTCTCATAAAATGTTGCTACGCTGTAGACCTTGGCGATGCCGATGCCCAGTTTTTCGGCGATCAGCTTCAAAGCGCCCGCGCTGAGATAGTTGAACTCATGCTGAATATCCTGCATCATGGCGATCAGGCTTTCTCTCTTGCAGTCATAGCTGTCCACGATCTGCCCTACGCGCGCAAGCATCTCCTTTTCCGAAATCATAACGGCTTTCCTCCTGTTCTTTCTTTAGGTAAATACACTGTTAACAAAATAACACATCATCAGTTATGTGTAAACAAATTTGCGCGGATCATATTATTGATTATATTTATAATCTGTCATTTCTTTAAGAATTCTATTTTTTCGCAAACGCCTCACATCGGAATGAGTCAAAATACTCCACCGCCTGCAATGAGACCGGCGCATCGAGAAACACATAATTAAACTCACGCACGGCGTTCATCCCCTCCACGCCGAACGATGAGAGTGCATTGTTCGATTCCTTCACCGCCTGATAGGCAAACGTGATGCTCCTGCTCTTTTCCAGCACCTGCGCCATCAGGCCAAAGTTTCCGATGGTTGTGATGCGCGAAAACTCCGCAAAGGAGTGATTCCTCTCCTTCAAAAGCTGTTCTAAAATATTTCGCGTACCGGAGCCCTCTTCGCGCAGAAGCAGGTTCTCTTTCCATATCTCATCGAGGGAAACCGTCCGTCCGGCAAACGGGTGCGTTCCGGCACAGATCCCCACAAAAGGCTCTGTCCTGTAGAGCTGACTTTTAAACCTTCTGCGGTCAAAGAACCCCTCGATCAGGGCAAAATCGAGATCTCCCCGAGAAAGCATCTCTAACAAGTGCTCAGTGTTGTCCACCTCAACGGACAGGCAGTTTTCGGGCACGGAGAGATAGCGCGAGACTTGGCCGGCAATCACGTACTCTCCAATCGTTTTCGTCGCGCCAATGGCAAGGGAGCGCGTGCTCTTTCCACAAAGCTGCCCGACAAGCTTTCTTTCCTGGTAGCGTATATTTTCGGCGTACTTCTTCAGCATCTCCGCCTCCGGTGTCATTTGCAGCGTTCTTCTGTCGTATAAAAACAGCTTGCAGCCGTACTGCTCCTCCAGATAGTGGATGTGCTGCGTGACGGCAGGCTGTGTCATATTCAGCGCTTCCGCCGTCCTGCGGTAGTTCATCAGACGGCAAAGCGTGAGGAAGGTCTCCATTCTGTTGTCGATCATGCGGCCTCCGATAATAAGTTTTTATTATCGTCTTATACGAAACGATAATTTGATTTTATCATAAAATATGATAAAATCAAGTCCATCGCAAACCAGGAGGTATTGTTTATGAATGCTGTCAAGAAAGCAGCCGGCCTTGTGCCCGGCTTCGCCCTCGCTCTCGTGATCGCCGCAACTGCCAGGTTTTTGGAAAGCCTGCTGCCGATCCACCTGATCGGGGCGTCGGTCATTGCTCTGTTTATCGGCATGATCATCAACGGCTGTTGGAAGCCTACCGCGCTGTTTGGAGCAGGGTTAAAATTCACATCCAAGAAGATTTTGAAGTTTGCTATTATTCTTCTTGGCGCCTCCCTGAACATCAGTATCGTGCTGCAGGTCGGTAAAATGTCGTTGGTCGTTATGTGCTTCACGCTGCTCACCTGCTTTGGCGGTGGATTTTTTGTAGGCAAGGCGCTTAAGATCAACTGGAAACTTTCCAATCTGATCTCTGCCGGCACGGGTATCTGCGGCGGCTCGGCAATCGCGGCGATCGCCCCTGTCATCGATGCGGACGATACGGACATTGCTTATGCCATGTCTGCTACGTTCCTGTTTGACATGGCCATGATCGTTCTGTTCCCCATCATGGGCCGCGCCATGGGGCTTTCCGACATTGCCTACGGTCTTTGGGCCGGCACGGCGGTAAACGACACCTCCAGCGTTGTGGCAGCCGGCTACGCCTTTTCTGAGGCGGCAGGAGACTTTGCAACGATGGTAAAGCTGACGCGCACGCTTTCGATCATTCCCACGGTGATCATTTTCGCGCTGATTTCTGCGCGACTGAAAAGCAAAGAAGCCACACAGGCCGACAGCGCAGATTCTCGGAAGCACAAGCTCCGCATCGGCAAGATCATCCCATGGTTTATTTTCGCCTTCCTTGCCCTGACGGCGATCAACAGCCTCGGTTATATCCCCACCGAGGTCTCTTCCGCCATGAAGGACATCAGTAAAGTCCTGATGGTATCCGCTCTCGCCGCGATCGGTCTGAACACAAGCTTTCAGGATATGCGAAAGTCCGGCATCGCGCCGATGGTTCACGGTTTCATTATCTCTGCTCTTGTGGTCGTTGTCGCCATCGGAGTGGAATTCTTCATGGGACTGGTCTAAAGGAAAACATTGCCCGCCGAAGGCGTCTGAAGCAGGCGCCCTCAGTGGGCATGATGCAAAAGCAAAAGAAAAAGCACCGAAGTCTTACGACTTCGATGCTTTTCTTCTGGTGCGCGGTACAGGACTCGAACCTGTGACCCCATGCACGTCAAGCATGTGCTCTACCAGCTGAGCTAACCGCGCGAACCGAACATTGACATACTACACCTGCGGTCTCGGATTGTCAACTGTTTTCTTTTATTTTTGCCAAAATTTTTTGTCGGTCGGCAAACGAGGACTCTCCGTTTCTGAACGGGGAGTCCTCGCTGCGCTATTCTTCTTTCTCAAGATCCGGCTTTCCCAGCATCATGTCATGCCACTTTTCCGGAAGATCGTGCGCAATCAGCGGAAACACGTTTTCCGTATCCGCAGTCGGCTGAATATTATAGGTGCCGTACTTGTTGATCAGATCACCGCAGTCATCCGGCTGTCCGAAACGAGGTTCCGTCATCGGCGCATCGTGATACGGTAGTTTTTCATCCTCTTTCACAAATAATCACCTCCGGACGTAGTATGTCCGAAGGTGATCCGTTTCATTTTACCGCAGGCTTTCCGGATAGACGCCGGCTTCGTGCAGCTTTTTCAGCTCGTGCGCGACCATCAGCTTATCCTCCTGATACGTCATGCCGAACCAGCGCGCATTGGAGTGCAGGACGGAAACGTTCAGCTCGCGCTTTTCGATCAGCTCGCCTACAAGGCTCGGCAGCAGGCACTCCGCCTTAATGTTGTCCGGTGCAAGCGTATGCAGAAATGCGTCAAAGTAGGCTTCGAGCTTCTCAAACATCCACGGCGTAAAGCCCCAGAAATTCATTGACACCGGGGTCTCGTCGGCATAGACCGGAGCGCTGCCATCGTCCCGGATATCGTGAATCTTTCCGTCCGCGCAGGGCTTGAGCTTGAAAGTCTCCACGACCTTATCGAGCTTTCCGTCTGTCACATGGCAGACGCCGCGCGTAACCGTTCCGTTCTCGCTGACGGTGTTGCACAGGCTGTAGCCCACCATGGTGGCAAAGCCCGTCTTAGGAAGTGCGGAAAGCTCCTGATAAATCGTTTCAAAAGCGTCCACGCCGTAATAGTCGTCCGCATTGATGACAACGAACGGCTCACGGACAAACTCGCGTGCACAAAGCACTGCATGGGCCGTCCCGAACGGTTTGACGCGCTCAGTGGGAATATGATAAAACTTCGGCACGCTGGAAAAATCCTGGAATGCGTAACAGACCTCGACCTTTTCGCCGTTTTTCGCCGTCATTTGGGAGACGCGGTCACCGCAAAGGCTTTTCATCAGATCGAGCATCTCGGGCTTAATGATAAAAACGACCTTCGTAAAACCGGCGCGGATCGCATCAAAGATGGAATACTCCATCAAAATTTCATGGTTGGGGCCGATGCCGTCCACCTGCTTGCTGCCGCCGTAACGGGAGCCCATGCCTGCCGCCATAATGACCAATGCTGCTTTCATTTTGTCAGCCTCCTGTCGTTTTTCCTTTGCTATAATACGCCTTAGCCCCGGCTTTTTCAACCTAATTTTGCCAAGCTCTTGTTTTTTATACCGAAAATGATATACTCAGCGTGTTGAAAAGATTATTGAATACTGAGGTGTTTCATGGAAACCTTTCTTCATTCCGTTGCTTCTGTTACCATTATTCTTCTTTTGACGGCAACCGGTTATTTCTGCGCCGCCAAAGGCTGGATGAACACGCAGGTCAAGGCATTCCTCGGCAAATTCCTGCTCTCGTTTGCCGTCCCGTGCATGTGCATTTACGGTCTGACCTCCAACCTCGACCGCAGCATGATCCTGCAGGCAGGTACAGCTCTTGTGTTTCTTCTGTGTTTGGACATTGTGCTCGTACTGCTGTCGTGGCTCTGCGCAAAACTTTTAAGGCTTTCGCGCGCACAGATCGGTGTGTTTGTCATGATGTGCTCGCTTTCCAATGCGATATTTGTCGGTTACGCAATGTGCTCGGAGCTGTTCGGTCCTGCCTGCTCCGCCTATGTGATGCTCTATTACCTGGTCAACACTACATTTGTGCAGTTTATCGGCGGCTCCCTGATTCGCTGGGGCGGCAGCGGTGAGTTTGGTTTCTCCCTCAGAACAGTACGCCGTTTTCTGACAACGCCGGCAGTCCTAGCGGTATTTGTCGGTTTCTTCCTGATCATTACCGACATACAGCTTCCCTCGCTTGCCATGAACTACATGAAGTATCTCAACAACACCGTGACCCCGATGGCTCTGGTGCTCACCGGTTATATTATTTATGAGATCGGCCTGAAAAATATCCGGATCGACAGAACGCTTACGGTCATGCTGCTGTTTCGCTTTGTCATCTCCCCGGCACTGTGTCTTTTGGGCTGCTCCGTTTTCGGTATCACCGGTCTTGCACGCAGCGTTTTTGTCATAGAATCTGCAATGCCTGTCGTCACACAGACGGTCGTCTTTGCCTCTGAGTACGGTGCAGACGAAAAGCTCGCCGCGCAGGGCGCGGCGCTTTCCACGCTTGCCTGCTTTGTTGTCATTCCCGTACTGATGCAGATTCTTTAACTGAGAAATCAGGAATCCGCACTCTGCCTTCTGACAGAGTGCGGATTTTTTGTTCCATGCGCTCTCCCCACGGGAAAGGCATCATTTTTTCTTTTCCGGCAGGGCTAACAAGGCCGCCATAATAATGATCATCACCATTCCGGCAATGTCCTGCGCGGCAAAGTCTGTTTTCAGCCAGATCCCGGCGCACAGTGCCGCGCTCACCGGCTCCGAGCAGGCAAACAAGCTTGCCTTCACACCACCGAGATCGCTCACGCCCTGAAGATACAGGGTAAACGCCATCGCCGTACCGACCAGCACGATCTCCGCAATGCCAAGCACCGTTACAAAATCAAGGGTCACCTGATATTGCCAGGCACGCATCACAAGACAAAGAGCGGTTCCGCCGAGAATCATTCCATAGCCGGTACACACCGGAGACGGATAGTTTTGCAGCAGTTTCCCGGGCAGCGTGGTGTAGAGAAACAGCGCAAGTGCCGCCATCATGCCCCAGAAAAGCGCCTTGGGCGCAAGGTAAAGCGCGGTAAAGCTTCCGTGTGTGGATAGCAGGAACACGCCGCCGAGCGCCAGAATGAGCGCCAGAGCCTCTTTTCCGCTCGGGAGGCGCTTTCCCCGCAGGCACGCCCAGAAAAGCACCAGTGCCTGCCCCAGATATTGCAGAACCGTCGCTGTCGCTGAGTTCGAGTAGCTGATGGCGGCAAGATAGGCGTATTGGCACGGCAGAAGTCCGAACAGTGCGAAAAGAACCAGCCGCACTGCCGTGTTTTTGTCCTGCCAGATCCCCATCGTCTCACGCGGATAGCGCAGCGCGGCGGCGGCAAGCAGGATCACCCCTGCGCACAGCATACGCACAACGGTGAGCCAGCCGCTGTCGATTCCCTTTTGCGTGAACAGAAACTGTCCGACCGTTCCGCTCATTCCCCAGCAAAAACCGCCGAGGATCGCGCAGACCGTTCCGCGCAATGTTTTCCGTCTGTTCATACGCCCGGTCTCTGCGCTGCTTCCATGACTGTTTTGAGCGTGGCAAGCAGCTCTTCTTCCCCTGCGTACTGATAAACAAAAAACCGCGGATCGCCGGCAACCATCGCAGAAAGGCGGCCATCGTCCCTGCCGTAAAACACATATACCGGCTTTCCCAGTGCCTCAGCGAAGGCAAGCTCGTACCCCACGCCGAGCGACGGTTGGGAGCATTCCGCAATCACGATATCGCACTCACGAAGCCACGCCGTGTCGCGTTGCCAGATCTCCTCGCTGGTACCGTCACCACCCCGATCAGTTAATGCCGCGTCACCCACGTGCTCCGTCAGCACACGGCCGTAGTGCTTAAGAAATTCGATCATCTTGCGATAGCGTGCTGCATCGGCGCGTCCGCCGCGGATTGAACCGCAAAAATATATTCTCATGCTGCCTTCTCCTCAGTAAATTTCCTTTATTATAGGGCATTTTCTTCCATTCTGTCAACTTCTGTCCGTCTTTTCGCGCATGTTCCCCCTCCGGCATGCATATAGATAAAGCAACTCTGGATTGGGAGCGTTATTATGAAAGGAAATATGGAAGAGCGGGCCTGCAATCTGGCCGTTTACATTATAGAAAATCGCACTACGGTACGCGCCGCCGCCAAAAAATTCGGAATCAGCAAATCAACGGTACATAAGGATCTGCAGGACCGCCTGCCGCAATTTAACCGCACGCTGTACCTCCAGGTCAAGGAGATCCTTGAGGAAAACAAGGCTCAGCGACACATTCGCGGCGGCCTTGCCACACGCAAAAAATACAAAGGCATCTGATGCAACTTTTTTCGTCTCATTTCGTCTAAATTTTCAGCCAATCTTTGGAAAGGACGCCATGCAAATGAAATTGTGAACTTTTTTGCATGCCGTCTTTTCCCTCTTGTAGTTCCCGCTGCGCAAGGTTATAATATATTATTGTAAACCTAAAGAAACAGAAATGGTGATTCCATGAAGAAGCACAAAAAAAGCCAAGCTCGAAAAGAGCGTTTTTCCGCCATATTGCTCTCGCTGCTTTTCCTCGTTGTCGCTGTTGCTGCGGCTGTGAAAATATTTGTCCGCGCACCGCAGCCGGATGATGCTGTGCCGAAGCCGGTTGATGCTGCGCTGATGTCCGTTGATGCTGCACAGCAGGATGAAACGGACAAGTCCGTTTCATCCGCAAATGCACGCAAGGAATACTGCTACACGATCCTCGTCTCAGGTCTTGACAACGATAACGGCGGCAGCGACACCAACATTCTCGTCCGCTTTGACGCAACCGGCAAGTCAATTGATCTGGTCAGTCTTCCGCGTGATACACTGCTCCACCACGAATGGGCAAGCAATAAGCTGAATTATGCCTATGCCAAGGGCGGTACCGAACTTTTGTGCCAGGAAATTGAAAATCTGCTCGGCATTCCTGTTGATTTCTTTGTTACCGTCAATCTCAAGGGCTTTATTGCCCTGGTCGATCAGATCGGCGGCGTGGATTTTGACGTCCCCGTTGACATGGATTATGACGATCCCTATCAGAATCTTCACATCCACTACAGTAAGGGTCTGCAGCACTTGAACGGTCAGCAGGCGATGGAGGTCGTGCGCTGGCGCAAGAACAATGACGGCATCGGTTATGCTACCGCCGACATCGGACGCATCGAAACCCAGCAGGCGTTCCTCTCGCAGGTTGCCCGGCAGCTTCTGAAAATCGGCAATGTACCCGCGATGGCGCAGGTCTTTTTCAAGTATGTCAAAACCGACCTGACCACCGGCAACCTCGTCTGGCTCGGTACGGAAGCGCTGGAGATGGGAATGGATGCCGTCTCCTTCCACACACTGCCCGGTGACGGCTCCGGTTACTACCGCAAAGAATCGGTCTATGTGCTTGATCCGGAGCAAACGCTTGCCCTGGTCAACGAGGCACTCAATCCCTACAATGAACCGATCACATTAGAGGACATGGATATTTTAGTCCCGTGAGAAAGTGAGTAAAACACCATGAAGCTTCGTGTTTTCCCGCTATTATTTCTGCTGACGGTCCTGCTGTGCGTCAGTGTGCAGGCACAGGACTCCTCCGGTGATGCTCCTGCCGTACCCGGCACCGAGCTTGCCGGTACTGCCGCAAATTCCTCCTCAGCCTCCGCCTCTCCCTTTTCCCGCACACGCACCTATGCGTCCGCGTTTGTCGATGTACCCGAAAAAAGCTGGTATGCCGACGCCGCCGTCGCCGCTTATGAGTACGGTCTGATGGACGGACGCGGAAACCGTAGGTTTTCGCCGGAGGAGAGCATTACGGTATCTGAGCTGCTGACGCTCTCGGCGCGACTTCGCAGCACCTATGAGCATGGGGATGCAGCCGCTGATTTTGCGCGCAGTTCAGATACGGAAAGCTGGTTCGACCCCTACCTCTCTTATCTTAAGGGAAAAGGTCTTCTTGCCGTCACACTCGATCATTACGATGCCCCTGCGACCCGCGCCCAGATGGCATGCATTTTCTCCGTGTCCCTGCCGGGCGATTGGTATGACGACCGAAACACGGCGTTGGTCACGGAAGCTTATGCAAGCCGCGATTTTATCACCGATGTTGATGACTATACCCCCTATCAGTCACAAATCCTGTGGATGTACAAGCAGGGGCTTCTTGTGGGCACGGACGCAAGCGGCAGCTTTGCGCCTTACGATCCCGTCACGCGCGCGGAGGTGGCTGCGCTGCTCACCCGTCTGGTCGAGCCGAACACGCGTCTGACTCCCGATTGGATCGTTCTTCCGTATCACAGTGTCGCCGGTACGACCTTTGCTGATCTCGTGGAAGCTCCGATGCAAACGGACAATGCTCCTCCCCCTGAGAACACTGCCGCAATTGATGCGGTTGTTCGACAAATGATTGCTTCCGGACAGAACACGGTTACGCTCTCCTATCCGCGCACGCTCACAGCCGCAGATGCTACTGCTTTGGTACGGGCCTTTACGCCGTGCGTCAAATCGTATTGTGAGCAGATGTATAACTCTGTTTCCTGCAAAGCATACTCCTCCGGTCGAGCGTATCTGACGTTCTCCTCCACTGTCTGCCCCGAGGAAACGCTTCGTCTATACCGCAGCCGGACGATGGAGCGCGCCATTGCCGTGCACGATATGCTTTGGGAGTCCGGCGCACTCTCCTACGGGATGAATGACTATGAGATCGCGCAGGTCTATTTTGCCTGGCTCTGTGAAAATTGCCGCTACGACACCGGCACCGTCACGGAAGCCTCCCTCAGCCACACCGCCTACGGTGCGCTGTTGGGCGGCGTTGCCGTGTGCGACGGGTATACAGGCGCGTACAACCTCCTGCTCAAGCTCGAGGGCATCGACTGCTACGCCCTGTTCAACGCAACTCATATCTGGACGGTTGCCTACCTTGACGGCATCGAATATCACATCGACACCACCTGGGGTGACCAGCTCGGCAGGATTGACTGGAGCTGCTTCGGCATGACCGCCGCGCAGTCCCGCACAAAACACACATGGTAAAAAAAGCGAAAATCGGAGTCCATACGGACTCCGATTTTTTATAGGAAGAAAAGGTATGCCGCAGCTGTCAGCACGGCGAGAAACACCGCATTGATGAGCGTGAAGAGCAGGAAATACTGCTTTCCGTGTCCGGGATAGAGCAGACGGTACTCGCTGAAGGTAATGAGACTTGCCAGCGATGCGATCAGCGTCCCCGTGCCGCCGATGTTGACACCGAGCAGCACAGCGCGATAGTTCTCCGTAAAGCGTGAGAGCAAAATCGCCGTGGGGACGTTGCTGATACACTGGCAGGACAGCTCTGTGACCAGAAGAGGGCTCTTCTCCAGCAGCGCCGAGGCAAAGCGGTTGACCGCATCGATGCGCGCCATATTGCCGGAAAACACGAAGAAAAACGCAAAGGTCAGAAGCAGCGGATAATCGACCGCCAGCAGTGCGTCCCGGTCAAGCACGAAAAGCACGGCCGGAATCAGCAGAAGTCCCGTCCAATACGGCACCACGCGGAATACGATCAGAATGGAAAAGGCAAACAGGATTATGTACAGTACCGTACGGCGTGCATTCAGCTTTTCGGGGAACTCCTCGGTAATGGAAAGCGGCGTGGGCTTGAGCAAAAAGCAGCATACTGTCAGCATGGCAACTGCCAGCAGGAACGGCGGAAGCATGATACGCGTAAATTCCAACGTTGGGATCTGATAGTACGAATATAAGTACAGGTTTTGCGGATTTCCAAACGGTGTGAGCATACCGCCGAGGTTTGCCGAAATGTTTTGCAGGATAAACACATACGCCATGTGTTTTTCGTTTTTTGTGACGGAAAGTGCGAAATAGCCCAGCGGCAGAAAAGTAATGAGCGCCATGTCGTTGGCAATAATCATTGAGCCGATAAACGTGATATAGACCAGCACCAGCGCAAGTGTGCGCAGATTGCCCGTAAGCATCACGATCCGGCGGGCAAGAATGGTGAAAAACTTAATGTTCCGCAGGGCACAGACCACTGCGAGCGTCAGAAAAAGGCAGGTGAGCGTCCGCAGGTCAAAGTAGCTGAGGTACGCTCTGTCCGGTGGGACAAGAAACGAGGTAACGACCGCTGCGACAAATGCAACAACCGTCACCGTATGATTTTTTACAAACCGTTTGGCGGTCTCTACGGAGTGCATGGCTTTGATTCTTCCTTCCGCTCCGAATGGATTTCCTGCGCTGCACGCGAAAGCACATTCGCCGCGCACAGCTCCGGATTGATCGTTTTTTCGCCCTCCACGGCAAGCGATGCCGCCGCCGCGCCAAGCTTCGCGCTCTCCCTCAGTGTTCTGCCGTCAAGATACGACCACGCAAGCGCCGCCATCAGCGCATCGCCTGCGCCGGTCGCATTTTTTATCTGTGCCGGATAGTTTTCCTGCAGGAAGCGCTCGTCCCCCTGCGCGGCGAAAAGGCCTTCCTCTCCGAGCGAGAGAAACACACGCTGCACGCCACGCTCGAGCAATTCATCAACTGAGGCGGCAAGACTCTCCCCGTCGCAGATGCGCACGCCGGAGAGGACTTCCGCCTCCAGTCGGTTGGGCTTGAGGGTGTGGATATTCTTCAGGATCGCCCGGAGCTTTTCCGCCTTGGTTACGGACACCGGATCGACAAAAAGCGGCGCCGTACAATGCTCGGCCAAATACAAAAGCGATGCCTGCGGCAAATTCGTATCCACAATCACCAGCTCCGCGCCGTTCAAGAAGTCGAGATGCTGTGCAAAATAAGACGGCGTCAGCTCCTCGCAGATCTCCATGTCGGACACCGCCAGCGCCATATCGCCGTCGCTGTCACCGAGGAACACATAGGTCGAAGTTCTCCCGCCCGGAACGTGCAGGACGTGGGAAAGGTCGATGTCCAGCTCCTCGCAGGAACGCTCGATCTGCGTGGTGTAGGCATCCTCACCGAGTGCCGTGAGCAGGGACACATTCGCCCCCAGAAGGCTCAGGTTATGTGCGATGTTGCGTCCCACGCCGCCGAGACTCTGCTCGACTCGGCCGGGATTGGAATCCCTGGCGATCAGCGGCGCAAAGGATCGCCCGCCGATGTCAATGTTTACACCGCCGCACACGGCAACGTACTTTCTAACCCGAAACCGTTCCAGTGCCTCCTGCGCCGCCGCGTAAAAGCTTCTTGCTGCGTCCGTCTCGCTCTTGGCAAGATCTATTCGTCCCTTGTTGACCGCTCTATGACCGGACATCACCGAGTGGGTGATCTCCTGCATCCCGTCTGCACGGAAGAGAAGATAGGCGTTTTCCATCACGTTTTTTTCGTGGTATTCAATCCCCTGCAGCTGTGCAAATGGGATACTGACCGTTCTGTTCGCCAGAATCCCCTTGCGATGCGCGATCTCCACACCACCGCGCAAAAGCGTCACCTCTGCCGCGGAAGTATTCAATTTGTCCATCGGACGCTGTTCCATATTCGTTCCTCTCCAAGCCACAGGGTTCTTTTCCTACAGGTATTCCACTTTACCCCGTTTTCCGGCAATTTGCAACGCTTTTCGACATCGCAGCCGGCAGGATACCCGGTTTGTCTTCGCAGTGACCTCCATAGGGACACTATCATATTATACTCATCTCACCGAGCAATAGCAACACACAAAGCAGCGGTGTGGATTTGCAACACGAAAAAAATATCAAGCCTGTTGAAACATTTTTCCTTTACGAACTGTCAATAGCATATTATGATAGACAGAACAAGCGTAAAAGGGAGGCGGTGAAAATATGGACAGCATTCAAAAAAGGATCGCACACTACCATCTTCCCGGATTGTTTGAGTTTTATGAGCTTTACCGCGTGTTCCTGCCGCTGTTCCGTGCGCATCGTGAGTATTTCTATGATTGGTGTGACATTGGCTCTATCTACGGCGCACCGGCAGACTGCGTCTGGGGCGGCGGCCGCGTTGGATTTGGAAATGATGACCCACGGGATGTTCTGGCGCTGATGCGCGAATACAGCATCTCGGCTCGGCTGACCTTCAGCAACTCTCTGCTGCGCGAGGAGCACCTTCCTGATAAGAGATGCAACGCTCTCTGCGCACTGATTTCGGAAGCCGGAAAAGTGCAAAACGGCGTCATTGTCCACACAGATCTGTTGCTGGACTATTTAAAAAGCAGGTATCCTCAGTTGTATTTCGTGTCCTCCACTACCAAGGTGCTGACCGAGTTTGAGGGTTTTCGGAAAGAGGTCGTCCGTGATGACTTCTCCTATGTGGTGCCCGATTTCCGACTGAATAAGGCATTTGATAAGCTCAACACGCTCTCTGCATTGCAAAAGGACAAGGTGGAATTCCTTTGCAACGAGTGCTGTTGGTTTGACTGCCGGGACAGAAAAGCATGCTATGAAAATGTGAGCTGCAAGAACCTCGGCGAAGATTGTCCCGACCATCAGTGCTGCGCGCCGGGTGGAAACGAGGGCTATCATTTCTCCAAAGCGATGAAGAACCCGGGATTCATCGGCATTGATGATATCAGGGACATCTATCTCCCTATGGGCTTTTCCCATTTCAAAATCGAGGGCCGCAGTCTCGGCAGCGCCCTGATCCTGGAATTTCTGCTCTACTATCTGGCCAAGCCGGAGTATCAACTGCAAATCAGAGAGGCGATCTATCTGGATAGCACACTGGATCTGTTTTAAGCGGCAAAGAAGCAGATTGGTGAGCAAAAAAGAAAACCCTTGAAAACCGCGGTTCTATAATAAATGTTGGGGTGGACACTCGAAAAGAGTGATCCACACCCAACATTTTTCATATAGGAAACAAAAAAAGTAGAGCATAGAGAAAAAATCCTTTAAAATGAAGTTACCACACATCCAAAAGAAAGGATATCCATATGCTCTATGAAAGATAATACTACAACATTACTCGGATTGAAAGATGTAATCGTAAAAAAAGTGGAGGAATGCTCCGACTCAATTCATATAGAGCTTGAGCTGCCCAGACGACCGCACCGATGCCCCTGCTGCGGAAATACTACGAAACGCATTCATGACTACCGAAATCAAAGCGTTAAAGACTGCTCTGCTTTTGGGAAACAGGTATATCTTCACCTGAGAAAACGCAGATATGTGTGCGAACAGTGCGGTAAGCGTTTCTATGAAATGAATACTTTTCTGCCAAAATACTACCGATCAACACAGCGCAAGATCGTGAATGTGATTCGCAGCTTTCGTGAAACCGTATCCGCAACCCATATAGCCAAAGAAAACGGCATTTCAGTATCTACCGCAATCAGATATTTTAAGCTGGTGCAGTATGGCTCATATACACTTCCCAGAGTGTTGTCTTTGGACGAATTCAAAGGCAATGCCGACGGCGAAAAGTTCCAGACCATAATTGCAGATGCAGAGCATCATGTTGTTTTAGATGTATTCAGAAACAGGAAATCCGGCGATTTGATCCAATACTTCCTTAAGTTTCCGCGAAAAGAACGCCTTAAAGTTCAATATGTTGTGATGGATATGAGTTCCCTTTTCTATGGAGTTGCCACGACTTGTTTCCCTAACGCAAAGATCGTTGCAGACAGATACCA
>JAUMWI010000028.1 GCA_030529725.1 Eubacteriales bacterium | reverse complement strand
GATTTACCTTCCTGATGACGACACTCGGCGCGGCGATGGTGTTTTTCTTTGCCAAAGAGACCGATGCGGATCTGCAAAAGGCGCTCATCGGCTTTGCCGCCGGCGTGATGACTGCGGCGAGCGTGTGGAGTCTGCTGCTGCCGGCGATCGAACAGGCGGAGGGCGGAAGGATCCCCGCGTGGCTGCCGGCTGCGGCAGGGATCCTGCTCGGCATGGTGTTTCTGGGCGGACTTGATTTTATCAGTCCGAAGCTTTCCAAAAAGCCGTGCAGTGAAGTCTACCGCCAAAACGCGCTGCTCACTGCAGCCATCACGCTGCACAACATCCCCGAGGGGATGGCGGTAGGACTTGCGTTCGCGCTTGCCTCCGGGGGGGACAGCATGGCCGCCGCCGCAGCGCTGGCGCTGGGCATCGGGATCCAGAATTTTCCCGAGGGCGCGGCGATCTCACTGCCGCTGCGGCAGATGGGCTACTCCCGGAAACGGGCGTTTACGGTGGGGATGCTCTCGGGCATTGTCGAGCCGCTGTTCGGCATTGCAGTGGTGCTTGCCGCCGCCGGCGTACAGTCGCTCATGCCGTGGATGCTCAGCTTTGCCGCCGGTGCGATGCTCTATGTCGTGGTGGAGGAGCTGGTGCCGCAGGCGCACTCGCGCGCAGGGACGTGCGGTTTCGTGGGCGGCTTCCTTGTGATGATGGTGTTGGACGTGGCACTGGGCTAAAACGCCGCGCAGACGCATAAAATCACATGAGGTGATAAGATGCAAATTTATGTGGTGAGAAGCGGTGACACGATTTCTGAGATCGCGCAAAGCTACGGCGTGATCCCGGATCTTCTTGCCGCGGACAACGGTCTTGCCGTCAATGCGCCGCTTGCCGTGGGACAGACGCTTGTGATCCGCTTCCCCAAAACCATTCACACCGTCACCGCCGGCGAAACGATCTATTCGATCGCGCTGCAATACGGCGTGACGACACTGACGCTGTACCGCAACAACTACTTTCTCCACGGTCTGCCGACCGTGCGCAGCGGCGACATCCTCGTCATCGAGTACGAACAGGAGCGAAAGCTCGGTACCTTCGGCGTCAACGGCTATGCCTACCCTTATATCCCCATCGAGCAGCTTGATGCGACGCTCCCGTACCTGACGTACCTCACGCCGTTTACCTACGGCATCTCGGCGGACGGGGGACTGCTGCCACTCAACGATGCGGAGCTGCTTGCTGCTGCCGGACGCTACCGCACGGTGGGACTGATGCACTTATCGACGCTTACGGAGGAGGGAAGCTTTTCCAATGACCGATCTTCCGTGCTGCTCCAGAGCGAGGACAATCAGGAGCAGCTTATCCGCGCCATCATTCAGAATCTGCGGCGCAAAAACTATTACGGACTGGACGTGGATTTTGAGTACGTCTATCCCGACGAGCGCGAGGCATACGCGCAGTTCATCCAAAAGCTTCGCGACCGGCTCAATCCGCTCGGCTACCCCGTCATTGTTGCGCTTGCGCCGAAAACGAGCGCGCAGCAGCAGGGACTGCTCTATGAGTCGCACGACTATGCGCTTCTCGGTGCGGCGGCAAACGCGGTGTTCCTCATGACCTATGAGTGGGGCTACACCTACGGTCCGCCGATGGCGGTGGCTCCGCTGCCGCAGGTGCGCGCCGTGCTGGACTATGCTATCACGGAGATCCCGCGCGAGAAGATTTTTATGGGCATTCCGCTCTACGGCTACGACTGGACGCTGCCGTTCCAGCAGGGGGCAAGCAAGGCGGACTCCCTTTCACCAAAGCGCGCCGTGGAGATTGCCGTGCAGTTCGGCGCGGAGATTCTTTATGATGAGGAGGCGCAGGCTCCGTACTTCTACTATACGGCGCGTTCGGGACGCGAGCATGTGGTGTGGTTCGAGGATGCCAGGTCGATGGAGGTGAAGCTGCGCCTTGCCGCAGAGTATGGCTTCCAGGGCGTAGGGTTCTGGAATCTGATGCGCGAGATGCCGCAGCTCTGGCCGCTGCTCGACAGTCTTTACGATGTGGAGATCATCGAATGAAAAAGTGCCTTGCAGATTTCTCTGCGAGGCACTTTTCAGTGGGGGGGGGTCGGCTCACTCGATCTCCAGACGCTTGGTGTTGGAGACGGTCATTTCCTTTTTGGGCATTGTCAGCTTCAACACACCATCGGTATACTGCGCGGTCATCTTCTCAGCATCAATACCGCTGATGTCGAAGGAGCGGCGATAGCTGCCGTAGGAGCGTTCGCAGCGCATGAAGCTGCCGGCCTTGTCCTGCTCCTCATGCTCGCTGTGGCGTTCGGCGCTGATGGTCATGGTGTCGCCGTCGAGGTCGATGTGAATGTCGTCCTTCTTGAAGCCGGGCAGGTCGGACGAGAGCAGGTAGCTGTCACCCTTGTCCTGTATGTCGGTGCGGAATTCACCCAGTGCGCTACCGGAGAAAAATCCGCGGTCACCGAAGAAGGCGCGTTCCAGATTTTCCATCTCGCGGAAGGGATCATAGGTTGCGATGCGGTTATTTCTGCGTTCAAAAGGTCTGAGTTCAAACATGTTAAATACCTCCAAAAATTTATGCTAACCTCTCGGTTGGTGTACGTGGTTTTCTTTTCTTTTGATGCTTTTAGTCTACCCACGACCTGTGAACAAAAATACATCTTTTCGTGAACGAACCGTGAATTTTAGCACTCTTTGCCATAGAGTGCTAAAATTGGACGGCGCAAAAAAGGAACATTTTTGCCTTTTTGGTAGTCAAAAGGGGAAAGAGCTGATATAATCAGGAAAAGAACCGATTTTGCGCGGCGAAACGCGCAGAGAGATACCAAGGAGGAGACGGATATGAAGAGATTGCTTGCACTGCTGCTGGCGGTACTGCTGGTGACGGGACTGTTCACCGCCTGCGGCGCAGACGGCGAGGCTGCGCCCGACGACAGCACGGCACAAACCGATGAGACGTTGCCGCCGGAGGAGGAGACGTCCTCGGGCGATCCCTATGACGCGGTGAAAACCTACTGGTCGGATGATCAGCTTACGCAGGCGTGGGGACCGGAGCAGACCGTGGAGCATCTTTTCTTCCACCCGATCATCGCGTTTCCGCGCTGGGCGTTCCATGAGTGCAGCGCAAGTCAGGCACAGCGCTACGGGCTGGACGACTGGATGTGCACGGTGGACGAGTACAATAAGATCCTCGACGAGCTTTACAAGCGCGATTATATCCTCGTTGCGATGGAGGACGTTTGGAGCGAGGTGACGGACGAGACGGGGGCGCACATGGTGCGAAATACCCTCATGCTGCCGGAGGGCAAAAAGCCGCTGGTCATCTCCTTTGACGATGTGAATTATTATCCGTATATGCTCGAGGAGGGCTTCACCAGCAAGCTTGTGCTCGGAGACGACGGTGAAATCTGGGCGGAGTGCTGGAATCCCTACACGAACGAAACGACGCTCACCAAGGAGTATGATGCAACGACGATTCTCGATACCTTTGTCTATGAGCATCCCGACTTCTCCCTAAATGGCGCGAAGGCGATCTTCTCGCTCACCGGTTACTACGGCATTCTCGGCTACCGCACGCAGAATGACCGCGATATTGCGCCCGATTCTCCGGCGCGCCCGGCGTTTGAGGAGTATCGAAACGGTGAGATCGAGGCGGTAAAGCCCGTGATCGCGCGGCTCAAGGAGACCGGCTGGACGTTCGGCAGCCACACCTGGGGACACATTCGCCTTGACAGTAAGCCGCTTCAGACCGTCATCAACGACACCGAGCGCTGGGAAGAGGAGGTCGGCAGTCTCGTGGGCGAGACGAGCATCCTCTTCTATCCGCACGGCGGCCGTCCCGACGGAAACGACTGGAAAAAGACCGGCGAGGTGTTCCGTTATCTGCAAAGTCAGGGCTTCCGCGTCTTTGCCAGTGTCGGCACCAGCTCGTTCAGCTATATTAAGCCGGACATTTCCGCGGTCATCTGCGACCGTCTGCATCCGGACGGAACGACCTTCCGCCATGCGCGCAGCCGGTATCTACAATTTTATGACGCGATGGACATTATGGACACCGAGGTGCGCCCAGACCTCGGCGTGGACTGGTAAAGGAGGGACTTCATGAGTGAACAGGAACTGATGCAAAAAGCGATCGCTATGCTCGATCGCGCATATATCCCCTATTCGCACTTCCCTGTCGGCGCGGCGCTGGAGTGTGAGGATGGGTACATCGCCACCGGCTGCAACATCGAAAATTCCAGCTACGGTCTGACGATCTGCGCCGAGCGCACGGCGGCGGTCAAGGCGGTGAGTGAGGGACACACGCGTTTCCGCCGCATCGTCATCGCCGGACGCAGCGACGATTACTGCTATCCCTGCGGCGCGTGCCGTCAGGTGCTTTATGAGTTCGGCCCCGATATGGAGGTCATCTGCCTCAACAAAAAGGGCGAGGCGAAGAAGATGAACATTAAGGAGCTGCTGCCCTGCGGATTTGACAGCAGCTGGCTGTAAGAGCGGCGGAAAAAGAAAAAAACAGGGGGAAGCGTTTTTTCGCTTCCCCCTGAACTGTTTTCGGGTTAGAAATCGGCGCTGCCAACGGTGCGCGGATGCAGCTCCACGTCGCGGATATTGCTCACGCCCGTGAGGTACATCACCATGCGCTCGAAGCCGAGACCGAAGCCCGCGTGACGGCAGGAGCCGTAACGGCGCAGGTCGCAGTACCACCAGTAGTCCGCAGGATTCATGCCAAGCTCAGTAATGCGGGATTCCAGCAGCTCGATGCGCTCCTCACGCTGAGAGCCGCCGATGATCTCGCCGATGCCGGGCACGAGGCAGTCTGCCGCGGCGACGGTCTTGCCATCGTCATTGAGGCGCATGTAGAACGCCTTGATCTCCTTGGGATAATCGGTGACGAACACGGGACGCTGGAAGATCTGCTCGGTGAGATAGCGCTCGTGCTCGGTCTGCAGGTCGATGCCCCACTCCACGGGATAGTCGAACTTTGCACCGGACTCCTTGAGGAGTTTGACCGCCTCGGTGTAGGTGACGCGGCCGAAATCGGAGTTGACCACGTGTTCAAGACGCTCAATGAGACCCTTATCGACAAAGCTGTTGAAGAATGCAAGATCGTCCGGGCAGCGCTCCATCACGCGGCGAATGATGTGCTTGACCATTGCTTCCATCACGACAAGATCGCCGTCCAGGTCGCAGAATGCCATCTCCGGCTCAATCATCCAGAACTCGGCGGCGTGGCGCGCGGTGTTGGAATTCTCGGCGCGGAAGGTGGGGCCGAAGGTGTAGACATCGCCGAATGCCATGGCGAAGTTTTCGGCGTTGAGCTGTCCGGAGACGGTCAGGCTCGTCTTCTTGCCGAAAAAGTCCTGCGAATAATCGACCTTGCCGTCTGGTGTGCGGGGCGGGTTTTCAAGGTCGAGCGTTGTGACCTGGAACATTTCGCCGGCACCCTCGCAGTCAGAGCCCGTGATGATGGGCGTGTTGACGTAGACAAAGCCGCGGCTCTGGAAGAACTCATGCACGGCGTAGGCCGCCGCGGAGCGGACGCGGAAGGTGGCGGAGAAGAGATTTGTGCGCGGACGCAGATGCTGGATCGTGCGCAGATACTCGACGCTGTGGCGCTTCTTCTGCAGCGGATAGTCCGGCGTGGACACACCCTCGACCTCAACGGAGGAAGCTTTCAGCTCAAGCGGCTGCTTTGCCTCCGGCGTGAGGACAACGGTACCTCTGGCGATGAGCGCGGCACCGACATTTTGAGCGGTGATCTCCTTGTAGTTTGCCAGCACATTCGCGTCCAGCACGACCTGCAGGTTGCGGAAGCAGGAGCCGTCGTTAAGCTCAACGAAGCCGAAGGTCTTCATATCGCGGATGGTCTTTGCCCAACCCATGACGGTGACTTCCTTGCCGCCGTACTGTTCGCTGTCTGCAAACACGGACGCAATTTTGACTCGTTCCATCGTATCATTACCCCTTTTTGACAGGTTTTTTCCTAAAGAATGCAGATATTATATGCTACTTGACGTGCTTTTTCAAGCCCTGTTTCGTTGACTTTTCCCGTTTGCGGCATTAGAATGAAGAAAGCTTCAAATCCAACGGAAAAGGAGAGCAGCTTATGAATTGCAACAAGTATCTTGACATTGCCCCCGAGGTTGCCGAAGCCCTCGCTGAGGGCAAGCCCGTTGTGGCACTGGAATCGACCATCATTTCCCACGGCATGCCCTATCCGCAGAACCGCGACACCGCGCTCAAGGTCGAGGAGATCATCCGCTCCCTCGGCGCCGTACCTGCGACCATCGCCATCATCGGCGGACGGCTCAAGGCAGGACTTTCGCCCGATGAGATCGATTACCTCGGTCGCACCGGCAGCGGCGTTGCCAAGGCGAGCCGCCGCGACCTGCCCGTGCTCGTTGCCAAGGGTATGGACGGCGCAACGACCGTGACGACCACCATGATGATTGCGGCGATGGCAGGTATCCGTGTCTTTGCCACCGGCGGCATCGGCGGCGTGCATCGCGGCGCAGAGGTGACGATGGATATTTCCGCCGACCTCGAGGAGCTGGCCGAAACCCCGGTCATGGTCATCTGCGCCGGCGCAAAGTCCATTCTCGACCTCGGCTTGACGCTTGAGTATCTTGAGACCAAGGGCGTGACCGTCATCGGCTACGGCACGGAGGAGCTGCCTGCATTCTATACAAGAAAGTCCGGCTTCGGCGTGGATTACCGGCTCGATACCCCCGAGGAGCTTGCCAAGGCGTTCCACGTCA
This sequence comes from Eubacteriales bacterium, assembly GCA_030529725.1. Taxonomy (GTDB): domain Bacteria; phylum Bacillota; class Clostridia; order Oscillospirales; family Oscillospiraceae; genus Hominicoprocola. Next base: position 14,426 of record JAUMWI010000028.1, on the reverse strand, counting down.
AGCGCGAGCTGAATCTTCGCGGCGGTATGCTCGTCACGAATCCCATCCCTGAGGAATACTCCATGGACGCCGATACCATCAACAAAGCCATTAGCGAGGCGGTGGCCGAGGCGAAGGCACAGGGCATCCACGGCAAGGCGACCACACCGTTCCTGCTGGCGAAGATCAAGGATCTCACCGGCGGCGACAGCCTGGATTCCAACATTCAGCTTGTGTTTAACAACGCACGTCTCGCGGCAAAGACTGCCGTGGAGCTGAGCAAGCTGGAGAAATAAAATGCCGCACGATATCTCCCAGTATGCCCTCATTTATCTTGCGGCAATCAACCTTGTCACGTTTTTGACCTACGGTATCGACAAGTACCGCGCAAAACGCGGCGCGTGGCGCATCAGCGAGAAAACGCTGTTTCTCCTGCCCCTCCTCGGCGGCAGTGTCGGCGCGATCGCGGGGATGAAGGTGTTTCACCACAAGACGAAACACTGGTACTTCCGATACGGTTTGCCGCTGATTTTACTTGCGCAGATCGCGCTTGCCGCGTGGCTGGAATTCTGATAAAAAAGAGACGCTTTTGCGTCTCTTTTTTATCGTTATACGTTGAACCGGAAGTAGATCATGTCGCCGTCCTTGACGATATACTCCTTGCCCTCAGAGCGCAGCAGCCCCTTTTCCTTGGCGGCGCTGACGCTGCCGCAGGCAATCATTTCGCTGAAGTTGATCGTCTCGGCGCGAATGAAGCCGCGCTCGATGTCGGAGTGGATCTTGCCGGCGGCGGCAGGCGCCTTGGTGCCGTTTTTGATCGTCCAGGCGCGGCACTCGTCCTCGCCGTAGGTGAGGAAGGAAATGAGACCGAGCAGTGCATACGAGCATTTAATGAGGCGGTCAAGACCGGACTCCGCGATGCCGAGCTCTTCAAGGAACATGGCGCGGTCATCGCCGTCCAGCTCCGCGATGTCCTGTTCAAGCTTGGCGCAAATGGGCAGCACCTGTGCGCCTTCCTTGTCGGCAAGGGCTTTGACCTGTTTGAGATATTCGTTGCCGTCCTGATCGGCAAAGCCGGCTTCGTCCATGTTGGCGGCGTAGATGATGGGCTTGAGACTGAGCAGGTCGGCGGTGTTCAGAAGCTCAGCATCGGTGCCGGCGTCAAAGGTGCGCGCGCTCTTACCGGCATCGAGATGCGCGGCGAGTGCGGCAAAGACCTCGGCTTCGTGGGCAAACTTCTTGTCACCGGATTTTGCCATCTTCTGCGCCTTTTCTACGCGGCGGTTAACCAGCTCCAGATCCGCCATGATCAGCTCGAGGTCGATCGTCTCGATGTCGCCGAGGGGATCGACGGGGACGTTCAGGCTCGCGTCCGCGACAACGTGCATGATGTTCTCATCGTCAAAGCAGCGCACGACATGAACGATCGCGTCCGTGCGGCGGATATTCTCGAGGAACTTGTTGCCAAGCCCTGCGCCCTGGCTTGCGCCCTTGACAAGTCCGGCAATGTCCACAAACTCGATGACGGCAGGCGTCTTTTTCTTGGGCTGATACATTTCGGCGAGCCGATCGAGACGCTCGTCCGGTACGGCGACCATGCCGACGTTCGGCTCGATCGTGCAGAACGGATAGTTTGCGCTCTCGGCTCCGGCGTTGGTGATGGCGTTAAAAAGAGTGCTTTTGCCGACGTTCGGCAGACCCACGATACCTAATTTCATAAAAGGAAGTCCTCCTTGTCGTTTTTCGCCAAACATTGTAGCACGCCGCGCAGGAAAGCGCAAGGTCGGAGGGCAAAAAGGTACGCAGTTGTTTCATAATGTTATTTACAGCCCGTCTTGCCATAAGGCTGCGGTGTTGTGTAAACTTTTTGCGCAGGACTGGACTTGCGCCGCCGGCTCTGCTACAATGGAACAAAAGGAAGTGTTGAAATGAGCAATATTCTCTATAAAATCCGCTGCGCGCTTGCGCGCTTCCTGTACGGCCGCAACGGCGTCGATGCGCTCGGCTGGGCAATGCTTGTGCTGGGGGTGCTGCTGAATCTGGCCAGCACCCTTGTGAGGATCCCCGTTGCGGTGAGTATCCTCTCCTATGTCAGCCTCGCGCTGTGGGTGGCAATCTTCTACCGCATGCTTTCGCGCAAGGTCGACAAGCGGCGCAGAGAGAATGCGAAATTCCTGACATGGTGGGGACCCATACAAAACAATCTGCGCGGTGCCAGGGCTCGCCGTGCCGACAAGACGCACAAATATGTCCGCTGCGCCTGCGGAACTTACTGCCGTGTGCCGCGCGGTGTGGGCAAGGTGGAGCTGACGTGTCCGAAGTGCGGCGCAAAGAGAATCGTCAAGACCTGAGAATACGAAAAGAGACAGCTTTTTCGGCTGCCTCTTTTCGCTTTAATTGATTTCATAGAGAGTAGGCCGACGGTCGCGGTAGACGTGGATCGTCTCCCGGATCTCACTCAGTGCGCTGAGGTCGAGCGTGGCGGAAAAGACGGTCTCACTGCCGTCTGCTGCGGCAAGCACACTTCCCAACGGGTCGAGAATGCGCGAGGAGCCGCCGCAGAGCGTGTCTGATGCACAGGAATTGCACGCGGCGACAAAAATCTGATTTTCGATGGCGCGGGCGGCAAGCAGTGTTTCCCAGTGTCCGCGCCGCTTTGCCGGCCACTGTGCCGGAACGAACAGCACCTCGATGCCGCGCAGTGCCAGTGTGCGTGCAAGCTCGGGGAAACGGAGGTCGTAGCAGGTGAGAAGGCCGCAGAGCCTGCCGTCAAGCGAAAAGGTGCAAAGACTGTCACCGGGTGTGTAAAACAGGTGCTCGTGCGCGTAGGAGAAGAGGTGCGTTTTGTCGTACTGCGCGATGCATGCGCCCGTGCGGTCAAAGATGTAGGCAGTGTTGAAGATGTGCTCGCCGCGCAGCGTGGACACGGAGCCTGCAACAATGTTCACGCGATATTCCTTTGCCAGTGCGCCGATGCGCTGCTTGGTTTCCGCGCCATCGCGGTCGCAGTAGGCGACAAGCCCCTCGTGCGGGAAAAAACCGGTGTTCCATGTCTCCGGCAGGAGAATCACGTCGGGGGAAGTTTCCGCAGCGCGGCGGATCAGCGCCTCAGCGTGGGCAAAATTCTTCTGCGGTGTGTTGCATTTCATATCCATCTGCACGATGCTGATTTTCATGGCGAAGGCTCCTTTTCGGTTTAGGACTCTTTTTGATTATTATATCACGCGAACCGCAGGATAACCAGAAAAAAACTTTGCAGAGGAGAATAAAAACGTAATGCCGCGACGGGGTTCTCCTGCACGTCTAACGCAATACCAAAAAGGAAAGCACACCTTTCGGTGTGCTTTCCTTTTTGGTGCCCCGTCGGGGATTCGAACCCCGGACACCCTGCTTAAAAGGCAGGTGCTCTACCTACTGAGCTAACGGAGCGAAACTGGCAGGGATGGCTGGACTCGAACCAGCGAGTGAGGGAGTCAAAGTCCCTTGCCTTACCGCTTGGCTACACCCCTATAAGGGAAAAGAAAGGGATCGGGACTAACCCCAATCCCTTCTCTTCTTTTTGTGGGGTGGGTAAAGGGACTCGAACCCTCGACACCCGGAACCACAATCCGGTGCTCTAACCAACTGAGCTACACCCACCACATATCTGTATCCGTACGCGGCGTTTTGCTGATTGGGATTTGGTACGCCAGAAGGGATTCGAACCCCCGGCCTACTGCTTAGAAGGCAGTTGCTCTATCCAACTGAGCTACTGGCGCATATTGAATGGAGCAGGTGACGGGAATCGAACCCGCATCCCCAGCTTGGAAGGCTGGTGCCCTGGCCATTGTGCTACACCTGCGTGAGCCTCCCAAAACAATGTCAGCTTTAGGATAATAGCACGAATGCACTGTGCTGTCAAGCGGTTTTTCGTACTTTTTTCGAGATATTTATTCACCAAGCCGAAAAGAATTCGCGCAGCAGAACAAGTCCGTCTACCGCGCCGCTGCGGGCAAATTTTCCGCAGAGCCGCTCGGGGTGCCACTGCACCGCAAAAAGGGGCAGTGTGCGGTGGCGCAGTGCCTCCACCGTGCCGTCATTCGCCCACTGCACGGCGCACAGTCCGCTGCCGAGGCGGTCGGCACTCTGGTGGTGTGCGCTGTTGACGAGGAAGCGCTCACCGTAGAGTGAGCGCATCAGAGGATCGTCTGTGTGCGTTTCGTGCAGGCGGTCGATTCCACCGATTTGGCTGTGGCCGTCAATGTGCCGGTGCAGTGTGCCGCCGAAGGCAACGTTGAGGACCTGAAGGCCGCGGCAGATGCCGAAAATCGGTTTTTCCTGCGCGGCAAAGGCTTCGACCAGTGACAGCTCGTGTGCGTCGCGTGCTTCGTCGATGCCGTCACAGCCGGCGGAGCTTTGCCCGTAGAGACGCGGATGGAGGTCACCGCCGCCGGGCAGCAGCAGAGCATCGGCGCGTGCGGGCTCGTCAGTCGGGGTAAGCCCTGCCGCGTGCAGGGCATCGAGGTAGTTGGGCAGCGGAACGGAACAATAAATCGTTTTCATACCATAGAATATGCGGCGAATACGCAAAAAGTCCTTGCAAGCAGTGAGAAAATGTGGCATAATAAACAATCGGCAAGTGAATTTGCAGCGGTATCGAAGTGGTCATAACGGGGCTGACTCGAAATCAGTTTGCGGGCAACCGCACGTGGGTTCGAATCCCACCCGCTGCGCCAGCAAAGGGAGCCGTCCATCGGGCGACTCCCTTTATATTGAATTGATTCGAAAGGCGGCTCTTTTGAAAGTCGTCGTGTGCTGCGCTGCGCTTATGCCGCATGTCCGCTTGTGATGCCGCAGGCAAGGATGGAGATAAACTGGGAGGCCGTCGGCTTACGCGTCAGCTTGTGGTGGGCGAGCTGCTCAAGCGTTTCCGGTGCGCCGTCCCAGACCAGGTCCACCACCTTGCGAATGTTTCGCTCTACGGCGGCAGGCGTTGTCCGGTACTGCTTCGCCACATCGGGATACAGCCACTTGGTGACAAGGAGAAGACTGTCGGGACGCTCCAGTGCCAGAAACACTGCATAGCTCACTTGGAAAAAGCCTATGTAATTTGCCGTGACACCAAGCGCTCTCAGCTCGCTATAGATCTCTGTCAGCATTTCCCTCATCCTCCGACCTGTTTTGCAGATTTCTTCCCTGCATCCGGGGAAGTTTTTCTTGCAGCAAGCCGCAAAAAATGGTACAATACAAATAGAGGGGGACATAGGAAGGATCCCTCTTTTTGCCGGAATTACAGCAGACTCTGCATTTTCCTCCCCACTGTGTACTCCCTATTGTAAACGGAGTATTCGGAAAAGGGAATGGGCTTATCCTCGCAACATGATGCCGAAAAAAATGACTTATGATGTAAGAAAGGGAAAGCAAAGATGGAAAAGGTAAAGGAAGATATCCTGCTGGCGATGCGCGAGCTCGGATTTTCGTATGAAAAGCTGGGAATGCTCACGCACAAGGGCGGTGAGACGATCTGCCGTCAGCTGTCCGAGGAGGGGAACCCCCGTCTCGACACGCTCATCGGCATGGCACATCCGCTCGGCTGTGAGATCCGCGCCATGCGCAAGGAGATCATGGAGCTAATCCGAAGCGATAATCTCGAGTTCATGCGGCAGAAATCCCTTGAGTACTCCAACCGCATTACGGAGCTGGAGGAGCAGCTCGCCGCCACGAAGGATATGCTTGAGCGCACACAGGAGCTTGCCGATGCGCGCCTTGCGCACTGTCACGAGCTGGATGCGCAGATCGTGGATCTGAGTGGGCAGCTGCGTGCCTCCAACGAGCACAACCACGAGCTGACCATGCGCACGCTGGATATGCTCAAGAAGTGAGCTTTCTCTTTTTGCACAATACCGCACTGCGGCGGAATTGTCCGACGAAAACGGGCGAACAGTGAATTTTTTCCGCCGCGCCGATTGCTTTCTGATCACAACCCCCCTCTCCGTTCGGAGAAGGGGGGTTGTTCAGATTTCCTGCTCAAAGAGCTTTTTCAGCAGCACGCTGCCGTCGGGGATGAATTCACCGCGCTCGCCGGAGGGTTCGTCATAGACGCTGCCGCTGTGGGTGTCCGCGCGGCTGTCGTAAAGGAGATACGGCACGGGATCGCCGTCATGTCCGCGCGTGGCGGTAAGCGTTTTGTGGTCACTGAGCAGCAGGATGCGATAGTCCATGCCGGCGTTGTCCATGCGCACGAGCAGCGGCGCGACCAGACGGCTGTCGAGCCACTCGATCGCCTGAATTTTGCCGGGCAGGTCCCCGTTGTGCGTGCATTCGTCGGGTGCTTCGAGATGGAGGCAGACGAAATCGTATTGGTTTATCTTCTGCCACGTTGCCTCGAGCTTGCCTTCAAAGTTGGTGTCGATCTCGCCGGTCGCGCCCTCGACCTCGACCTTTTCCAGTCCACGCAGCACGCCGATGCCGTGACAGATCGGCACGGCACTGATGACCGCGCCGCCGCAGCCGTACTCCTCCCGGAAGTCAGGCAGGGACACGGCGGTACCCTCCGCCCAGAACCAGATGCCGTTCGCGCCCATTTTGCCGTCGGCGCGGCGCGCCTCGGTGACCGGATGATGCTCAAGGACGCGGTTGGCAATCTTCTGAAGCTCGGTGAACTTCTCTGCGCGCTCGCTGCCGCAGGGCAGAAGCGGCCCGCACTTTTCGCCCAGATGGTCGTGCGGCGGCGTGAAGCGGATGCCGGAAAAGTCACCGTTATGCTCAATGGCAAGCGGACGGAAATTGGGCGCAGGCGGCAGCTCCATGTTGTATTTTTTGAGGGCTGCGGAAAACTCGGGGTCAGAGGTGAGCGCCGCGATCGTGCGCAGCGCATCCTCACCGGAGATGGAGCCGGCACTGTGGGAAAGGATTCGCTTTTCCCCGTAGGGCATATCGCCCTGCTCCATGGCAACGAGGTTGCAGCGGTAGCAACAGTCGCCGTCTTTGAGTGTCAGCCCCAGTGCGGCGGCTTCCATCGGGGAGCGGCCGGTAAAGTATCGGTGCGGGTCGCAGCCGAAGATGGACAGAATTGCCGTTTCACTTCCGGCAGGCAGCGGCTTGGGGCAGTTTACAACGCTGCCGACGGTGCCGTGAGCGGCAAGAGAGTCGATGGTCGGATGCTTTGCCGTTTGCAGCGGCGTCTTGCCGCCGAGGGAGGCAACGCCGTTATCTGCCATGCCGTCACCGATAATGAGTAAGTATTTCATAGTGTGTTCTCCTGTTCTGCTGCATATCGGTGTGTCCGCCGGTATGCTGGCAAAATGATAGCACCCGAGCGCAGAGAAGGCAAGCTTTTTTCTGCTGCCCCACGCTATTGCAAAGAGTGGCGATGTGTGATAATATGTCCTGTATTCCTATGAAACGCTTCCCTGTCCCGAAATCGGAAGGAGAGAAAAAGATGAAGCTCAACAACACACGCACCGTCCTTATCGGTCTTGCGTTTCTTTCTATCTGCGCGTTCTGGCAGATGTACGATAATATTATTCCGCTCATTCTCACCAATACGTTCCACATGGACGAGACGATCTCCGGCATGATCATGGCGGCGGACAACGTGCTGGCGCTGTTTCTGCTGCCGTTTTTCGGCGCGCTGTCTGACAAGACGAACACGCGCATCGGTCGGCGTATGCCGTTTATTCTGTTCGGCACGGCTTGGGCGGTGGTGCTGATGAACGTGCTGCCGCTGCTCGACAACAGCTATGCGCAGAAGCCGAGCGCCGTCAAGCTTGTGCTGTTTGTGGCAACGCTGGGACTGCTGCTGGTGATGATGGGCACCTACCGCTCTCCGGCGGTGGCGCTGATGCCCGATGTGACGCCCAAGCCCCTGCGCTCCAAGGCGAACGCTGTTATCAACCTCATGGGCGCGGTCGGTGGCATCATCTATCTTGCGGTGGCGGCGGTGATGTACCCGCACGCAAAGACTGCAGGAGTGCCTCATGTGGACTATCAGCCGCTTTTTATTGTCGTGTCCGTGCTGATGGCGGTATCCGTGCTGGTACTATATTTTACTATCCGCGAGCCGAAGCTTGCCGCGCGACAGCGCGCGTATGAGGCGCAACATCCCGAGCAGCAGCTTGCTGAGGATGACGGCAGCGGCACGGAGGTGCTGCCGCGTGCGGTGAAGCGAAGCCTTGTGTTCTTGCTGATGTCCATTGCCCTGTGGTACATCGGCTATAACGCCGTGACGACGTGGTTTACCGTCTATGTCGGCGAGATGATGGGACAGGGACTCGGCGGCGCGTCCACCTGCCTGCTCATTGCCACCGGCGGCGCCATTGCCTCCTATCTCCCCATCGGCGCGCTGGCGTCGAGGATCGGGCGGAAAAAGACCATTCTCGGCGGCGTGGTGCTGCTGGCTGTGTGCTTCCTGCTGGCATATTTCCTCACGACGACTTACACGAAGATCAATGCCGTGATGTTTGCGGTGTTCGCGCTTGTCGGCCTTGCATGGGCGGCGATCAACGTCAATTCGCTGCCGATGGTCGTGGAGATGTGCCGCGGCAGCGATATCGGAAAATTCACCGGCTACTACTATACATTCTCCATGGCGGCGCAGGTCATTACGCCGGTGCTTTCGGGCTGGCTTTTGAAGAACGTCGGCTATGCCACACTTTTCCCCTATGCGGCATTTTTTGTCGCGTGCAGCTTCGCCACGATGTGCTTCGTGCACCACGGCGACAGCAAGGTGATCACCAAGCGCGGACTGGAAGCCTTTGAGGATATGGACTGAAAAACGCTTTGAAACGTCAATTTGGAAGATTGGAAGAAAAGAGCGATTTCAGAAGGAAAGAAAGTGAGATCTATGGCAGAAAACAAAAAAAGATGGGGTGACCGGCGCGATGCGCGGCTTCTGCGCGACGTCGATTCCCTGCATTTTATCATGGGCGTGATCTACCCCAACCGCGCGGACAACGAAGCCTACATTGCCGAGCGCATTGACCTCGGACCGATCAAGGAGTACCTGGCGAAGAAAAACGTGGAGGGCATCCCCTTTAAGTACACATTCTTCCATGTGATCGTCACCGCGCTTGTCAAGACGGTCACGCTGCGTCCGAAGCTCAACCGCTTCTACGCCAACGAGAATTACTATCAGCGCGACAAGGTGACGGCAGGTTTCGTCATCAAGAAGGAGTTTTCCGACACCAGTGAGGAGGCAATGGCGTTTCTCGAAGCCAAGCCGAGTGACACCGTGGACACGATCCACGATGAGATTTTCCGTCAGGTGACGCAGTGCCGCCACGAGAAGAAGGACAACTCCACCGACGAGACCATGAACATTCTCAACCGGATTCCGCGCTTTCTCAGCAAGTTCGTCATTCATGTTATCCGCTGGCTCGACAGGCACGGCTGGGTGCCGAAATCCATGATCGCGGACGATCCGAACTATGCTTCGGTGTTCCTCTCCAACCTCGGCTCGATCAAGCTCAAAAGCGGCTATCATCACCTCACAAACTGGGGCACCTGCTCGTTCTTCTGCATCATCGGCGAGAAGAAGTGGACGCCCGTGTACGATGAGCACGGCTTTGTGGAAATGCGCGAGACGCTTGACCTCGGCCTGACGGTCGATGAGCGCATCGCGGACGGCTACTACTATGCCAAGAGCGTGCGGCTGTTCAAGTATCTTGTGGCGCACCCGGAGCTTCTGGAAAAGCCGCTTTGCGAGGAGGTAGACTATGAATAATACGATTGTAAAAACCCCGTGGAAGGATTATCTTGGTGATGTGCCGATGCACCTTGACTACTTTGAAGGCTCCATGTTCGAGGCGGTGGAGGCGGTCGCCAAACAGTACCCGAACTACATTGCGTTCAACTTTATGGGCAAGGCCACGACCTACCGCACGATGGTGCGTGAGATCGAAAACTGCGCCAAGGCGCTCAAGACCATCGGTGTGCGCGAGGGCGACAAGGTGACCATCGCCATGCCGAACTGTCCGCAGGCGATCTATATGTTCTACGCAGTCAACCTCGTCGGTGGCATCGCCAACATGATCCATCCGCTCTCGGCGGAAAAGGAGATCGAATTCTACCTTAACGAATCCGAATCCGTGACGGCGATCACGCTTGACCAGTTCTATCACAAGTTCGAGCGCATCCGCGAGAACACCAAGGTCATCAACATTATCATCGCATCGGTCAAGGACGCGCTCAGTAAGCCCATCAAGGCGGGCTATATGCTCACCGAGGGACGCAAGATCGCCAAAATCCCTGAGGACGCGCCGGTGATCATGTGGAAGGATTTCATGCGTCTGAGCCGTGCCTGCTTCTACAAGACCTATAAGGTTCGCCGCATGGGGGATGATCCTGCTGTCATTCTCTATTCCGGCGGCACGACCGGTACGACCAAGGGCATCGTGCTGACGAACAAAAACTTTAACGCGATTGCCGCGCAGATCATTGCCACGAACCAGATGTTCCGCCCCGGTGACCGGATGCTCTCTGCCATGCCGCTGTTCCACGGCTTCGGTCTGGGCGTTTGCATCCACTCGATGCTCGCAAACGGCGGACGCTGCATTCTCATTCCGCGCTTCACCGCCAAGAGCTATGCCAAGCAGATCGTCAAGTACCGCTGCAACTTTATTGCCGGCGTCCCCACGCTGTATGAAGCCCTGCTGAGACTTCCGAGCATGAACGGCGCGGACTTGAGCTCACTCAAGGGCGTGTTCTCCGGCGGCGACAGCCTGAGCATTGAGCTGAAGAAGAAGTTCGACAAGTTCCTCTATGACCACAACGCCACCGTTCAGGTGCGCGAGGGCTACGGCACGACAGAGACGGTCACTGCCTGCTGCCTGACGCCGACGCATATGTTTAAGGAAGGCTCCATCGGTTTGCCGTTCCCCGACACCTACATCAAGATCGTTGAGCCCGGCACGGAAAATGAGGTACCCTACGGCACGGAGGGTGAGATCCTCCTCGCCGGCCCCACCGTGATGAAGGAGTATATGAAGCACCCCGAAGAGACTGCGCAGACGCTGCGCGCCCACGCGGACGGCCTGACATGGGTGTATACGGGCGATCTGGGCGTGATGGATGAGCAGGGCTTCATCTACTTCCGCGGCAGAGCCAAGCGCATGATCATCTCGTCGGGCTACAACGTCTATCCCGGACAGATCGAAAATATTCTTGACGCGCACGATGCCGTGCAGATGAGCTGCGTGATCGGCGTACCCGATCCCTACAAGATGCAAAAGGTCAAGGCGTTCGTCAAGCTCAAGGACGGCGCGGCAGCAACGGAGCAGACCAAGCAGGATATTCTCTCCTACTGTGCCAAGCACGTTGCCAAGTACGCCATGCCCTACGACATTGAGTTCCGTGACGAAATGCCCAAGACGCTTGTCGGCAAGGTCGCCTACCGCGTGCTGGAGGAGGAAGAGCTTGCCAAGCTCAAAGCTGCGGAGCAGGGCGAAAACAAGTAAAAAAACGGACTTCGGAAGCATATATCAGCATTCCGAAGTCCGTTTTTTACGCTGCACACTTACGTCTCATCCGTTTGAACGGCGGTTCCTGTGCTTTTTGATGACGCAGAGATGGTCGGTGCAGTTTTCACAGGCGAGGAAGGCGTTCGTCTCCTCCAGAAACCGCTCGGGATAGCGGTAATAGGTAAATTCCCACAAAGCCGTGCAGACGAGCGCGAGCGCGGCAAGCGACCACGAATAGAAATGGGGAATGAAGAGGTAGGGCGTGGCGATCATGATGGTGCCCCAGGCAAAAATGCGGCAGGTGACGCAGCATTTGTTTTTCATAAAGAGCTTTTGGAATGGGCAGTAGAAGACGATGCACACGATGTCGCAAACATAATAGACCGTTGCAATCAGCACCATCGTCGGCACGCCGATCAGTCCACGGAAATAGCACGCGGCAATGCCGAGATTCAGTACCGCCCAAACAATGCCAACGCGCGTGGCACCAAGGTCGAGGCGCGTGAGCTTGGAGCGCAGGCGGAAGTCATCGACGACGGCTTCGATTTTATCGAAATAGGATGGAAACTGCTTCAGGCACCCACGGCTCACGCGCGACTTGGGGCTCAGCTGCATGGCAAACGAGACGAGAAAAAGAAGCCAGAGCAGATTGATCGGGTGGAAAAGCTCCGTGTTTTTGGTAAAGTCCAGCGCGCTGCGGTTGGTGAGATAGGTATAGAAAACCGACAGCAGCACCAAGGCACGGAAGGTAAAGCGCACAAGATATGACTTGAGCATTTTCGTTAGCTGGTCCATGGATGTACCTTCTTTTTCTCCGGTGGGGAATTTGAATTCAAAAAACGGTCAGTTCATTGAACTTTGCGTGAGTGTGAACAGTTCCTCTACGTGCGTTTTGAGCGCCGCATGCGCGGAAAGGTCTGCGTCCTGTGCGATGAGCGTCTCCGCGGCGGATTTTGCCTCGTGCAGAAGCTCCAAATCGCAGGTGAGGTCGGCGACCTTGAGCGAGGGCAGACCGTGCTGGCGCGAGCCGAAAAAGTCGCCCGGGCCGCGCAGCTTGAGATCCTCCTCGGCGATGGTGAAGCCGTTGTTCGTCTGCGTCATCGCGCGCAGACGCTGCACATTGTCCTCGCCCGTGTTGTCGGAAACGAGGACGCAGTAGGATTTATGCCTGCCACGTCCCACGCGGCCGCGGAGCTGGTGAAGCTGAGAAAGGCCAAAGCATTCGGCGTTTTCAATGAGCATAAGCGCGGCGTTCGGCACGTCCACGCCGACCTCGATGACGGTGGTGGAAACGAGAATGTCCGTTTCACCGGCGGCAAAGGCACGCATGACGGCATCCTTCTCCTTGGGCTTCATCTTACCGTGGATCGCCGCGATGCGCAGGTCGGGAAACACCTCAGTTTGCAGCTTTTGTGCGTACTGCGTGACCGCCTTGCGCTCATCGGGAAGGTCGTCGTTCTCCGTGACCATCGGGCAGACGATGTAAGCCTGCCGTCCCTCGGCAACGAGCTTGCGCAAAAAGGCGTAAATGCGCGGGTGGTAGTCACTCTTCACGGCAAAGGTGTCGATGCTCTGCCGTCCGGGGGGCAGCTCGTCCACCACGGAAACGTCCAGATCGCCGTAGATCATCAGCGCGAGCGTGCGCGGGATCGGGGTCGCGGACATGACGAGAAGATGCGGATTCTCCCCCTTTTGCGACAGGGAGGCGCGCTGGCTGACACCGAAGCGGTGCTGCTCGTCGGTCACAACAAGGCCGAGGCAGCGGTACGATACATCGGCAGAGAGCAGCGCATGCGTGCCAATGGCAAGGTCGATCTCGCCGGAGGAGAGCTGCTCAAGAACCGAGCGGCGCGTCCTCGCGCCCGTTGCCGCCGTGAGCAGGGCGCAGCGAATACCGAGACGTTCCAGAAGCGGTGCAAGCGAGTGGTAGTGCTGCTCGGCAAGGATCTCAGTCGGCGCCATGAGTGCACTTTGCAGTCCGTTCTTTGCTGCGAAGAAAATGGCGGCGGCGGCGATCATCGTTTTGCCGGAGCCGACATCGCCCTGCACGAGACGGTTCATGGGACGATCCTGCGTCATATCGCGCGCGATGTCGTCAATGGCGCGGCGCTGCGCGTTCGTGAGGGAAAAGGGCAGGGCATCGTAGAAGCCTTGGAAATTGACGCTTTTACATCTCGGCCCCTGCACACCGGAGCGGTGTGAGCGCAGCAGATGAAGACCGAGTGTGAGCAAAAACAACTCCTCAAAAACCAGTCTGCGCCGCGCGATGGCAAGTGCATTCTCATCGATGGGAAAGTGAATATTTTCGTAGGCGTAGCGCACATGACACAGCGAATGGGCAAGGCGCACGTCATCGGGCAGGATATCGCCGAGATCATCCGCGCAGGCATCGAGCCCCTGCCGGATTACCTTATATAAGAGCGACTGCGACACGCCGGCAGTAAGCGGATAAATGGGGACGATGCGTCCTGTGACTTGCCGCGCGTCCTCGCGCTCGAAAATCGGGTTGGTCATTTGCACGCGGTGCGGCGTCCCCTCCACGCTGCCGTAAAAAATGTAGGTCTCGCCTGTGCGGAAGGTGCTTTTGAGGTACGCCTGATTGAAATAAGTCAGCTCCAGCGCGGCCGTTTCGTCCACCACGCGCAGCTTGACAAGGTCCAGGCCCTTGCGAATATGGCTCGCCCTCGGCTCGGAAGCGACTGTCCCACAGACGCAGGCGGTCTCGCCCACTGTGAGGTCGGCAATTTTTTTGCAGCCCCGGCGATCCTCATAGGCGCGAGGGAAGTAGGAAATGAGCGATTTAAGGTCGGTGATGCCGAGCTTTTCGAGGCTTTTGGCGCGTGCTTCGCCAACGCCCTTGACGTAGCGGACATCGGTGTGAAGTTCGGGCATGGCAAAGCACCTCCTTTACGCAAAAAGGTAGCGAAAGCTGCCTCAGCTTGTCGAAAAAGCCTTTTCGACAAGCTGAGCAAGTTTTGCAACTTTCAAAAAAGTTGCAAAACTTATGAT
>JAUMWI010000001.1 GCA_030529725.1 Eubacteriales bacterium | reverse complement strand
ATACCAACTGCGATCCCGACGAGATCGATTATCCCATCCCCGGCAACGATGACGCCATCCGCGCCATTAAGCTCCTCGCTTCCGTGATGGCCAACGCCATGATCGAAGGCAAGCAGGGCGAAGTCACCGAAGATGCTGCTGCCGAGAAGGAAGCCGGCGAAGCCGAGGCAGAAGCCTAATTGAATTTTTGCGGGGCGAGGCGGCGCCTCACCCCGTTTTTACTTAAACTTAATTATTGGAGGATAAATCAATGGCTAACATTACTGCTGCTATCGTCAATGAGCTCCGTCAGGCTACCGGCTGCGGTCTCATGGATTGCAAGAAGGCCCTCGTTGAAAACGATGGCGATATGGACAAGGCTATCGTTTACCTGCGCGAAAAGGGTCTTGCCTCTCAGGCAAAGAAGGCCAGCCGCGTTGCTGCCGAAGGTATGGCTTATGCTGCTGTCATCGACGGCATTGGCGTTGTCGTTGAAGTCAACTGCGAGACCGACTTCGTCGCCAACGGTGAGCCGTTTGTCAAGTTTGTCAAGGGCGTTGCCGAAGTCATCGCCAAGCAGAATCCCGCTGATGTCGACGCACTGCAGGAATGCAAGTGGGTGGAAGGCAACGGCACTGTCAAGGACGCCAAGGACGAGCTGTTCCTTGCGATCCGCGAGAATATGAGCATCCGCCGCTTTGCCCGCATCGCTGACGGCACCTGCGTGCCTTACGTCCACATGAAGGGCAAGATCGGCGTTCTCGTCAATCTCGAGGTCGAAGGCTGCAATGCTACCGAGATCGGCAGCAACGTTGCCATGCAGATCGCCGCTCTTAACCCCCGTTTCTGGGACAAGAGCCAGGTCAGCGAGGATGTGCTTGCGGAAGAGAAGAAGATCATGATGGCCCAGATGGACAACGACCCCAAGATGGCCGGCAAGCCCGAGCAGGTTAAGGAAAAGATCGTTGTCGGTAAGCTCAATAAGTTCTATGCCGAGAACTGCCTGCTCCAGCAGGAGTTCGTCCGCGGCGACATCTTCCAGGGCAGCGTTGAGAACTACATCGCTGACGCAGCTAAGAAGCTCGGCGGCAAGGTCAGCTTCAAGACTGCTGTTCGCTTTGAAAAGGGCGAGGGCATTGAGAAGAAGCAGGAAGACTTTGCAGCTGAAATCGCTTCCATGGTCAAGAAGGCCTGATCGATTTATTCGAGAATTGGAAAGACCGCAGAGAAATCTGCGGTCTTTTATTTATGTTAAAGCACTCTTTTGAAGCATTTATCGAGAATACGGCGGCAAAAAATCAACAAAGATTTTGCAGGATACCTGCAAGAAAAATTGCAAATAATCTTGTAAAATCAGAAAATTGCTGGTATAATAGCCCTGCAGTTGTAGATGCGGATTATATTTTGCATCTTTATATTTGAAAAGTTGCGTGAACACCTTTTAGGTTATTTTGACCTCCGGCAGTTTATCGGCGCTTTTTCTCAGCGCTGATCCGCGTGACCGGTGTGGATTCCTGCATGCCGCGTATGGCGTTGCGGGAATAGATTTTTCCTGAATCTGATTTTCTGAGGTAAGAATGGACAATCCTATTTTTAAACTTGAGAGCGTAGTGCATGAGAGAAGCGCGGAGACGCTGCAGGATTTTGAAGGCCCGCTTGATCTCATATTATTTCTGCTGTCAAAGAACAAAATTGAAATACAGGACATTCCGATTGCGCTGATCCTGGAACAATACCTTGCCTATCTCGAAGAACGCCGTCAGCTTGATCTTGAAATTGCCAGTGATTTTATCACAATGGCGGCGCATCTGATGTATATTAAAACGCGCATGCTGCTTTCTATTGAGGATGAAGAGGCGCAGTCTGAAATGGACGAGCTGATCGCATCGCTCAAGGAACGCCAGCAAAAAGAAACCTATTTGCGCATTAAGACCTTGACGGAGACGCTCGGCCCGATGAGCGAGTTTGGTCGCAATATTCTCACTAAAAATCCCGAGCCGATGCAGCATGGAAAAGTCTACGAATATGACCACGAAAAGGCAGATCTTGTGCTTGCGATGCAATCCGTGCTTGATCGCAGTGAAAAAACAGCGCCGCCTCCCTCTGCTGCGTTTCATGAGATCGTGAAACGGGAGCCGTATCCCGTTGCCGATAAAGCAGGGGAGATCGTAAAACGGCTGAAAAACTTTGGCATTACGCGTTTTTTGCTTCTCTTCAAGGGCGCACACAGCCGCAGTGAGATCGTTGCGACCTTTATTGCGGTGTTAGAGCTGTGCCGTGCGCGTGTGATCCGCCTTGTCGGATCTGACACCGACTGTACGGTAGACTGCGAAAAAGATGCACCGGATACCATCACGCTGTGAGGCAGGGACGGAGTATTGCTTTGGAAAATTCTGAAAGGAACTATCATTTCATGTCTTTGGAATCTCTGGATATAAAAGAAATTGAAGCTGCCATCGAGGGGATCCTGTTTGCATCCGGTGAGCCGGTCAATATCGAGCGTATCTGCATCGCAACCGAGCTGGACCGTCCGACCGCGGAGCAGGTACTCCAGCGTCTGGGCGACTTTTATGCCTATGAGCGCCGCGGTATCCGCCTTGTGCAGATGGAGGATTGCTATCAGCTCTGCTCCTCGCCGGACTATGCCGACACGATTCGCCGCGCGTTTGAGATCCGCAAGACCGCAAAGCTCTCCCAGCCTGCGCTGGAGGTGCTGACAATTATTGCCTACTATCAGCCGACCACCCGTGCTTATGTCGACCAGGTGCGCGGCGTGGACAGTTCCTATACAATGAGTTTGCTGCTGGAGCGCGGCATGATCGAGGAGTGCGGCAGACTGCAGGTTCCTGGTCGCCCGCATCTATATCGTACGACTAAAAAATTCCTGCGTGACTTCCACTTGAGCTCCCTGGAGGATCTGCCCGAAATGCCCGGTGTTGAAACAGACGGCCAGCTTCGCCTGACGGAGGATGGCACCATTCTTGATCCGCGTGAGCTCAACGCAGAGGAAGAAACTCCTCAAATGACAGAATAATAAGTTGCTTTAGAAAAAATGAGGGGGGGAGGTGTCTGCTTGACTGCGCTGAAAGTTATAGGAATCGTTTTCCTGATACTCCTGTTGATCGGTTTATTGCGCATCGGTGCGGTCATCAGCTTCGGGGAAGAAACCGTTGTGAAGCTGCGGATCGGACTGCTCCGGCTGACACTTTTGCCGAGGAAGAAAAAGAAACCCAAAAAACAAAAAGCACCGAAGGAAAAACCTGCGGAGGACAACAAGGAAAATAAACAGCGAAAACTGCCGAAATTGACGATCGAAGATCTTTTTGATCTCTTTTCCGCTGTGTCGGACTCGCTGGGCGGTATGCTCAGGAGCGTATGCAAACGTCTTCGCATTGATCCGCTGGAGCTGACGGCTGTTTTTGGCGGCACAGACCCGGCTGAGATCGCGCAGGCCTATGGGATAGCAAATGCCTTTGTCTGGACGTTTATGCCGAGAGCTGAGGAGATCTTTTTCCTACCGAACTCCGCAATTCACCTGGGAATGGATTATGAGGCAGAAGCGACGCGATGTGAGGGGACGATCGGTTTATCTGTCCGAATCTGCGACATCATTGCCATTGCGGCCGCCTTGTTGCTGCCGCTCGTAAAATGGTTTCTTCGATTCAAAAAATTGCATGCAAACGACCCGAAACCGACAGAGGATTCGCCGGAAAAAATAACAGAAAAACTGTCTGCATAGAAAGGAAATAAACTATGGAAAACGGCATGGAAAAGAAAACTCCGCTGAGTGAACTGATGGACACTACCATGTCCAAAATTCGTGACATGGTGGATTCCAATTCCATCATTGGCGAGCCGATCACAACACCGGACGGTGTAACGCTCATCCCCATTTCCCGTGTCAGCTTTGGCTTTGGCAGCGGCGGCAGCGATTACGGCAAGGCCACGCAGAAGTTTGGCGGCGGCGGCGGAGCCGGCGTAAAAATTGATCCGGTCGCGTTTTTGATCGTAAAAGACGGTATTACCCGTATGATGCCTGTTGCCGTTCCGGCTGTTGCCACGGTCGACCGTATTCTGGATCTTGTTCCAGAAATGATGGATCGCGTGGAAAACTTCGTTACAAAGAAGAAGGAAGAGAAGGAAATCTTCTGATTCTGGGCATACTAAGACCATTCTTGATTAGGGAGTGGTCTTATGCCGCACGCAGTGTGCAGAATTCTTTGCTTTTTCTTTGCTATTGGTATTCTGACAAGCAGTATTACTTGTCAGGCAAAAGCGCCGGAAACTTCTGCAGAAGCCTATATTCTGATGGATGCAGACAGTGGTCGGGTATTGCTTGCACAAAATGAAACGCAGGAAAAGAGCATTGCCAGCACGACAAAGATCATGACTGCAGTCGTCGCACTGGAGCACTGTTGCCTATCCGATGTTGTGACGGTAAAGAAGTCGCATTTGAAAGAGGGCTCCTCGATGTATATTGCTGAGGGCGAGTCGCTGACGATGGAGGAATTGCTCTATGGGCTTCTTCTGCCGTCCGGTAACGATGCGGCAGAGTGCATTGCCGATTACTGCGGCGATGGTAAGGATCACTTTGTCACCTGGATGAATGAGAAAGCGTCTGAGCTTGGCATGACGCATTCGTCCTTCGCAAATCCCAGCGGATTAGACGAAAGCGGTCACTACTCCTGCGCACTTGATATGGCGCACCTGGCAGCATACGCGATGAAGAATCCCACGTTTGCTCGCATTGCCGGAACAAAGACTGTTACAGCAGGGACGCGAACGATGGGCAACCATAATAAGCTGCTTGGAAGCTTTGAAGGCTGTATTGGCTTGAAAACCGGCTATACAAGCGATGCAGGACGCACCCTTGTTACCTGTGCTGAGCGGGACGGACTGCGGCTTATTGCAGTCACGCTGCACGACAGCAGGGACTGGGATGACCATATTGCCCTGTATGAGTACGGTTTTGCAGAATATCACCGGCACTGTCCTGTAAAGCGCGGAGAAAAATATGCAGCCGTTGCCGTGCGTGGAGGCGAAGCGACCGGCGTGGGTGCGATTGCGGCGCAGTCGTTTGCCTACCCGATCTCAGAGGAAGAAAGTATTTCCGTGCGCACGGAGCTGCCGAAAACCGTGCATGCACCTGTCCAGAAGGGTCAGAAGCTTGGTGAGCTGATTTTACTGCTTGACAACCGGGAAATCGGCAGGGTCGATCTGATCAGCAACTGTGCTGTTGCTGCAATCAAGGAAAAAAAGACCGGCATTACGGAAAAGTTCTTGAATATTTTGATGAAATGAGGGATTCGCTGTGGCGGATCGATTGCAAAAGATAATTGCCGCAGCGGGTCTTTGTTCGCGGCGGAGGGCGGAAGAATGGATCACTCAGGGTCGCGTGCGCGTCAACGGTAAGACCGCGCGCTTGGGCGACAGTGCGGATTTAGATTCGGATACCGTGCTTGTTGATGATGTGCCACTCGTCCGAGAAAGCAAAAAGCGGTATCTGATGCTGAATAAACCGCGTGGATATGTCTGCACACTTTCCGATGAAAAGGGCAGACCAACGATCGCCGAACTTGTCAAAGACTGCGATGTACGTGTTTTTCCGGTGGGGCGGTTAGACCTTGACTCGGAAGGGCTGCTTCTTTTGACAAACGATGGCGAGTGGATGCAGAAAATCCTGCACCCGAAGTATGAGGTCAACAAAACATACCATGTTACTGTTGCCGGCGAAGTCAGAGATGCTGCGCAAAGGCTTTCCCGTCTGACACAGATCGATGGGGAAGCGATTTGTCCGGCACAGGTTGAAGTTTTGCACCAGGGCAGGGAGACAGCGGAGCTTTCCTTCACCATTCATGAGGGAAAAAACCGTCAGATCCGGCGTATGTGTGCTGCCGTCGGGTTATATGTCAAGAAGCTGCAGCGCGTGGCGGAACACGATCTGTTTTTAGGGGATCTCCCACCCGGCACATGGAGAGAATTGACAGAGCAGGAGCTCTCTTTATTTCGATAAAAGATTTTAGAGGTAGAAACGATGGCAAAAAATATTTTACATACGATTGAAAAGAACATGAACAGTTTTTCCAAGGGACAAAAACTGATCGCCCGTTTTATTCTTGAGAATTATGATAAAGCTGCCTTCATGACAGCAAGCAGGCTTGGCAAGACTGTGCAGGTCAGCGAATCCACGGTTGTGCGTTTTGCAACACAGCTCGGTTATGACGGCTATCCCAGCATGCAGCGCGCCCTGCAGGAGATGATCCGCGGAAAGCTGACCTCTATCCAGCGCATTGAAGCTTCCGACGGTACGCTGGCAGGCTCTGACCTGCTGACAAATGTACTTCAGCGTGATATGGAAAAGATCAGAATGGCAATCGACCAGACGGATACACACGATTTTCAGCGTGTTGTGGACACGGTTGCTTCGGCGCGAAAAATCTACATTGTGGGCTTCCGTTCTTCTTCTTTCCTTGCCGGTTACTTAAACTTTTATTTCCGCATGATATTTGACAACGTTGTGCTTGTCACAGGTGGCGAGGCAGGTCTGTTCGATCAGCTTTTCCGTGTTGCGCCGGGAGATGTTCTTATTACGATCTGCTTCCCGCGCTATTCGGAGCTTGCCATCAAAGCGGTTCAGTTTGCCAAGGATCGCGGCGCAACGATTGTGGGCCTAACAGATAGTGAGATGTCCCCGATCTATCAGCATGCGACCTGTTCACTGCTGATCCGCAATGAAATGATCTCCTTTGTTGACTCGCTGGCGGCTCCGATGAGTATGCTCAATGCATTGATCCTTGCAGCGGCGCGCAAGAAGGGAGCAGACCTCTCTGCGACATTCTCTGAGCTGGAACATGTCTGGGATCGCTTCGGCATTTTCGGTAAGGTGGAAGATGAGTAAGCATGTGCTGGTGATTGGCGGCGGTGCCGCCGGCATGATGGCGGCGATTTGCGCAGCGCGCAAAGGCGCCGCCGTTACCCTGCTGGAGCCGAATGAACGACTTGGAAAGAAAGTGAACATTACCGGAAAAGGACGCTGCAATGTGACAAATGATTCCGCCTGCGATGAGCTTCTTGCCCATGTTCCGCAGAACGGACGGTTTCTCTACAGTGCCTTTTCCCGTTGGGACGGACGGGATACCATGTCCTTTTTTGAGCAGCTCGGTGTTCCGCTCAAGGTGGAGCGCGGCAAGCGTGTTTTTCCTGTTTCTGACCGTTCGTTTGACATTACCGCTGCCCTTGAGCGTGAGCTGAGGAGTCTCAAAGTGCAGTGGATCCGTGATCGTGCCGTTGATTTGATGACAAAAGAGGACGGCGTGAGCGGTGCAGTGGGGGAAAAGGGAACCTACCGGGCGGAAGCCGTCATTGTAGCGACCGGCGGTGTGTCCTATCCTGCCACCGGCTCAACCGGCGATGGGTACCGTTTTGCCGAAAGTGTCGGGCATAGTGTGATTGCGCCGCGCGCTTCCTTAGTGCCGGTTGAGTGTGATGATCCCTGCTGTGCGGAAATGCAGGGTCTTTCCCTCAAAAATGTGACGCTGACGGTAAAAAACCAAAAGAACAAAATCATCTATTCTGAGCTTGGTGAGATGTTATTCACGCATTTCGGCGTATCCGGTCCATTGGTGCTTTCTGCAAGCGCTCACATGCGTGATTTTGAGAAAAACTCCTATCGCATGCTGATTGATCTCAAACCCGCGCTGGATGAACAGAAGCTGGACGCACGGCTGCTGCGCGACTTTGAGGAGCGTGCGAACCAGAATTTCGCCACGATGCTCGGCGGTCTGGTCAATCGGAGCATGATACCGGTCATGGTGAGAAAAACGGGGATCGCCGGAGAAACGAAAGTCAATTCCATCACAAGGGAACAGCGCAGAAAACTTCTGCAAACGCTGAAAGCATTTGAACTCCCGGTGAAAGGACTCCGTCCTGTTGCCGAGGCGATCATAACCTCCGGCGGCGTGAAGGTGGGGGAGATCGACCCGCATACGATGAGTTCCAAAAAGATTAACGGGCTTTACTTTGCCGGCGAGGTGATTGACGTCGATGCGTATACCGGCGGTTTCAATCTCCAGATCGCATGGGCGACCGGGAAGGCTGCCGGTGAAGCATCAGCAGAAGAAAATCATTAACAATAAAGCAATATTACTTTACAGATAAGTCAGGGGATGAACATGACGAAAAAACAGTACTCCATTGCCATTGACGGTCCCTCAGGTGCCGGGAAAAGCACTCTTGCCAAGGCAATCGCCAAGGAGCTTGGCATTTTATATGTCGATACAGGTGCCATCTATCGTACGATCGGTTATTATCTTTTTTGTCACAAGTTGGATCCGAAGAAGGAAGCGGAAGTGATGTCCGTCCTTCCGCAGCTCTGCATTGAAATGAAGTATGAACCTGACGGATTGCAGCATATGTATCTGGACGGAAAGAATGTGACGAAGGAGATCCGTCTTCCGGAGGTTTCTATGTATGCCTCCGACTGTTCCGCTCACGGGAGGGTTAGAACCTTTCTTCTCGAGATGCAGCGACGCCTTGCACGCGAGCAGAGCGTGATCATGGATGGGCGCGACATCGGAACGGTTGTCCTGCCGGACGCGGATGTAAAGGTCTTTTTGACCGCTTCTTCGGAGATCCGTGCACAGCGCCGATATCAAGAGCTTTTGGACCGCGGTACAAATAAAGCGTATGAGGAAGTGCTTGCGGAACTGATTGAGCGTGACTACAACGATACCCATAGAGAAGTTGCACCGCTCAGACCTGCGGAGGACAGTGTCATTGTGGATACCTCTGCCCTCGATTTTGAGCAGAGCAAACAGGCAGTTTTGTCCGTGATACGGGAGAAGGTTAGATTATGAAGCCCATTATGAAAGTATTTCTTCCGATTCTGTATTACACAGTCGGGGTTGTGCTCAGGCTGCTGTATCGCGTTGAGGTGACGGGACTTGATAATCTGCCGGATGGAAAGGTACTGCTGTGCCCGAATCACTCGAGCGATATTGACCCGGTGCTGATCGGATGCTGTCTTCCGATCAGCTTTGACCTGAAGCTGCACTTTATGGCAAAAGCGGAGCTGTTCAAAAATCCGGTGATCGGCGGCTTTTTACGAACGCTCGGTGCATTTCCGATTCATCGTGATACAACGGATATTCAGTCCGTGAAAACTGCGATGCAGGCGCTGCGGGCCGGAGATAATCTCTTGATTTTTCCTGAGGGCACGACGATTCACAATGGAATCGGATCCTATGACGGACTGCCGGCACATGCGCATTCCGGTGCTGTCATGATCGGTATGCGCACAGGTGCAACGCTGGTTCCGGTATTTGTCGGCGGTGAAAAGAAGGTATTCCGCAAGACGCGCATCATCTTCGGAAGCCCCTATAAACCTGCTGTTACAGACCGACGAGCTTCCTCGGAGGAATTGCAGAAAATTGCAGACGATATGCTGAGAGTGACCTATGCCCTCGGAGACAAGCAGGTGGGAGGAAAGTCGTTATGAAGGTGATTCTCGCAAAATCGGCAGGTTTTTGCTACGGGGTGGCACGCGCTGTCAAAATTGCACATGAGATTGCTGAAAACGGCGGTGGCGCAATGCTTGGCAGCATTGTCCATAACGCCAATGTTGTTGAAGAGCTGGAGCAATCCGGTATGCGCAGGATCGAGTCTCCGGACGAGGCAAGACGCGGGGAGTGCGTCCTCATCCGTGCTCACGGGGAGAGGAAGGAGATCCTTGATACACTTGCAGAACGCGGTGCTGTGATCGTCAGTGCAGCGTGTCCGAATGTGTGCCATATTCAAAGCCTTGTTACTCAGGCGGAGCAGGAAGGAAGAAGGGTCGTTATCATCGGGGAATCCCACCATCCGGAAGTAATCGGAATTTCCAGCTGGTGTACGGATCCTCTGATCTTTGAAAACGCAGAAAAAGCACGGGAGTATCTTGAAATCCACCCTGATTTTGCCAATTTACCTATAATTTTGGTGGCACAAACTACCTGTATTCGTACAGTTTGGGAAAGCTGTGTAAATTTTCTAAAAAAAGAGTGTACAAATTTAAAAATTCATGATACAATATGCAACGCTACGCAGAGACGGCAATCGGAGGCGGCAGATATTGCCGCAGAGGTTGACGCAATGGTGGTTGTCGGTGACCGAAAGAGCGCGAATACACGGCATTTAACTGAAATCTGTCGAGAGAGATGCAGTAAGGTTCTTCAGATCGAAACTGCGGACGAGCTCTCACCGGAATTCCTTTCCGGATGTCGTGCAGCGGGCCTGACGGCCGGCGCATCCACTCCTGCGAGTATCATTATGGAGGTATTAACAACAATGACGGAAGAAATCAAGACCATTGAAGGAACCGAGTCCTTCGAAGAAATGCTCGAAAAATCTTTTAAGACTTTAAATACAGGAGATAAGGTGACCTGCGTCGTTACCGCGATCGGCGCAACGGAAATTCAGGTTGACGTTGGCTGCAAGCAGGCCGGTTACATCCCTGTTTCCGAGCTTTCCAGCGATCCCGACGTTAAGCCCGAGGATGTCGTCAAGGTCGGCGATGAAATCGAAGCTTATGTCGTCCGCGTCAATGACGTGGAAGGCTATGCCACCCTTTCCAAGAAGCGCCTTGACGCTGTCAAGCTCTGGGAAGATATTGAAAGTGCCGTTGAGAACAAGACCGTTCTCGAGGGTATTGTCACGGAAGAGAACAAGGGCGGCATCGTCGTCTCCGTGAAGGGCGTTCGCGTGTTCGTTCCCGCCTCTCAGTCCGGTATGCCCAAGGACAGCGACCTCAGCCAGATGCTCAAGCAGAAGGTTCAGCTCCGCGTTACCGAGGTCAACCGCGCACGTCGCCGTGTTGTCGGTTCCATTAAGTCCGTTGCCAACGAAGCTCGCCAGGCCGCACAGGCTGCCGTTTGGGCTGAGATCGAGGAAGGCAAGCACTATGACGGTGTTGTCAAGTCCATGACCTCTTACGGTGTGTTCGTTGATATCGGCGGCGTTGACGGAATGGTCCACATTTCCGAGCTTTCCTGGAGCCGCATCAAGCATCCCTCCGAGATCGTTGCCATCGGCGATCATCTCGATGTCTACGTTATTGGCTTTGACGCTGAAAAACACAAGATCAGCCTCGGCGTTAAGGACAAGACCAAGAATCCCTGGGATGTCTTCATGGGTACGTATCAGGTCGGTGATGTTGCCAACGTCCGCATCGTTAAGCTGATGACCTTCGGCGCCTTTGCTGAAGTGGTTCCCGGCGTTGATGGTCTGATCCATATCTCCCAGATCGCCGACCGACGCATCGAGAAGCCCGCTGATGTTCTTTCTGAGAATCAGATGGTCGATGCCAAGATCACTGCGATTGACGAAGAAAAGAAAAAGATCTCCCTCAGCATCCGTGCGCTGCTCGCCCCTGCTGCCGAAGAGGTTGCCGAGGAAGCCGCTCCCGTTGAGGAATAAGCAGAATTTTTAAAAAGGACAGGCTTATGCCTGTCCTTTTTTCTGCCGTTTTTTAAAATCTGCTTTGCAAGTCTGCCGTTTTGTGATATACTGACAAAAACATCTGCCGGGTATTGCGGCAGAACTGAAATGCACCTTATATTTCATTTTACATAGGGGGAAAATGATCCATGGATTTTGCAGCTCTTTATCAGAAAAAACTGACTTCCGCATCCGAGGCCGTCAAGGTGGTCAAGTCCGGCGACTGGGTTGATTACGGCTGGTGCACCAACCATCCTTATACACTGGACAAAGCACTTGCCGGACGCAAGAATGAGCTTAAGGACGTTAAGGTTCGCGGCGGCGTGACGATGTGGATGCCCGCCATCTGCGCAGATGAGGATTCCGGTGAGCATTTTACCTGGCATTCCTGGCACTGCACCGGTGTGGATCGCAAGATCATCGGCAAGGGGATGGGCTATTTCTCTCCCATGCGTTACTCTGAGCTTCCGCGCTTCTATCGTGACGGCAATGTCAGCGTTGATGTTGCTATGATTCAGGTCACGCCGATGGATAAGCATGGCAACTTCAGCTATGCACTTGCATCCTCTCACCTCGCCGATATGCTCAGCGTGGCAAAGAAAGTCATTGTTGAAGTCAACACCAATATGCCGCTTGTTTACGGTCTGACCGGCTGCGAAATCAACATTGAAGATGTCGATATGGTCGTTGAGGGCGAAAATCCCCCCGTTGCTCAGCTCGGCGGCGGCGGTGAGCCGACCGAGGTCGATCGTGCTGTCGCGAATCTCGTTGTTCCGCAGATCCCCAACGGAGCCTGCCTCCAGCTTGGCATCGGTGGTATGCCGAACACCATCGGTTCTATGATCGCGCAGTCCGACCTCAAGGATCTTTCTGTTCACACGGAGATGTACGTGGACGGTTTCGTTGACATGGCTCTGGCAGGAAAGATCACGGGTAAGTACAAGAATATTGACAAGGGCCGTCAGGTGTATGCTTTCGCCGCCGGCACTCAGAAGCTTTACGACTATATGGATCATAATCCCTCTGTCATGGGTGCTCCGGTCGATTATACCAATGATGTCCATGTCATTTCTCAAATTGACAACTTTATTTCCATCAACAACGCGATCGACTGCGACCTCTTTGGTCAGGTCAACGCAGAGTCCGCCGGAATCAAGCACATTTCCGGCACGGGCGGTCAGCTTGACTTCCTGCTTGGCGCGTACCTTTCCAAAGGCGGCAAGAGCTTTATCTGCATGTCTTCCACCGTTACCGGTAAGGACGGCAGCGTAAAGAGCCGTATTGTTCCCACGCTCACTCCCGGTTCGATCTGCACTGACCCGCGCTCCTGCACACATTACATTGTCACCGAGTATGGCATGGTCAATCTTAAGGGCCTTTCCACTTGGGAGCGTGCAGAGGCTTTGATCTCCATCGCACATCCCGATTTCCGTGAACAGTTGATCGCCGATGCGGAAAAAATGCATATTTGGCGCCGCTGCAACAAGTAAATGAATTACGCAAAAAGAGCAATTCCAACAGGAATTGCTCTTTTTGCGTAATTCCGGAAAGATCAGCTATTATTTCAGAACATTTGAATAAAGCAGTCTTCTCAAAAAATGCTTGAATAAAGGGGAAAAATGCGCTATAATTGTAATGGGCGGAAGTGCCCTTGTGTGTATTTTTGTGTATTTTAGATGATTGCATAATGTCTGTGCATTCTATCAGAAGGGGGGTGGGCATAAAATGTTTCAAATCGGGGATAAAATCGTTCATCCGATGCATGGCGCCGGTATGATCGAAGATATTGTTGAAGAAAAGGTTAGCGGTAATCTGATCCAGTTCTACGTATTTAAAATGCCCATTTCCGGTTTGACGTTGAAGATCCCGACTGCGAATGCGCAAATGATAGGTATTCGTGCGGTTTCGGATTCCGAAACAATCGAGCGCGTAATTGAGAAAATTCCTTGTCTCGGAATTGATATGACTGTCAACTGGAACCACCGTTACCGAGAGAATATGGAGCGTTTGAAAAGCGGCGACTTGTTGGAGGTTGCCGGTGTGATTAAGGCACTAATGCACCGCGACAGCGAGCGCGGACTTTCCAATGGTGAGCGAAAGATGCTTCATAACGCAAAGCAAATTCTGATTTCTGAGATCGTTTTGGCTGAGAGCGTGGAATATGCTGCCGCTGAAGCGCGTATCAATACTGCCATGCTGACAGAGGAGACCTTGTCATGAGCTTACTCAACAAGTTTCTGAAAAAGTCGAACCGCAGTCGTCCGTACTGCACTGCTCTGATTGCTGCCGCCGGCAGCTCTGCGCGTATGGGCGGCGAGAATAAGTTGTTGCTGCCGCTTGGCGAGAAGCCGGTGATCGTCCACACGCTGTTGGCGATTGACCGTGCACAGAGTATTGACGAAATCGTCATTGCGACGCGCGAAAGTGATCTGTTGACTTATGCTGAGCTTTGCAAGGTGTATGGCATCACAAAGCCTGTCAAGGTCATCATCGGCGGTGCAACTCGAGAGGAATCCGTACTGCGCGCTGCGCTTGAGGCAAATCCGGAATCAGATTTGCTTGCTGTGCAGGACGGCGCCCGGCCTCTCGTCACGCCGGAGCTGATCGACCGAACGGTACATGCTGCGGAAAGCTGCTATGCTGCCGCTCCTGCAATCCCGGTTCACGATACAATTAAAGTGGCAGACGGTGGTATTGTGCAGGAAACGCCGGATCGTTCCAGACTTTTTGCCGTGCAGACTCCTCAGGTGTTTGACGCAGGTCTTCTGAAGGCCGCTCTGCAATCGGCGCTTTCAGCCGGGGTTCAGCTAACAGATGATTGCTCTGCAGTAGAGAGGATTGGCAAGGAGATACGCTTGACAGAAGGCAATGAGGAAAATATCAAGATCACCACTCCGATGGATATGATCATTGCTGAAACGATCTTGGAACACCGGGAAGTATAGACGTTTTTTCTAACATACTAAACCATGATATGGCTCACTTTGTGAGCCATATCATTATAATCGTTCCTTTTGAATCATTCTTTGGGGGAAACAGCCATGACAAAATTACGGATTGGGCACGGTTATGATGTACATCGGCTCTGTGAAGGCCGACCGCTGGTTCTCGGCGGAGTAACGATTCCCTACGAAAAGGGACTTTTGGGTCATTCTGATGCCGATGTGCTTGTACATGCAGTCATGGATGCGCTGCTTGGTGCGGCAGCATTGGGGGATATCGGGCACCTGTTTCCGGACACTTCGGAGGAGTTTCGCAATATCTCCAGTATGACGCTTTTACGCCGCGTCGCCAATTTGCTCAAAGGCGAGGGGTATGTTGTGGTGAATGTGGACGCTACGCTTTTGGCGCAGGCACCGAAGATTGCACCTTACCGTGACCGTATGCGTCTGAATATTGCAGATGCGCTCGCTGTCAACGTTGCACAGATCAGTGTGAAAGCAACGACGGAGGAGGGGCTTGGCTTCACAGGAGAAGAGCTTGGTATGTCGGCACACGCCGTCGCATTGCTGGAAAAAATCAGATAAGAATTTAAGCGCTATCGTGGGAGTGCCCGAATCAATCGGGCGCTCTTTTTTCGTCAGAACACATGGTGCGTCCGGCTCATATGATAGGGCAGAGGAGGGGTACTATGAACCACTATTTATTTCTTGCCCGATCTATCACGCATGCTCAGGAGATGGCAAGAGTGCTTGAACAGAGCGGCATTCGTGTAAAAACACGCCGCGCAGGGGCCGGCATGACAGAGCGCGGCTGCGGATATAGTCTTGAAATTTCAGAAAACAGCTTTTCTCAGGCAATGGAGGCTCTCAAAGAGAGCGGAAAACTTCCTGTTAAAATATTTTTCGTTACGAATAACAGGCGGCAAGAGGTAGCTCTGTGAAGAATCAAGCAAAAAGGAACGGGGGACTACAATGATTTATTTCGATTCTGCCGCAACCACATTTCAAAAACCGCCATCTGTGCGTAATGCAGTGCTTCGCGCTATGCAGACCATGAGCTCTCCCGGCAGGGGAAGCTATCCTCACGCAAAAGCCGCGGAAGAAACGCTGTTTCGCTGCCGCACGTTGGCATCTGACCTGTTCGGACTTTCTTCGCCCGAGCAGGTCGTATTCACGATGAATGCAACACACGCACTGAATCTTGCAATCAAAACGCTTGTTTCGCCGGGCAGCAGGGTAGCTGTTTCAGGATATGAGCATAATGCGGTCACTCGGCCATTACATGCCCTTGATGCAGAAGTGATCGTTGCTGATGCGCCGCTGTTTGACCGGAGCAAAATGATCGGGGGCTTCAGACGCGCCATTGAAAACGGTGCGAAAGCTGTTATCTGCACACATGTATCCAATGTTTTTGGATACATTCTTCCGATTAAGTCCATTTCAGAGCTTTGCCATAAGGCAAATGTACCGCTGATCATTGACGCATCGCAGTCCGCCGGAATCCTTCCGCTGAATATGAGTGAACTCGGCGCAGCGTTTATTGCCATGCCGGGACACAAGGGTCTGTACGGACCGCAAGGCACGGGACTGCTGCTGTGTAATCATGAGGTCAATCCACTGATCGAAGGCGGAACAGGCAGCGAGTCCCTGATGCAGACAATGCCGGATTTCCTGCCGGATCGGCTGGAAGCGGGCACGCATAATGTCTGCGGGATTGCAGGTCTGGAAGCAGGGCTGGAGTTTATCCGCAATACCGGTATGGAGCGAATTCGGCGGCACGAGCAGATATTATTGGAGAAAACTGTCAGTCAAATGGGAAAAATACCCGACATTACTCTTTGGCATGCAGATGACCCGGCACTTCAAACGGGAGTTTTATCCTTTGCAGTGAATAATATGGAGTCATTTGATATCAGCGAGGCGCTCGGCCTGCACGGAATTGCCGTGCGTGGAGGACTCCATTGTGCGCCGTTTGCCCACCGAACGGCAGGGACACTGCCGGATGGAACAGTACGGCTGAGCTTTTCTGCTTTTAACCGCGCCGAGGAAGTTGATTCATTTCTTCGAACGCTTCGGAAGGTCATTCGCTGACGATTTTTTTTAGGAATTCTCGGAAAAAACCTATCCGTCCCATTGCTTTTTATTGATAGTTATATTAGAATATGTATTAACTATTGCTTAAGGGGAATGGGACATGGAATTTGTGATGACAATACTGGAAGGAGCCCTGCGATACGTATTGACGCTTAAGCTGTCGGACTATCTTGACATTGCACTGATGGCTTACGGATTGTATTGGCTTTTGAAGCTGGTGGGCGATACGAAAGTGGAACGTCTTGGCAAGGGCGTTATTGTCTTTTTGTTCGTCCTTTGGTTTTCGCACACATTCCATCTTAACGGAATCTATTTTATTCTCAGCCATGTTGTTTCGCTCGGCGTGCTCGCGCTGGTCGTTCTGTTCCAGCCGGAAATCCGCCGTTTGCTTGAACAGCTCGGATCGAGCAAGCTGCGCTCCTTCAATCCCTTTACCAGAGCGCAGCAGGTCACGGCAATCGAAAGCGCAATCGCTCAGACAGTTCTTGCCTGTACGGAAATGTCAAAGTCACGCACCGGTGTTCTGATTGTATTTGAGCGCGACATGTCGCTTGACCATATTGCCCGTACGGGAACAATTGTGGATGCGCAGGTGTCGAGCGAGCTGCTGAAAAATATTTTCTTTGTGAAAGCTGCCATGCACGATGGTGCTGTTATTATTCGTGACGGACGATTGCTTGCCGGTGGATGTATGCTGCCGCTTTCCAGAAATGTAAATCTCAGCCGGGATCTCGGCATGCGCCACCGTGCAGGGATCGGTATGAGTGAGAACTCCGATGCGGTTGTTGTTATTGTTTCGGAAGAGACCGGTGCAATTTCGGTTGCAATCGGCGGCCTTTTGAAACGCCATTTGATGCCGGAGACGCTTGAAAAACTGCTGTTGAAGGAGCTGATCCCGCAGCAGGAGGAAGAAGAGGGAAGCAAGTTCCGTCTGCATTTGCCGAACTTCCGCAAGGAAAGAAAGGAGAGTGATGGCGATGGAGCAAAATAAGAAAAGGAAAATTATTTATATCATTTTTTCCATTCTGATCGCCGCTTTCGTTTGGTTCTATGTAAATTATGCGGAAGTCGTCACAATCTCCGTGAATGAAATCCCGGTAGAGTTTGCCAACGAGGAAACGACCCTTGCCGACCGCGGTTTAATGCTTCTCAATGCAGACGATGCTGTGGTTGACTTGCGGCTGCAGGTCCCGCGTAATCTCGTTTTCCGTTTTGATACGAGTAAGATCCGAATCGTTGCGGACCTTTCCTCCATTACAGCTCCGGGCAAACAATCGCTCGGCTATACGATTATTTATCCGAGCAATATCACCTCGCGCAACGTTGCGGTCGATTCTCCCTCCGTTCGCACAATTTCCGTAGAGGTCGGTGAACTGAGCCGTAAGGAAGTCGAAGTTCGCTGCAAGGTCGTCGGCAGCGTGGCCGAGGATTATATCGCCGGCACGCTTCAAATGCTCCCTGCTGTGCTTGAGGTCAGAGGTCAGCAGATCGATATCATGCAGGTCAATTACGCGCAGGTCACGCTCAACATTTCTGATGCTACCTCAACGATTGTGGAGCTGCTTGATTACGATCTATATGATTTTAACGATCAGATCATTAAAAATAAGAATATTCACCCTGTGAGTGATCAGATTCAGGTCACCATGCCGGTGATGACAGTGAAGGAAGTTCCGCTGGTTGTCGACTTTGTGGAATCTCCCGGCATGCGTCTTGGAAGCTTCGATTATTCGATTGAGCCGCAGACGATCACCATTTCCGGCGATGCGGCTGCGATAAATGCCATTGATCAGATCGTTCTTGACACACTTAACCTTTCTGCACTCTCCGAAGAAGAGCATCTTTCCTATGACATTGTACTTCCCGATGGCATCAACAACCTCAGCGGCATTACCGGCGCTGCACTTGCAATCACATCCCAAAACTTCCAGACACTCGAAGTGGAGGCAACACGTTTCAGCTATGAAAATCTGGGGGCAAGCAGATCCGTCTCCATCGTTACCTCAACATTGCCTGTTGTATTGCGCGGGACTGCGGAAGAAATTGCGAAGGTAAGTGCAAAAGATGTCTATATAATCGCTGATCTTGCCGATGTTGCCGATGCCAGCGGAAGCTACACGGTTCCTGCACGCGTTCAGGTGGACAAGTATGATGTCGGTTCGGTCGGAACCTATGAGGTGACGGTTCATATCGGCGAGAGCTAAAGCACAGAAGGAGAGACTATGACACAAATTGCTACGGTTGAGAGGGTCTTTCATAATGGCACGGCCGAAATATCCGTTCCTCGCAAATCCGCCTGTGGACATGATTGTGAGGAATGTGCAGGCTGCGGTGTATCGGGAACATCCGTTTACGCTACTGCCCAGAATCCCATTCACGCACAGGTCGGACAGAAGGTAATTGTGGAGAGCAACTCAAAAAAGCTCCTTCACATTATGTTTGTTGTCTACATTTTGCCGTTTGCCCTGTTTATGCTGGGCTACTTCTGCACGGACTGGATTTACAGCGAAGGACTGCGTTATCTGATCGCCATTGCTGCTTTTTGCATCGGCATTCTGCCCGCCGTTTTTTATGACCGCCGGATCAAGCAGACCGGTGGGATGCAGTTTACCATTGTGCGGCTGTTCTGAGGGGATACAAACGTGTTTGGTTATATTCGTCCCTCATCGGACAGACTCAGCGCGGAGGAACGGGAGCGGTTTCGGTCTGTATATTGCGGTATGTGTCATACACTTGGAAGACGGTACAGCTTTTTTACCCGCTTTCTCCTCAATTATGATTTTACTCTTCTCGCCATTCTCCTCTCGCAGCCGGAAGCTCCGGAATGTGAGAGCTGCCGCTGCATCGTGCATCCTTGCAAGGCGCGGCAAGCGGTCAAATCAGGACAGGCACTCAATTTGGCAGCTGACCGCAGTATGATTCTCTTCTGGTGGCAGCTTCAGGATCACATTGCGGATCACGGCTTCTGGAAGGGTCTAAAATATCGCCTGGCGGCGCTGCTGTACCGACGCTCCTATCAAAAGGCAAAGAGCCTTGTGCCGGATTTCGATGAAACGGTACAAAAGCATTTGCTGGATCTCAGTCAAAGGGAAAAAGCATGCTGTGCCTCGATTGATGAGGCGGCTGAACCGTTTGCGGCATTGATGGCGGATATTGCGCAGTGCGTGGATGATCCGATCCGCCGGCGTATTCTCAGCCAGATTTTCTATCATCTCGGCCGCTGGATCTATTTAGTTGACGCGGCGGATGATTTTACTCGGGATGCTCGAAACGGGAGCTATAATCCGCTGCGCTACCGGTACCATTTGACATCTGACAGGCTTGACGCGCAGACAAAAAGCCTTCTTGCTCAGACGCTTGACCAGTCGATCAGACAAATGGCAGGTGCATATGCCCTTTGGGACTACGGCACATGGACACCGATTTTGGATAGTATTTTCTATGAGAGTCTATACGGTATCGGAAAAGCCGTGCTCGAGGGAAGATACCATAAACCGCTTCGTACCAAACGATTAGAAAAAAACAATAGATTTGAGGTTACCGTATGACCGACCCCTACAAAGTTCTGAATATTCCCTCGACCGCTTCTGATGACGAGGTGAAAAAGGCATACCGTGAGCTTGCCCGAAAGTATCATCCGGACAATTACCACGATAATCCGCTTGCTGACCTTGCGCAGGAGAAGATGAAGGAGATCAATGAAGCCTATGAGCTGATTCAAAAGCAGCGCAAGGTATCCCCCGGTGCTTCCGGCTATGCGAACTATGGCAGCTATGGCAGCTCTGCTTCCGGCAATAGCGTATTGCAGCAGGTTCGTCTTGCCATCAACCGCGGTGATATTACTGCAGCCGAACGGCTGCTTGCTTCGGTATCGGAACACGATGCGGAGTGGAATTTCCTGATGGGATTTGTCGCTTCCCGCCGCGGCTGGATGGACGAGGCAAAGCGATATTTTGAGACTGCTGTTTCCATGGAGCCTAACAACCCGGAATACAATGCAGCGCTCGACTCTATGAATCGCGTTGGGTACCGTCCAAGCGGCTTTGGCAGCTTCGGTACAGCAAATTTTGATTCCGCATCATGCCTTCGAATTTGCGGAACAATGGCATGTGTGAATTTGCTTTGCGGCGGCGGTTATTACTGTCTGCCTTGCTATTTCTAAAGTACAATGGAGGAAAAGTATTGTGGTCAAAAGTATGACCGGCTACGGAAGAGCCAAAGAAACAAGATCAAATCGAGATATTACGGTCGAGCTTCGCAGTGTCAATAACCGCTATCTCGACTGTACGGTCAAGATGCCGCGCGCCTATATTTTTGCTGAAGACGCAGTGAAGGCACGTGTGCAAAAGGCAATTTCCCGCGGTAAAGTCGATGTCTTTGTGACGATCGACTCCACCGGCACCGATGAGGCGGTTGTCACCGTCAACGAGGGACTTGCCAGGGGCTATTATCAGGCATTGTGCCATATCAGCGATCTGCTCGGTCTCGGAAGTGAGGTCAGTGCATCGACAATTGCAAAATTCCCCGATGTTTTGACCGTCACAAAGGCAGAGGAAGATCTCGAGAGCATTGCTGCTGATATTTGTGCGGTGCTGGATGAAGCCATCAAGAATTACAATGCCATGCGCGCGACTGAGGGTGAAAAGCTTGCCGCGGACATCGGCAGCCGCCTTACCACGATCGAAATGCTTACCGGCAAGGTGGAGCTGCGTTCTCCCGAAACAGTGAAGGAATACCGCGAAAAGCTCACTGCCCGTATGCAGGAGGTTTTGCAGTCAACCACGATCGAAGAATCCCGTATTCTTACGGAAGCTGCAATCTATGCCGATAAAATTGCCGTTGACGAGGAGACCGTCCGTCTCCGTTCCCATGTTTCCCAGCTGCGTGATATGCTCGTCTCCAACGAGCCGATGGGCCGAAAGATGGACTTTTTGATTCAGGAAGTCAACCGCGAGAGCAACACGATCGGCTCGAAGTGCAACGACATATCCATCGCCCGTGATGTAGTGGCGCTCAAGGCGGAGGTCGAGAAGATCCGCGAGCAGGTGCAAAACATTGAATAAGGGGGGTGCTGCATGAAGCTTATCAACATCGGCTTTGGCAATATGGTGTCGGCAGAGCGTATGCTTGCCGTCGTCGCACCGGACAGCGCACCGATCAAGCGACTAATTCAGGAAGCGCGTGAGCGCGGTATGCTAATCGATGCGACCTACGGGCGCAAGACTGCATCTGTCTTTATTATGGACAGTGATCATGTGGTACTTTCCGCCATTCCCGCAGAAAAGGTGACTGCACGCATGGGAATTGAAATCCTCGGCATGGAGGATGAGTAATCCGGTGATAGAATACACGGATTCTGATTAAAATTAACTGTGACAGCTGACGTCTTTTTGGGGAGGCTGCCGCACGGAGGGAACAATGACAAAAGGCAAAACTTTCATTATTTCCGGACCGTCCGGAGTAGGTAAGAGCACGGTACTGAAAGAGCTTTTCAAGAACCGCGATGATCTGTACTTTTCCATCTCTGCAACGACCCGTCAGCCGCGTGAAGGCGAGATCGACGGTGTTCACTACCACTTCATCAATGTTGACCGTTTCCAGCAGATGATCCATGAGGATGAGTTCCTGGAATATGCGGAGTATGTCGGAAACTTCTACGGAACGCCGAAGAAGTTTGTTGACGATGCCATGGAGCGGGGGAAGGACGTTATTCTCGATATTGAGCTGCAGGGTGCGATTCAGGTGACAAGCAAGCGTCCCGATGTTGTGCGGATTTTCATTGCGCCGCCGTCCTGGGATGCGCTGGAAAAGCGTTTGGTCGGTCGCGGAACAGACAGTGTTGATAAGATCCAAAAGCGCCTGGTTCGTGCAAAGGTCGAGCTGCAAAACGCCAATACCTACGATTATTTTGTGATCAACGACACAGTGGAACAAGCTGTGCGCGAAATCAATGCCATCATGCTTGCGGAGCATTGCAAACCCTCCGACCGCATGGACATTCTGAACTGAAAAAATTTTAGCCGGAAACCGGCAGAAGGAAGTAATTATTATGATGCTCTATCCTGCAATGTCTACGCTCAACAAGTACGTTGAAAACCGTTACCTTCTTGTCAATGTGGTTGCACGTCGTGCCCGCCAGATTGCCGAAAAAGCTGATAACGAAGGTACTCGCCTGACAGAAAAGCCCGTTACGAGCGCCATTAACGAAGTGGCTGACGGCAAGCTCAGCACTGCCGATATTGACACGACCATCGTAAAGTAAAACAGCCTGTCAAAATCTGCCTCAGCTTATCAAAAAGACTTTTTCGATAAGCTGAGTGAGAATTTTCTGCCGCGAAACGAGAGAGGAGGAGACTGCATGGTAGAATACGCCCTTGCACGCATCGCAGTCTCTGAAGTCCCGTATGCGGCAGATAAGCTCTATACCTATTTTGTACCCGAGGCGTTTCGCGAAACGATTTGTCCAGGAATGCGTGTTATGATCCCGTTTGGACGAGGTAACCGCCGCAGCGAAGGCTTTGTCATGGAGAAAACTTTTGGTGAGGTCTTACCGAGCTATAAGCCGATCGACAGTGTGCTTGATGATGCACCGCTGATGAGCGAAGAACTGTTGAAGCTGGTCAAGTGGATGAAGGCACGTTATTTCTGCACCTATTATGATGCAATCAAAGCTGTCCTGCCGGGTGGAATCTGGCTCCGTTACCGTGAGTTCTATCGCCTGTCAAGTGATGTCGATGCTGCCCGGATGCTTGAATCGCTTGAGGAGGGAAGTGCAGAAGAAACGGTAATCCGCACCCTCTTTACTGCGGACCGGCTTGAGTATGCTGCCTTGCGCAAGCTTCACGGCGGCGTGACGGAAAAGATGCTGAAGGCACTTGTTGAACAGGGAATTCTTAAAAAAGAAGTGACAGCCTCTCAGCAGGTGAATGATAAAGTCCTGCGCATGGTCAGCCTTGCGCTCAGCACAGAGGAAGCGATCGCGGCTGTAGAAAAAAAGAAGCGGTCATCGCCCGTCCGTTATTCTGTGGTTAAGCTTCTTGCGACCGAAGGAACCATGAGTGCAACAGAATTGTCCTACTATACCGGCGCAGGAATAAAGACGCTGCGCAGTATGGAAAAAGCAGGGCTGATCGTTTTCTCCGAGCAGGAAGTATTGCGTGTAGCAAACTATCAGACTGTGGCAAATGCATCACCCATTGTTCTCAATGATGAGCAGCAGGCTGCATTCGATGGTTTGAAAACACTTATGGAGTGCGGCGTGGGAAAAGCTGCGCTTTTGCACGGCGTGACGGCAAGTGGTAAAACGCAGGTCTATCTTCGCCTCATTCAGCAGACGATCGAGGACGGAAAAAATGCAATGATCCTTGTTCCTGAGATCGCTCTTACCCCCCAGATGCTGCGAAAATTCACTGCCTACTTCGGAAACCAGGTTGCCATGCTGCACAGCGGACTTCGCCTGACAGAACGATACGATCAGTGGAAGCGTATTTCCCGCGGCGAAGTGAGCGTTGTGCTCGGCACAAGAAGTGCTGTTTTTGCCCCGATCTCGAACCTCGGAATTATTATCATTGATGAGGAACAGGAGCCGACCTATTGCTCGGAAAACCCGCCTCGTTATAAAACCCAGGATATTGCTCAGTTTCGCTGTGCGCAGCAGAATGCTTTGCTGCTGCTTGGCTCGGCAACTCCGACAATAGAAACCGCTTATCACGCAAGAGAAGGACGCTATCAAGTATTTCCACTTAACAGGCGATATAATAAAAAAAGCCTTCCTCGCACGCTGATTGCCGATATGCGGCAGGAGCTGAAAGAAGGAAACGGCAGTATTATCAGCTCTGTTTTGCGCGAGGAACTTAAAAAAAATCTGGAGCGTGGGGAACAGAGTATTCTGTTTCTGAACCGGCGCGGCAACTCAAGAATGCTTCTCTGCGGTGAATGCGGCGCTGTTCCGGAATGTCCCCGGTGCAGCGTACCGATGACCTACCACAGTGCCAACGGGCGTCTGATGTGCCATTATTGCAACCACTCGAAACCTGCGTTCGATCGTTGCCCTGACTGCGGCGGCATGATGAAGTATGTTGGCTGCGGTACGCAGAAGGCAGAAGAAGAACTCTCGGCACTGTTTCCCGGCAAAAAGATCCTGCGTATGGATACCGACACGGTCAGCGCTGCGCACGGACACGAAGCGATCTTCAAAAAATTTGAAGAGGAGAATATTCCCATTTTGCTTGGAACGCAAATGGTGGCAAAGGGTCTGGATTTTGAAAATGTCACGCTGGTCGGTGTTCTGGATGCAGATCTATCTCTCTATGTCGATAATTTTCACGCAGCAGAGCGTACCTTTGACCTTTTGTCGCAGGTCGTCGGTCGTGCAGGACGTGGGAGCAAACAAGGCCGTGCAGTGATTCAGACCTACACCCCGGAAAACATCGTAATCAAATCTGCCGCCGCGCAGGACTACGAAGCATTTTACCAGAGTGAGCTTCGCATGCGCAGGCTCCGTCGCTACCCACCGTTTGCAGATCTGTTTGTCTTTACCGTCAGCGGAACAGACGAAAGCCGTGTGTTCTCCGCGGCGAATGCGCTGAAAAACGGACTTAACGCGGCAGTACTGCGCCCGGATCTAAGGACGCTTTCCCTCGAGGTTTTGGGACCGGCAGGCGCACCGATCATTAAAGTAAACAATCGCTATCGCTATCGCGTTTATATTGCCGGAAAAAACTGCGCTGAACTTCGCAAGCTCGTTGCCGAGTTTTTGCTTGCTTTCCACCGGCATAAAGAAAACCGCGGTCTCGACATTTTTGCAGACTGCAATGCTTTACAATAGAAAAAAGAAAAGAGGATTATACTATGGCTATTCGCACCATTCGGGAAAAAGGCGATTCCTGTCTTGAAAAAGTCTGCCGTCCGGTGACGGAATTCAATGCAAGGCTCCACCAGCTTCTTGATGATATGGCAGACACTCTTGCTGAGGCGGGTGGTGTCGGACTTGCTGCACCGCAGGTTGGCATCCTGCGGCGCGTGTGCATCGTGGAGGACGAACAGGGTGAAATCATTGAGCTCATTAACCCCGAAATTATCAAGACCGAAGGGGAACAGACCGGTCTCGAGGGCTGCCTGAGTGTACCGGGGAAGTACGGTATTGTCACGCGCCCGATGCTTGTGCGTGTGCGCGCACAGGATCGCTTCGGAACGACCTTTGAGGTTGAGGACGAGGAACTGACTGCCCGCTGCTTCTGCCATGAGATTGAGCATCTGGACGGTCATCTTTATACGGAGCATTGCAGGGTTCTCACAGATGAGGAGCTGGAGCAGTATCTGCGCGAACACGAAGACGAGTGACTCTGTATGTGCGCACGCAAGGGAAAGGAACTGTTGAAGAATGAGAATCGTCTTTAT
Organism: Eubacteriales bacterium; assembly: GCA_030529725.1. Lineage (GTDB taxonomy): Bacteria > Bacillota > Clostridia > Oscillospirales > Oscillospiraceae > Hominicoprocola. Next base: position 66,480 of record JAUMWI010000001.1, on the reverse strand, counting down.
GGGTACGCCGCCGTTTGCCCGTACCATTCTGGAGCGGCTGATTGCCGACGGGCATGAGATTTGCGGTGTTTTTACGCAGCCGGACAAGCCGAGAAACCGCGGCAAGGTCACACCGTCCCCGGTAAAGGAATGCGCGGCGGAGCACAATATCCCTGTCTATCAGCCTGTCAAAATGCGTGACGGTACCGCGCTTGCTGACCTTCAGGCGCTGCAGCCGGACTTGGTTGTTGTCGCTGCCTACGGCCGTATTCTTCCGGCCGAAATGCTTGCAGTACCCCCGATGGGCTGCATCAATGTGCACGCCTCGATTCTGCCGAAGTACCGTGGGGCGGCTCCCATTAACTGGGTGCTCCTCAACGGTGAGCAGGAAACGGGCGTCACCATCATGCACATGGCGGAGGAGTGTGACACCGGTGACATGATTTTGGTGAAGAAAATGCCCATCTCACCGGAAATTAACGCCGAAGAGCTGTTTGTTGAGCTTGCTGCGATCGGCTCCGATGCTATTTCCGAGGCAATCGGACAGATTCAAAACGGCACAGCCATCCGCACGCCACAGGATCATGAAAATGCGACCTATGCGCCCATGCTCTCGCGTGAACTCTCTCCGATTGACTGGAACAAAACAAGCCGTCAGATTCTGGATCAGATTCGAGGCTTAATCCCCTGGCCCTGCGCCACGGCGATGCTTGGGGAGCAGACAGTGAAGCTTTACCGTGCCGAGCAGTGGAGCGCGACGAACGATCCTGCCGGAAAAATGAAGGCAACGAAACGCGGCATTGAGGTCGCCTGCGGCAACGGACAGAGCATTCTGATTACCGAGCTCCAGCCGGACGGCGGAAAGCGTATGGCAGCAAATGCCTATTGTAACGGCAAGCGCATTACCGCCGGAACCTACCTGAACTGAGGAGCAATTACGATTATGAAAGCGAATGCAAGAGAATGCGCTTTGCGGGTTTTGATTGCCTGCCGCAAAAATGACGCCTGGGCAGATGCGGCACTCAAAGCGGCGCTCAAAACCGATACGCTTTCTGCACCCGACGCAGCATTGTGCAGCCGCATTGTTTACGGTGTCATGCAGAATAAGCTGCTGCTTGATTATTACATCGATGCTTACTGTTCTCAAAGGGCAGAACATCTGCAGCCGCCGCTGCTTGACATTCTGCGCATCGGGGCGTATCAGATCCTGTTTCTGGACAAGGTTCCGGACAGTGCAGCAGTCAATGAGGCGGTGGCATTGACAAAAAATACCAAGCGCGCCCAGGCAGCCGGTCTTGTCAATGCGGTCCTGCGAAAAATATCGCAAAATAAGGAAAAACTGCCACAGCTGCCGGAAGATGATGTGGCACAGCTTTCCATTCGATTCAGTCATCCCGTGTGGCTGGTGGAGCGATTGCTGTCCCTGTTGGGACGGGAACAAACAGAGGCGTTTCTTCGTCTCAACAACGAGGCCGCCCCCATGACCGCGCAGGTAAACCCGCTTGTCACCACAGCAGAGAGTCTTGCGCGTGAGTTGACGGATGCGGGCATCGGTGTAAGGGAGCACACTTGGGTACCCGGCTGTCTGGAGCTTTCCGGCACCGGCGATCTCACGACACTCCCTGCCTTTTATAAGGGGAAATTCACCGTGCAGGATGCGGCGGCCAAGCTCGTTGCCTGCATAGCGGACTGTAAGCGCGGTGACAGAGTTCTTGATGTTTGTGCCGCTCCCGGTGGAAAATCGTTCGGTGCAGCATTTTTGATGGAAAACGAAGGCAGCATCCTCTCGTGCGATCTGCATGAGAATAAGTTAAAACGCATCCGTGATGGCGCGCAGCGGCTTGGAATCACCTGCATCGAAACAGCTGCAGCAGACGGCCGTGTTTTTCATGAGGAGTGGAACGAAGCGTTTGATGTTGTGCTTTGTGATGTACCCTGCTCCGGCCTTGGAATTATCCGCAAAAAGCCCGATGTGCGCTACAAGGACGCAGATGAGCTTGCAAAGCTTCCCAAAATTCAAGCGGAAATTCTTGCAAACAGCGCTCGCTATGTTAAGCGTGGGGGTATTCTGATCTATTCCACCTGCACGATCCTGCCTGAAGAGAATGAACTTCTGACCGACGCATTTCTTTCATCCCACCCTGATTTTACCTATGAATTATTTGCGCTCCCTGCACCGGTCGGGGAGGTTCCCGGTCACATAACGATGTGGCCGCAGATACACGCGACAGATGGCTTCTTTATCTGCCGCATGAGAAGGAGAGACCATGACTGATATCAAATCCATGACGCAGGGAGAAATCACGGATGCACTCAAGGCAATGGGCGAGAGCGCGTTTCGCGGTAAGCAGATTTTCTCCTGGCTTCATAAAGGCGTTAGATCATTCGATGAGATGAGCAACCTGCCGAAAAGTCTGCGCGAAAAGCTTTCGGCAGAGTATTTCATTACCTCGCCGGAAATTGCACGCAAGCAGGTTTCCGCTCTTGACGGTACCATGAAATACCTTTGGCGTCTGTCTGACGGGAATTGCATTGAGACGGTACTTATGTCCTATCACCACGGAAATACGGTCTGCATTTCCTCGCAGGTCGGCTGTCGCATGGGGTGTAAGTTCTGTGCTTCAACGGTTGCAGGCAAGGTGCGTGATCTTCGCCCTTCGGAGATGATTGATCAGGTTCTTTTTACTCAGCTTGACTCCGGCTTGGAGATTTCGAATATTGTCCTTATGGGCATCGGTGAACCGCTCGACAACCGGGATACGGTCCTGCGTTTTTTGGAGCTTGTGAATCATCCGGATGGTCTGAATATCGGAATGCGCCATATTTCGCTCTCAACCTGCGGCATTGTGCCCGGAATTGATGCGCTGGCAAAGGAAGATCTTCAGCTGACGCTCTCTGTATCCCTGCACGCACCGGATAGCGAGACACGAAGCCGCATTATGCCGGTCAATAAGGCCTATGATGTGGAAGATCTTTTTGCTGCCTGCCACCGCTATTTTAAGACGACCGGACGGCGCATCTCATTTGAGTATGCAATGATTGACGGTGTAAACGACAACGACTGGCAAGCAGATTTACTTGCCAGGAAAATCCACGGGATGCCGGGACATGTGAATCTGATTCCGCTCAACGATGTGGTGGAAAGTGAGCTCAAACCCAGTAAGCGTGTTGCAGCATTCCAAAAGCGGTTGGAGTCGCACGGCATTACGGCAACTGTCCGGCGCAGTCTCGGCGGAGATATTGATGCGTCTTGCGGTCAGCTTAGACGCAAGGAAATGGAGAAACAGGGAGGCGAGGAGATATGAAGTTTTCAGGTTTAACGGATATTGGCCTTCGTCGCCAGGAGAATCAGGATTCCTTTTCGATCGAGGAAACTTCCCAATATCTCCTTGCTGTTGTTTGCGATGGTATGGGCGGACAGCGCGGTGGAAAGATTGCAAGTCAGCTTGCGGCAAACACCTATATGGAGCAGCTCAAGACGCTGCTCAACAACGATATGACGGAACGGCAGCTGCGCGAGCTTTCTTCTTTTTGCGTGGCACAGGCAAATACCGCTGTGCATCAGCGCGCTTTGGAGGATCCGGACTGTCACGGAATGGGCACGACACTTGTTTCTGCCATTTGCCATGATGGCAATGCCGTCATCAGCAACATCGGTGACAGTCGTGCGTATCTGATTCGCGACGGTGAGATCAGCCGCATCACGCATGATCATTCTGTCGTGGAGCACTTGGTCGAGAAGGGCGACATTACCGCCGAAGAGGCACGTACGCACCCCAACCGCAATCTGATCACCCGGGCACTCGGTCCTGAACCCGATGCAGCCTGTGACTCCTATGAGATGGTTTTGAAGGAAGGCGATCTGCTGCTGCTGTGCACAGATGGTCTGATCGTGACGGCAACGGATGAGGAGATCCTCCACGCCGTTTGCAGCACCATTGATTTGCAGGATAGACTATCTGCTCTGATCGCACTCGCGAAACAGCACGGTGCGCCCGACAACGTGACGGCTGTTTTGCTGGAAAATTCGTAAGGAAGGGGGATCGGTATGGATAAAATGATTGGTAAAATGCTGGACAACCGCTACGAGCTGCTTGAAGTGATCGGCAGCGGCGGTATGGCAGTTGTGTATAAGGCAAAATGTCACCGGCTGAATCGACTGGTCGCCGTTAAGGTGCTGAAAAGTGATCTTGCGGAAGATGCCGATTTCCGCCGCCGTTTTCGTGATGAATCGCAGGCGGTTGCGATGCTTTCTCATCCGAATATTGTTTCGGTTTACGATGTGTCCCGTGGAGAAACAGAGTATATCGTTATGGAGCTGATCGACGGGATCACGCTCAAGCAGTATATGGAAAAGCGCGGTCAGCTCAACTGGCGGGAAGCGCTCCATTTCGTCACTCAGATCATAAAGGGGCTCAGCCACGCACATTCCCGCGGTATTATCCATCGCGACATCAAGCCTCAGAACATCATGGTACTGCGAGACGGTAGTGTTAAGGTTGCCGACTTCGGCATCGCCTGCCTTTCCAACTCGGCGCAGACGCTTACGCAGGAGGCGCTTGGCTCTGTCCACTATATTTCTCCCGAGCAGGCAAAGGGCGATCGAACGGACGCACGCAGCGACATTTACAGTGCAGGCGTCGTTCTCTACGAGCTTTTGACCAATCGCCTGCCCTTTGAGGGCGATAGTGCTGTTTCTGTTGCGATCCAGCATTTGAGTGCTGTCCCGCTTTCTCCACGCGAGATCAATCCGGAAGTACCGGAAGCACTGGAGCTTATTTGCATGAAGGCGATGGCATCGGATATTGAAAAGCGCTATCGTTCAGCGGAGGAAATGCTCATCGACCTCGAGGAATTTCGCAAGAACCCTGAAGTCGACCTTGACTTTACCATTGAGGATCTTCACCGCGAGGCAAACGAGGAGCCGACGCAGTATATTCCTGCGGTAAAAGCCGTGAATCATCATTCCGAGGAGGATGAAGAGGAATCTGAAGGCAGCGAGAAGAAGCACAAGACCGCTATGATCATTGGAGGAATCGCTGCTGCAGCTGCTATTGTCTTTGCACTGTTTTACTTTATTATCGGCAGCTTCTCCACTCCCGCGAAAACAGAGTTTCCCGTTCCGAACTTGTTGGGAAAAACCATGGAAGAGGTGCTTGCAGATCCGGAGATCAGCGATGTTTTTACCGTTGAGCAGATCGGACAGCGCGCAAGCAGCGAATATCCTGCCGGACAAATTATCGAGCAAACGCCGGAGTCGGGAAAAATCGTCAAAGGGGATCGGTTGATTTCCGTTTTCGTCAGTACCGGCATTAAGACGGAGCCTATGCCCAATCTGGTCGGTCAGGAGTACCGTTCTGCCACGATCCAACTGAAAAATCTTGATCTTGACCTGAATCTGATCAATTCCGAGGATTATTCTGATTCGGTTACTTCAGGCTGCGTGATCAAGACAGACCCGTCCTACGGTGAAATGATTCGCTTCGGCGATACGGTCACGCTGGTCATCAGCAAGGGAATTGAGCAAAAATCGGTCATCGTCCCTACCTGTACCGGATTCCATGTTGACACCGTGCGGCAGAATCTCACTCAGCTTGGCCTTGTTTGCGGCGAGGTCACCTACGATATCAGCTCGTCCGTGGAAGAGGGGATCGTCCTTTACCAGAGCATCGAGGCGAATCAGGAGGTTGCCCCCGGCACAACCATTAACCTCACTGTCAGCGGCGGAAACACTCCGCCGACAATCGACCAATCGAAAGAAGCGGTGTCACCGTGAGGGGTAGAATTGATAAGGCACTGAGCGGATTCTATTATGTAAACTGTGACGGTAGGATGATCCGCTGTAAAGCACGCGGAAAATTCCGAAAGGAAGGACTTTCCCCTTTGGTCGGTGATTATGTCGAGATTATTGATCTCGGAAACGGGGAAGGCCGGGTTGAGGAGATCCTGCCGCGCCGAAATTACTTTGAACGACCGTCTGTCGCGAATATTGACCAGCTGGTGATCATCTGCTCCAACGCGATTCCAAAGACGGAGCCGTATCTTGTTGACCGAATGACTGCCGTTGCGGCACTCAAAAAATGCGATGTTCTCATTTGCATCAACAAGTGTGATTTGGACCCTGCAGAGGACTTGGCCGCCTATTATACCGCCTCCGGCTTCTCCACGCTGTGCGTCAGTGCTGAGACGGGAGAGGGAATCGACAGGCTCCGTGCTGCAATTGGTGGAAAGCTATCTGCCTTTACAGGAAATTCCGGCGTTGGAAAGTCCAGTATTCTCAACGCGCTCGATCCCGGTTTTCAAATTCAGGTGGGAGAGGTGAGTGCAGCACTCGGACGCGGTCGTCATACAACGCGGCACGTGGAGCTTTATCATACGGCCGACGGTGCAGAGATCATTGACACCCCCGGTTTTTCCTCCTTCGAGGCAGATGAATTGAATCTTGAGCTGAAACATCATCTCCCTGAGACCTTCCCTGAGTTTATCCCTTATTTGGATCATTGCCGCTTCGTCGGCTGCAGTCACACGAAGGAAAAAGGATGTGCAGTCCTTGATGCCGTTCAGGACGGAAAAATCGTCAAAGGCCGACATGACAGCTATATAAGGCTCTATCAGGAGCTGAAAGATCTGAAAGAATGGCAAAACTGAACAAGCGTCATCAGGCAGCGAACCGGATTGGTTCGCTGCCTTTTTTGTGACGGTATCATCCGCTTCTGTATATACTGTGATAGCAAAAACGTGAGCGAAGAGAGGGGGACAGAATATGTATCGCAATCCATGGCGCTGTGCAGGGCTTTGCGCACTTGCGCTCGGTCTTGCGATCTTCATCGTCGCAGTCTTTCCTGTCGGCGCGCTGATGTTTTTGGTCGCATTTCTGCTGATCTTCTGCGGAATCGGATGTATAAAAAGGTTTTAAGGGGGAAATCAATGAAAATCGTTATTTGGAAGTCGCCAAAGGCTCTCAGCAGTATTTTGCGAGTGCTGTTCGGAATCAAGGAGTAAACTGCTTGGCATATTCATCTTCTTTGTGTCATAGAGTGAAGCAACACCGTGCCAAAGGAGAGGACTACCATGGAACTGGAACTGCAAAAAGAACACTTTGCCTGTTATCAGGCATTACCGCAGCTATGTGATACACATGAGGAAACGATGGAAACGATCGTACCGGACTACTGTCCGGATATAGCCCGCATCGTTGATGCGAGCGGTTGTCTTTTCCTGCGAAGCCGCGAGATTTCAGAAGGAAGGATCAGTGTTTCCGGCACCATTAAAATGACGCTGCTCTACATGGCGGAGGATACACAGGGGATTCGATCGCTGGAGTATTCCATACCGGTTGATTATACTCTCGAGGGACGTCCCGGAAAGAGCTTTGGAGAGGTGTGCATGGAGGGGCAAATCAGCGCACCGGAAGTACGAATGCTAAACCCACGCAAGATTTTTACGAGGGTATCTGTTGAGGTGTGCCTTTCACCGTACGAACCGACAACTCTGACAACCTGCGGCGATATCGAGCAAAAGGATGCATACAAGATCGAAACGCTTTGCCAAAATCACGATATCTCACTGATTCAGGGAATCCGGGAGAAGGACTTTGTTTTCTCCGAGGAAGTTGTCCTTTCAAGCGTAAAAGATCCTGTACGCGAGATTCTGCGCTCAAAGTGTATGCCGAGGGTAACGGAGTGCAAAAGCGTTGGCAATAAGCTGATCTTAAAAGGAATCGCCTGTCTGGACGTTCTTTATCTGACCGACAGCGGCATGATCTCACAGATGAGCAGCGAGCTTCCGTTTTCTCAGATCATAGAAGGAAAGGAAGACACCGAGTCGGCACTCTATTGTGATGCTGCACTGCGTATGACCGGATGCGAAATACATATCGGCAGTGAAAGCGCACCGGATGACACGCATACAATTTCACTTAAGCTCTTTATCAGCGTCTTTGTTGTTTTGCGTCAGACAAAAAGTATTTGCTGCATTGTCGATCTTTACAGCACCGCCTACGATTTAAAGGCAAAGACCGATCAGGTCGAACTGTCTGAATCTTCGGAGTTGTTTCTGCGCCAGCAGATGATGCGTGAGCAGATTGAAACCGGCGTTGCCGTCCAAACAATTCTCTGCGCAGATGTCAGCTTTGGGAATACCGGCATCTCACAAAGTGGTGACGGCTGCACACTGCGATCCACAGCCAACATTAAGGTATTGTATCTTGATGAGAATGGCAGCCCCCTGCTATGCGAACGCCGCGCAGAGGTCTCGCTTGACACGGATGTCCAAACATCCGGACGGCTCAGCATCCGCAACGTTTGCGCAAACGACATTATGGCAAGCGTAACCTCCGGTGGGGTGGAGGTTCGTTTCCCGGTTGAGTTCACCGTCGCGGCCGCTATCGCGCCATGTTACCCGTGTTTGACATCCCTGAGTGCAGAAAAGCAGGAAAACGCATCGTCAAATATGCCATCCTTGGTGCTTCGAGCCATGTCATCGGGGGAAACTCTTTGGAATCTTGCCAAACAATACCGTACAACGGTTGAGGACATTCTCCGGGCAAACGAATTGGCGGAGGAAGCAGCGGCAAAAGATGGTCAGCTTCTGCTGATCCCACGGAAACGCTGAGATGGGAGGACAGACGATGAATACCAATACTCAAATTTATCAGGATATTTCCGTCCGCACCTCCGGGGATATTTATATCGGCGTTGTCGGCCCCGTTCGAGCAGGCAAATCTACCTTTATCAAGCGGTTTATGGAAACACAGGTCATCCCGAACATAGACAATGTCTACCGCAGAGAGCGGGCCAAGGACGAACTGCCGCAAAGCGGAAGCGGTCGCATGGTTATGACGGCGGAACCGAAGTTCGTCCCCGAAGAGGCAGTTGACATCGCACTCGATGAGAGCGGAAGCTGTTCTGTCCGGCTCATCGACTGTGTCGGTTATATGGTTCCCGGTGCAACGGGGACGATGGAAGGGGATAGCCCCCGCATGGTAACAACGCCGTGGCTCGATCGTGAGGTCACGATGAGCGAAGCGGCGGAGCTTGGCACCTCCCGTGTCATTCGGGAGCATTCTACCATCGGCATCGTGATCACCACCGACGGCAGCATTACCGATATTCCGCGTGAAGCGTATATTGAGGCAGAGGGCCGCGTGATCCGTGAGCTGCAGGAGATCGGAAAGCCGTTCCTGGTTTTGCTGAACGCGGAAGATCCCGAGTCTGCGCGTGTCAAGGCGATCGCAAACGATATCTCTGACCGCTATGGTGTTACGTGTCTTCCGGTCAACTGTCTGCTGCTTGACGATGCGGCCGTTGCCGATATTTTGCAGGCGATCCTCTATGAGTTTCCCGTTTCCGAGCTTGATCTGTTTATTCCGCCGTGGGTAGAAGCTCTTGATAACGAACACCCCATTAAATGCGGTCTCTATCAGGCCATACGCGAGGGAGCAAGCGGTCTTCACTGCATTCGTGGAATCGCACCGGCAATTGCTGCGATGGGCACATACGAGAGCATCAGTTCGGCAAAAACACTCTCGATTGATCTCGGAACAGGGATTGCACGTGCTGAATTGCAGCTTCCACGTTCGCTATTCTATCAAACACTTTCTCAGCAGTCTGGCTTTGATGTCAAGGACGATGGCGATTTGATGTCGCTGCTGACACAACTGTCCTCGGTCAAGGCAGAGTATGACAAAGTTGCGCAGGCCGTTCAAGATGCGCGCGATACCGGCTATGGTATTGTGGTTCCGAGTGTTGATGAGCTCAACCTTGAGGAACCGGAGATCATGAAGCAGGGCGGACGGTACGGCGTAAAACTTAAGGCAAGCGCGCCGAGCATCCATATGATCCGTGCAGATATTGAAACGACTGTTTCGCCCATTGTCGGCAACGAAAAACAGTCCGAAGACATGGTCAACTATCTGCTGCAGGAATTCGAGGGAGATACCGGAAAAATCTGGCAATCCAACATCTTTGGACGAAGCTTCCACGAGATCGTCAGCGAGGATCTGCAGGCAAAGCTTAAGCATATGCCGGACGATGCGCGAGTCAAACTGCGCCAGACGCTTGAACGCATCATCAACGAGGGCAACGGCGGTCTCATTTGTATTATTCTGTAACATAAAAAAAGAAGGCTCTGAAAATGAGCCTTCTTTTTGTTGTCTGCGTCAGACGATTTTTGCGTCCTTCTTCTGTAAAGCTATTTTACTTTGCAAGCTCTTTTTTGAGCCGTGCAAAACGGGGAAGACCGTCTTCCTTAGGGAGTTTCGGTTCGCCCTGAATGAGCGGCAGAGCGTAGTCAATAAACTCTTTTGTGACAAAGTTTTGTTCGGCATTGATCCACTCAAGAGGGACTTTCTTCTCAAAGTTTGCAACATCGGTGAGATTTAAAAGCTTGGTTTTGCAGGCATAATGTCCGTCAATCTCACCACGCTCAAACGCGACCATCTTGTCAGTAATTCCGGCAGCCGCGTTCTCAACGGCAGCCTTGCCCGCCATAAAGGACTCTTCAATGTCCGTTTCGCTGGCAAGGTGTGCGCCGCAGCGCTGGAGAAGGCTCAGCTCAATGCCGCGCACCTTAACACCGAGTTTTTCCTTCACAACATTGGCAAGCAGTGCTGCAAGACCGCCGAGCTGCGCATGGCCGAAGCCGTCCGTTGCGGATGTCTTTGCCTCGGAAACAAAGCCGCCGTCGGCGTAGTGGATTCCCTCGGAAACGGCGACCATACAGTTGCCGCGTTCCTTATAAACGCGCTCGACATCGGCAAGGAATTTGTCGATATCGAAATCGGTCTCAGGCAGATAAATGAGGTCGGGACCTGCGCCGTACTCGGTGGCAAGTGCGGCAGCGGCAGTCAGCCAGCCGGCATGACGGCCCATGATCTCAATGATGCAGATCATGCCGGTATCATACACTCGTGCGTCCTGATAGACCTCCATGCAGGAGGTTGCAATATACTTGGCGGCAGAAGCGTAACCGGGGCAGTGGTCGGTGCCGAAGAGGTCGTTGTCGATCGTCTTGGGAACGCCCATCACGCGGCATTCGTAGCCGGAGCGCTGCATAAATTTGCTGATCTTGTTACAGGTGTCCATGGAGTCGTTGCCGCCGTTATAGAAGAAGTAACGGATATCGTGCTTCCTGAAAACCTCCAGAATGCGCTTGTAATCGGTATCATCCACATCGGGGTCCTTCATTTTGTAGCGGCAGGAGCCGAGGGCGGAGGAAGGGGTATACTTGAGAAGCTCCAGCTCTTTGGCATCCTCCTTGCTCATATCAAACAGGCGGTCATTGAGCACGCCCTTGATCCCATGTTCTGCGCCGAAAACAGCGGTAATGTTGGGATTATCCAGTGCTGTACGAATCACACCGTAAGCACTCGCATTGATGACCGAAGTCGGACCACCGGACTGACCGATGACACAGGCACCTTTCAATTCTTTCATTGCTCTCACTCCTTATCCTGTAAAGGATTACGCCTTACCGCTGCAGCCAAGCACGTCAACCATCTTGTGCGCGACCATTTCCTTGATGGCAGCACGGCCGGGCTTGAGATACTGGCGCGGATCGAAGGCATCGGGATGCTCGCAGAGATACTCACGAATATTGGCGGTCATGGCAAGACGGAGGTCAGAGTCGATGTTGATCTTACACACAGCCATGGTTGCGGCCTTGCGCAGCTGCTCTTCAGGAATGCCGACGGCATCCGGCATCTTACCGCCGAACTCGTTGACCTTCTTGACAAACTCCTGAGGAACAGAGGAAGAGCCGTGCAGAACAATAGGGAAGCCGGGAAGTCTCTTGGAAACTTCCTCCAACACATCAAAGCGCAGGGGAGGCGGGACAAGAATACCCTTTTCATTGCGCGTGCACTGTTCAGGCTTGAACTTATAAGCACCGTGAGAAGTGCCGATGGCAATGGCAAGGGAGTCGCAACCGGTCTTGGAGACGAACTCCTCGACCTCCTCCGGACGGGTATAGGAGGAATCCTCGGCGCTGACCTTGACTTCATCTTCCACGCCGGCAAGTGTGCCAAGCTCCGCTTCTACTACCACGCCGTGGTCGTGGGCGTATTCGACAACCTTCTTGGTGACCTCAACGTTTTCGGCAAAGGGCTTGGAGGAAGCGTCGATCATGACGGAGGAAAAGCCGCCGTCAATGCAGGACTTGCAGATTTCAAAGCTGTCGCCGTGGTCGAGATGGACGCAGATGGGCAGGTCAAAGCCGGCACTTTGCTCAGCATCCTCGACAGCTGCTTCAATGAGCTTCATGAGATAAACATGCTTGGCATAGCTGCGGGCACCCTTACTGACCTGAAGAATGAGCGGTGCACGCTGCTCAATGGCAGCTTCGCAGATGCCCTGGATAATCTCCATATTGTTGACGTTGAATGCGCCGATGGCGTAGCCGCCGTCATAGGCTTTGCGGAACATTTCCTTCGATGTGACAATTGCCATGGTAAATCTCCTTTATAAATGTTTAGAACGAATGGTACGTTTGGAATATGCTTATTATATTACGAAAATCAAAAAATTCAAGACGGCAAAAGGGAGAAAAGAGAGACAAAAACAAAATTTTGTCTCTCCTTTCGGTTTTAGATTTCCCTGACCTTCGCGGCGATCTGATCGGCGGTGAGACCGTACTCGCGCAGAACATCAGCTGCCTTGCCGGACTGACCGAACTGGTCATTCACGCCGATTTTCTTGAATTTGCAGTTCACCTTACCCATGAGGACATCGGCAACCGCGTCACCGAGACCGCCGATCACGCTATGTTCCTCGATGGTGACGACCTTGCCGCATTTTTCGGCATATTTCGTTACGCATTCCGCATCAATTGGCTTAATGGTGTGAACATTGATCACAGCGGCGTCAATACCGTCGGCTTCCAAAAGCTTGGCTGCTTCCAGCGCTTCGTTGACCATCAAGCCGGTAGCAAACAGCGCGACATCATTGCCTTCGCGCAGGACATTCGCTTTTCCAATGGTAAAGGGTTTCACCATATCGCCTTCAAACACAGGAGTTGCAAGACGCGCAAGGCGCATATAGACCGGGCCGTCCAGCTCCGCGATCGCATTGACGGCAGCCTTGGCTTCATTTGCATCGGCAGGGCAGATGACGGTCATACCCGGAATCACACGCATGAGCGCAATATCCTCGATGCACTGGTGACTGCCGCCGTCCTCGCCGACCGAGACGCCTGCGTGGGTCGCACAGATTTTAACATTGAAATGCGGATAGCAGATGGAGTTGCGGATCTGCTCATAGGCACGGCCTGCCGCGAACATGGCGAACGTGGAGCAGAAGGGAATAAGCCCCATGGTAGAGAGTCCGGCACCAATATCCATCATATTGCCCTCGGCAATCCCGCAGTTGTAGAACTTCTCCGGATGCGCCTTGGCAAGCTTGCAGGTTTGGGTAGCATTGGCAAGGTCGGCATCAAGGACGACAACCTTATCATTCTTCTCAACTAGTTCGATCAAGGCTTCGCCATAAGCCTGACGCGTTGCTTTCTTTTCACTCATGACTCAACCCTCCAATTCCTTAAGTGCCTGTGCACGCTGCTCTTCGTTAGGAGCCTTTCCGTGCCAGCCGACCTGATTTTCCATAAAGGATACGCCCTTGCCCTTGACAGTATGCGCAAGAATTGCCTTGGGCTTGCCGACCACAGGGGCGGAAAGCGCTGCTTCGATCGCGTCCAGATCGTGGCCGTCAGCAAGCTCAAAGACCTCAAAACCGAATGCGCGCAGCTTGGCGCTCAGATCGCCCAGAGACATCACTTCATCATTTGTGCCGTCGATCTGAAGACCGTTGTTATCAATCATGACGGTCAGATTGTCCAGCTTATAATGGGCAGCCGCCATATAGGCTTCCCAAATCTGGCCTTCCTGACTCTCGCCATCGCCAGCAAGCGCGTAAACCTTCGTGTCCTTGCCGAGATGCTTTGCACCAAGCGCCATACCCACTGCAATGGAAACACCCTGCCCCAAAGATCCGGTAGAAGCGTCCACACCGGGAATTTTCTTCGCATCGGGGTGGCCTTGCAGAATACTATGGAGCTGGCGGAAGTTTGCGTATTCGTCACGGGAGATAAACCCCTTTGCCGCAAGCACTGCATAGTAGCAGGGGGCAGCGTGGCCCTTAGAAAGAACAAAGCGGTCACGATCCGGATTTTTGGGATTGCTCGGATCCACACGCATATGATTAAAAAATACACTGGTCATCAGCTCCACTGCGGAAAGGGAGCCGCCGGGATGTCCGCTGCCGGCGTTTGCCGTCATATTGATGATATCGCGGCGCACCTGCAGACAAACTTTGGAAAGTTCTGTCGTAGTCATACTATGCCTCCTACCATAATTGGTTATTAACTCGTTCAGTTTATACGAAATATTGTGTAAAGTCAATGTTTTCCCCCGGATCGAAGCACCATTTTTTCTGTCACTGTCTTTATTTTTTCCAAAAGCTGTTGACAAATTCACCGCAAGCAATATAATATGAATATATGAACAACCGTTCAATCGTTTGACTGTCAGGAGGTTTCGTATGGAAGCTTTTGAGATACCAGAGTCAGAAAACAGCGTTATCCATGAAGATGTGCTGGAACGTGTCCGAAATAAGATGCCGAATGAGGATCCGATTTACGAGGTTTCGGAGTTATTTAAGGTGTTCGGTGACTCGACCCGTGCGCGCATCATCTGTGCGCTGAATATCGAAGAAATGTGTGTGTGCGATCTTGCGGCTTTGCTGAATATGACGCAGTCTGCCATTTCGCACCAACTGCGAATCTTAAAATCGTCCCGTCTTGCCAAGAGTCGAAAACAGGGAAAGATCGTCTACTATTCGCTTGACGACTCTCATATCGGCGATATTTTTGCCAAGGCGTTCGAGCATGTAATGGAAGAAATGGAGGGGTAACTTTGTCTCACGAACATATTCACAAACAGGAAGGCGGCTGTAGCTGCTGCTCTACACACGAACACGGTCACGAGCACGGCGGGGAAGAGGAAAACAGCCTTCTCCGCCTTATTGGGATCGCCGCTTCGGCTCTTATGTTTCTTTTGGGTTTTCTCAGCAGAGGCTCTGTATTGAGCGTCTCTTTTTTCCTTGTCGCTTATCTTTGCGTTGGTTGGAGCGTTCTGAAAGAAGCTGTTGAAAACATCGTTCACGGAGAGCTGTTTGATGAAACCTTTCTCATGGCACTTGCCACAATCGGCGCAATCGGAATAGGCGAGTATGGGGAAGCAGCAGCGGTAATGATTCTTTACCAGCTTGGTGAATTTCTGCAGGACAAAGCGGTCGATTCCTCACGCGATGCCATTCGTGCATTGATGGACATTCGTCCTGATACCGCCAATCTCTATGAAGACGGCAAGATACGGGAAGTCAATGCCTCTGAGGTAAACATCGGGGATCGGATCGAAGTTCATGTCGGTGAACGGATTCCGCTGGACGGCGTTGTGGAAAATGGCAGTTCTTCGCTCAATACTTCTGCACTGACAGGGGAATCGCTGCCGCAGGAGGTCAGCATCGGAGACTTGGTAAAGTCCGGCTGCGTGAACCTTGGCGGTACACTGCTTCTGCGCGTGACAACACCGTTTGGAGAGGACAGCGCCAGTAAAATACTTGCACTTGTTGAACACGCTGAAGAGAACAAGGCGGAGCCGGAAAAGTTTATCACGCGCTTTGCACGCATCTATACGCCGGTGGTCGTCGTTCTTGCTGTGTTTCTTGCCGTTCTTCCGCCGCTGTTGGGGATTGGGACCTTCTCAGTCTTCCTCAACCGCGCGCTGAACTTTCTGGTCATTTCCTGCCCCTGTGCGCTGGTCATTTCGATTCCGCTCACATTTTTCTCCGGTATTGGATGCGCCTCACACAATGGTATTCTCATTAAGGGAAGCAATTACCTGGAAGCTTTGACGAGAGCTGAGATTGCAGCCTTTGATAAAACCGGTACGCTGACGAAAGGTGAATTTTCCGTCAGTGAGATCGTTGCAGAGGAAGGGTACAGCCGGGAAAGCGTTTTAGAGCTTGCAGCCTATGGCGAATCGCAGTCAAATCATCCTCTGGCCGCCTCGATTTGCAAAGCCTGTTCCGGCGAGATCGACAGAGGAAGGCTTTCCGATGTACACGAGATTCCCGGCCGCGGCGTCAAGGCACTTCTGGACGGAAAGGAACTGATCGTCGGGAAGCCGGACTATCTGGTCGAATCCGGAGTTCCGTGCAGGATCTCCGCAGCGCACGCAGCCACCGCTGTCTGTGTTGCGTACCAAGGGCAGTTGTGCGGTACCATTCTGCTATCGGATCTTCCGAAAGAGGATGCAAAGCAGGCGCTCTCTGCGCTGCACAATTTAGGGGTTGAACGCACCGTCATGCTCACCGGTGACCGCGCAGCAGTGGCTGAGGCTGTTGGCAGAGAACTGGGGATACGCGAGGTGTTTTCCTCGCTGCTTCCCGAGGATAAATTGTCCAAAGTCGAAGAGCTGATGCGTGATAAGTCTACGAAAGGGGTTCTGCTTTACACCGGTGACGGGATCAACGATACTCCGGTGCTGGCGGAAGCGGATATCGGCATCGCAATGGGTGGTCTCGGTACGGATGCCGCAATGGAAGCTGCCGATATCGTCATTATGAGCGATGAGCCGAGCAAAATTGCCAAGGCAATTCAGATCTCGCGCAAAACGATGCGAATTGCCAAGCAAAACATTGTTTTTTCAATAGCTGTAAAGGGAATCATCTTGCTGCTCTCAGGCTTTGGCTTCGTGCAGCTTTGGGCGGCTGTCTTTGCTGACGTTGGTGTTTGCATGCTTGCAATTTTAAACTCACTTCGCGCGATGCGCTGACATATCTGCACCTCTCAGACATATCATGTTTGAGGGGTGCTTTTTTATGCCTTACCGGCTTTTGCCTTACAACCGTGATGCCGTTGTTGCTTACGCGCATCGCTGGGCGTATGGGAGGAATCCTACCTACTACGACTACGAGGTGATCGGCGGCGACTGCACAAATTTCGCGTCGCAGTGTATTTACGCAGGCTGCGGCATCATGAATAATACACCGACATTCGGTTGGTATTATTATGATGCTAACCGCAAAGCTCCGGCGTGGACCGGAGTGTCCTATTTATACCAGTTTTTAATGCGAACGGAGCACTCGATCGGTCCAATTGCCGAGGAACGAGGAATTGGGGAGCTGGAGCCGGGTGATATCGTGCAGCTGTCCTTTGACGGCGTTTCCTTTCAGCACTCTCCGGTCGTTGTAGCGACAGGTAAGGGCGGAGCTTCGGAAATTCTGCTCGCTGCACACTCAGAGGATGCTGATGATCGACCACTGAACACATATTCCTACGTTTCCGCGCGATTTTTGCACATTCTGGGTGCTTATACGCTATAAAAACAGCAAAGAGGAGAGCCGATATCGGCTCTCCTCAAAATTTTGTTCAATGTTCCTCCGGTTCAGATAGTGCTTTTTTCTGTCTGACGTGGGAAAGGGGATTGGCACGCGCCGCCACGCGAAGCGCCTCGTTGTCAATATGCGTGTAAATCTCGGTCGTATTCAGATGCTCGTGGCCAAGCACTTCCTGAACCGCCTTGACGTCCACGCCGTTTTGCAGCATCAGCGTTGCCGCAGTGTGACGAAGCTTGTGCGTGGAGTACTGTGCCGTGTCAAGTCCGGCGGCACCCAGATGCTTTTTCACCAGTGCGTGCACCGTCGATCGGCTGATCCGCTCATTCCGTGACGATAAAAACAGTGCATCCTTGTCCCGACCGGCGATCGGCCTGCGGACATTTAAGTATGCATTGAGCGCATTTTTGCAGGCATCATTGAGATAAACGATACGAACTTTGTTGCCTTTTCCCAAAACGCGCAGGGCATCATCCTGAATATCCTGCAAATTCAAACCGCACAGCTCGGAAATTCGCAGTCCGCAATTTAAGAAAAATGTCAGAATGCAATAGTCGCGTTCCCGATTCTGACCGTCCACTGCGTCCAAAAGCTGCATACTTTCGTCCAGAGTAAGGTATTTCGGCAGCGTTTTTTTCAGTTTTGGCATATCCAGATCCTTGACAGGATTGACATCCATCAGATGCGCCTTGTTGCACAAATACCCGTAAAACGAACGAATTGTCGATAGTTTTCTGGCTCTGGAAGCTGCATTGAGTCCATAGCCGGAAATGTCACTGTTTTGATGCAATACGCGGTCACGACTCAGATAGGACATATAACCATAAACATCTGTGAGTGTTACATTTTTAACAAAGTCGAGATCTACATCCATAATGGATATTTCGTTCAGTGCAAGATTTCGCAGCGAAGGATCCCTCGTTTGCTTCAGATAGCGGAAGAAATTGCGCAGATCCAGAAAATATTCGTCAACCGTTCGTTTGGAGTGCGACTTAATCGTTTCATGATAAGAAAGGAAATCTCGCAGGATCACAGGAGATTCTGTAATGTAGTCCAACATTTGTTAAAGGCTCCAATCAGAAAAATATATGATAGAAACAGTATGGTACATTACCAAGAAAAGATAATAAAAACAGTACAGATTAAAAGAATGGCTTTGCCGCAATCCATTAGAACTGAAAGAACTGAAATTAACGCAGGAAAACGCAAAGAGAACGCAAAAACTCAAAAGGCGTCAACGGGAGAAAAAGCACTCTTTTGACCCCCTCGCCGCAAAAGCCTGTCCCCTCTATTGAACAAAATTTTTATTTTGTTCAATCATGCGTATGTTTGTTGAAGGTACCTCCCTTGCAGCCTTGATGCACCGAAGGCTATCAACCGTTGAAGGTTTTATCCCGGGGGCATCGTTTTGCAGCGGAAAAGTGTTTTGCAAACGGTTTTCATACGATAATTTGGCTGTACTCGAAACCGATCTGTCATATTCTCAGTTTTTCTGTCCAAACTATCGAAAAAGGATGTGATCCTATGAGCGAGATCGCTTGCCGCGCAAATTGTATCTTTCAGAACGACGGAAATTGCCATTATAAGTTTTCGACATACGAGGGGCTTCCCTCCTGCCGCGATCACAGCTGTATCTATTATGTCCCGCGGACAGGAGCGATTAGGAGTGTACAATGGCACGAAGTGCCTCGCCGATGTTCCGAACCTCTGTCACCTTCAGACCGTCAAGCTTTTCAAGACGGCCGGACTGCTGTCTGGGAATGATACATTCCTCAAACCCGAGACGCTGTACCTCGCGCAATCGTTCCTCCAGATGGCTGACATTTCGCAGCTCGCCCGTCAGTCCGACTTCGCCGATTGCGGCAACATGGTTGCCGACGGGCTTGTCCAGATAGCTTGAAGCGAGCGCCATCGTTGCCGCAAGATCTGCCGCCGGCTCATCGAGTGTCAGACCGCCGATCACGTTAATGAATGCGTCACACGAAGATACTTTGAGTGCGCCGCGCTTCTCAAGCACTGCCATCAGCATTGCGGCGCGGTTATAATCAAAGCCGTTGCTCGTCCGGCGCGGCACATTCTGTGCTGCCGGAGCCAAAAGCGCCTGAATTTCAGCAAGAACCGGACGGACACCCTCCATCACACAGGTCACACAGGTGCCGGGAGCATGTTCCGGACGACCGGAAAGCAGCATTTCCGAGGGATTCGGAACTTCAACCAGTCCCTCACTCCGCATTTCAAATACGCCGATCTCATTTGTGGCGCCGAAACGGTTTTTCGCGGCGCGCAGGATGCGGTAGCTCATGTGCGACTCGCCCTCAAAATACAGCACGCAGTCCACCATGTGCTCAAGCACCTTCGGACCGGCGATCGCGCCCTCTTTGTTCACATGACCGATCACAAATACAGTGATCCCCTGCCCTTTTGCAAGCTGCATCAGTTCCATTGTGCAGTCCTTGACCTGTGCAACACTGCCGGCCGGGGATTCCAGCGTCTCATGGTAAAGCGTCTGAATGGAATCCACGATCAGAACATCCGGCTTTTCCTCATCGACCGAAGCAAGAATATCACCAAGGCAGGTTTCGGCAAGCACAAAGAGATTCTCACTGCTGACCGACAGTCGTTCGGCACGCATCTTCAGCTGACGCGGAGATTCCTCTCCGGATACATATAGTATTTTCGAGGACCTGCTCAGTTGACCGCAGATCTGCAGCATCAGCGTGGATTTTCCGATGCCCGGCGCGCCGCCGATGAGCACCAGCGATCCCTTGACTGCACCGCCGCCCAGCACGCGGTCCAGTTCCCCCATGCCTGTGGCAAAGCGCAGCTCCTGCGCGGCATCCAAATCGTTGATCGGATGCGCTTTGACTTGGTGCAAGGTGCCTGTACGGGACTTTCCCTTGACAGCATCTTTGGCTGCCATCTGCTCAACGATGGTGTTCCAGGCACCGCAGCTCGGACAGCGGCCTGCCCATTTTGCTGTTTCATTTCCGCACTCTGTGCAAAAAAACACGCTTTTTGCCTTCATTCGTATCCCTCTTCCCTGTCATATCTCTGCGTCCAAAAAGCCCGCCACGATCACGACAGCAAGTTTTTTCTGATAGTTCTCCTGTTGAAGCAACTCCGTATCGGCGCCGTTTGACAGAAAACCACATTCCACCAGAACAGCCGGTGCAGTCACATTTTTCATCAAATAAACCCTCGAAGGGATTGCCTTTGCGTCTTTTTCCTTCTCATTGATCGCATAGTTCAAAGCGTTCTGCATCGAGTTCGCATACACGTCGCTCGGTTCGTTCTTCCCATAAAAGACCTGCGCACCGCGTACGGATCTTGCGGTCGGAAGACTGTTTTGGTGAATGCTCAGAAGGATCGCATTCGGTGAAGTATTGACCAGCTCAACACGGTTTTTCAAATCAGAAGCTTTTTTCTGATGCAGCGTTTCCGCGCCCTGCGAATGGATCGAAATGTCCTCTGTGCGCGTCATCAGCGTCTTTTCGCCCAGAAATGTGAGCAGCACATCGACATCCTTTGCGATCGCAAGGTTGATGTGACTCTCAACAACGCCGTCAGCAGAGACAGCTCCTCCGTCCTCCCCGCCGTGCCCCGCATCAACAACGATCGTTCTGTTCTCTTCCGGCTGAGAAGAAAACACAGAAATGGAAGGCCTGAGCATCGTTAGACTCAAATAAATGCTGAGTGTCAAGAATAGTGCTGCACCAAGCAAAAGATCCTTTTTCTTTATTACAACAAACACGTTACCTCACCCCCCCAATGGTATGAGGCAAATGCTTCGGATATGTCTTGTCCTTGTATTTCGATTATATCAAACATTGAACAAAAAGAAAAGTCCCGATTCCCATTTTTCTTCTCGCGCATATGATGGGTTGAGCGGATCGCTCAACTATCGTCAAGGAGGAATTTCTTTGGAATCTACGAAAGCCTCTCAAACCAGTCAGAGCAACCAGAGCAATCAGAGCAGCAGTCAGACTGCGCAATCGGGTATTTGCGGAACCGGCTGTGGTACTTTGCCCGGCAAATGCGCTCCCCTGGTATTTCCTTATGTTCCGATGCAGGAGAACAATCCTGAGCGTTTTTCACAGCAGGATGCATTGAATGCCGGCACGCTGTTCCCCGGACTGTATCTTCCCTTCCACAAGGAACTGAAAACCCGTTTCCCGGCAAATAACACCGCGCTGTCCGAGCTGATGGCGATCGATTTTGCGATCGACGAGCTTGGACTCTATCTTACAACGCATGCAAACGATGCCGAGGTTTTAAATCTCTATTGGTCTTATATCAAGCTTGGCCGAGAGGGTCGTGAAAGATATGAAGAACTATACGGTCCGCTTCTGCAGACCGATCTGACGCCGGGCAGCTTCAAATGGCTGGATAATCCCTGGCCTTGGGATTTGGAGGGGAATCAATAATGTTTGTATATGAGAAAAAGTTACAGTATCCCGTCAGAATTACCACTCCCAATCCGAAGCTGGCGGCCGTGATCATCAGTCAGTATGGCGGACCGGACGGAGAACTCGGCGCATCGCTGCGATACCTGTCCCAGCGCTATTCCATGCCTTACCCCGAACTCAAGGGTCTGCTGACCGATATCGGTACAGAGGAACTGGGACACCTGGAAATGGTCGGTACGATCGTCCACCAGCTTACGCGCAATCTGACCGAGGATCAGATCAAGACCGCCGGTTTTGACACCTACTTTGTCGATCACACCACGGGGATCTATCCGCAGTTCGCGTCCGGCACGCCCTGGACAGCGGCAACAATGCAATCCAAGGGTGACCTCATCACCGATCTCACCGAGGACCTTGCCGCCGAGCAGAAGGCGCGCACAACCTACGACAACATTCTGCGTCTTTCCGATGATCCTGACGTCAACGATGTCATCAAGTTCCTGCGTGCCCGTGAGATCGTACACTTCCAGCGCTTCGGCGAAGGGCTTCGTCTGGCAAGGGAAAAGCTGGATCAGAAAAATGTTTACTATATCAATCCGAGCTTTGACAAATAACTGCTGCAAAAAAATGTGCCATGCTTGACGCATGGCACATTTTTTCCGCTTGTTTTCAGTCCTGCATTCCCTCACCGCTTGAGCGTACGCAGATACGCTTTCTGTTCGTCCGAAATACGGTAACTCTCCAACGCTTTCTGAATGGTTTTGTTGTGCGTCCACTGCGGCAGGCAGTTTTGCTCCAGATAAACAACAGCCGCATCGTGCTGCTTGGCAAGTGCGGTTGCAAAAAACCATGCAACCATCATGTTGACATAATACTCTTCGCTTTCCACAACCGCAAACGAAAGGTATTCGGGTAGAAAGTCATCATCGAGATAGTGCGACTGAAGCATTTCTATCCCAAACCGAACGGTATAGGCCGCATCGGAGCTGATCCAGCGTTTAATGTGCGGTAAAAGCTCGCCCCTGTGCCGTTTGAACACCTTCGGACTCATCAGATCGCAGGTTGCCCAGTTGTCAACATAGGGCAAAAAGACATCGAGCCGCTCAACGACACGAGCAAAGTCCCTGTCCTCGCAGAGCAGGAAACCGTGCAGGTTGTTCTCATCGTAATAGTGATGCGGTAGGGTATCCAGAAACGCACCGATCTCCTCCCGCTTCGCAAATTCCTTTGCGAGCTTGCGCAAAAGCGGTGTGCGAACGCCGATAATGCTTTCTTTAGGGACTGTCGGCATCAGCTTTGCTTGGAAATCTTTATACTCCAGGTCCTGTAAAGCAAAGAGTCTTTGCAGCACTTCTTCATGAATATCCATCACTTGCCACCTCTCAGGCGGGATAAAACCATTTCATCCGCCGGACAAAACTGGTATTCGTCGATCTCCCCCACCGTAATCCACCGGATATCATTATGCTCCAACATCTGCGGTATGCCCTCGGCGATCGAGGCATTAAAAAGTGTCAGATGAATCGTGAGATCCGGATACTCGTGCACCACGTCCATAAAGATATCAAGCGGTCTAACGGTTATCGCAAGCTCCTCGCGGCACTCACGGATCAGTGCCTGTTCCCCTGTCTCGCCCCTTTCAACTTTTCCGCCGACAAACTCCCACAGAAGTCCACGCGCTTTGTGTGCCGGACGCTGACAGATCATAAATTTTTCTCCGCTCCAAATCAGAGCAGCTACCACTTCCGTCATCGCTCTCTCCTTACAGCAGGCTCATCTGCCCGTCATCGGTTTCTTTGGCAGCTTCTGCTGTTTGTGTATCTGGCGTTTCCGCGCCCAGCATGGCAAGAAAATCTTCCTCCGTGAGTACGGGAATCCCAAGCTCGTTCGCGCGCTTCAGCTTCGATCCTGCGGCTTCCCCGGCGACGACGTAGGTTGTCTTCTTGGAAACGCTGCCGCTCGCTTTGCCGCCGCGCGCTTCGATGAGGGATTGCGCTTCATCGCGGGAAAACTTCTCAAGCGTACCGGTCAGAACAAAGGTCATACCGGCGAATCGGTTGTCCGTCATTCTTTCAGAGGACTTCATATTGACGCCTGCCTCGCGCAGACGATGCAAAAGATCCTGCGACTGTTCACTTGTAAACCAGTCGCGAAGGAAGTTCGCCGTGATTTCCCCAATATCATCCACCGCAGTCAGCTCCTCCACCGTCGCGTTCTCCAACGCCTCCATGGAGCCAAACTTCTGTGCAAGTACCTTGGCGGCTTTGGCACCGATCTGACGAATGCCGAGCGCGCAAAGGAGCTTCGAGAGATCATTTTGCTTCGACTGTTCAATGGCATACACCGCATTCTGCGCGGATTTGAGCCCCATGCGGTCAAGCTGTGCGATGTCCTGCACCGTAAGGGTATAGAGGTCGGCAGGATTCTGCACGAGCTTCGCGTCGATGAGCGATTGCAGCACGGCAGGACCGACGCCGTCAATGTCCATCGCGTCACGAGAGGTAAAATGCTGTAATCTCCGCAGAAGCTGGGCAGGACACTCTGCGCCCGTGCAGCGCATCGCCGCACCGTCCGGATCGCGCACAACCTTCGCACCGCACACAGGGCAGGTGTCGGGTAAGTGATACGGCTTTGTGTCCTCCGGACGCTTGTCCTTCTCAACGCGCACGATCTCGGGGATGATCTCCCCCGCCTTCTGCACGATGACGGTGTCACCGATGCGAATATCCTTGTCCGTTATGAAGTCTTGATTATGAAGCGTCGCATTAGTGACCGTTGTGCCGGCAAGTCGGACAGGCTCGACCACCGCTTTCGGCGTCAGTACCCCTGTACGTCCGACCTGCACCACAATATCTACGACTTTGCTCGGCTTCTGCTCCGGCGGATATTTAAAAGCAACTGCCCAGCGCGGCACCTTGGCGGTAGAGCCAAGCATAGTGCGCTGTGTCAAGTTATTCAGCTTGACAACCGCGCCGTCCATATCATAGGGTAAAAGCTCGCGTTCCTCGCCCAGACGTATGATCTCTTCCTTGCACTTTTCAATGTCGCCGGAGCGCAGATACGGAATGACGTTGAAGCCCTGCGACTTCATATAGTCAATCGTTTCCGTGTGCGTTTGGAAGGTCTTTCCCTCGGCAAGCTGAAGATTGAAGATAACGATATCAAGCTTTCGCTTCTCGGTAAGCGCAGAATCCTTCTGGCGAAGTGACCCAGCGGCTGCGTTGCGCGGATTGGCAAAAAGCGGCTCCTCGTTCAGCTCACGCTCGGCATTGAGCGCGTGGAAAACGGTCTTTGACATATAGACTTCGCCACGGACGATGAGCTTCGTCAGCTTCTCGGGCAGCACCTTTGGAATCATCTTAATGGTGCGCAGATTCTCTGTCACGTCTTCGCCGGTTTTCCCATCGCCGCGCGTTGCACCGCGATAAAAGACGCCATCTCGGTATTCCAGTGCCACCGAAAGACCGTCCACCTTCGGCTCAACGCTGTATTCGATCTCTTTGACCTGATCGCGCAAATGCCGGTCAAACTCCTCCACCTCTTGGTGCGAAAACACATCCTGCAGGCTCTCGAGAGGAACCTCATGCGTCACCGGAGAAAACACCGCCGACACATGGCCGCCGACGTGCTGTGTAGGAGAAGACGGAACGATCTCCTCCGGGTGCGCCTCCTCCAGCAGCCTGAGCTCACGCTGAAGCATATCATATTCATAATCCGAGATCTCAGGCGCGTCCTGATCGTAATACCGCCTGCTGTGATATTCGAGCGTTTCGCGCAGCTGCTTGATGCGTTCCTTGTAGGACATGGTATCCTCCGTTAACCCTGGTTCATGATATATTCTTCGGCGTTATCCGCCATATTCTCGCCATTGCTGAAATAAGTGTAATTGTCCGGCACAGAGCCGACAATGACCGTCTCTGCAACGGCATAACTGCTGCTCACCCTGGTCACTGTGGAAAAGCCCGGCAGCAGGATGCTGACATACACGTCGACGACAAGGTAAATCTGGTGCTTGGTCTGGTTGATGCCGGCAGAGGTAAATGCATTTTCAAAACGTGCGCTTGATGAGCCGACCGACTGCATTCGCACGCGAATGAGCGGCCCACGACCGGCAAGCAGCGGCGATCCGGTCAAAGTACCGATCGGTACGGAGATGTCCTTGGTCGAAACCTCTGAAAGCTTCGTGAGGATCTCAACAAGAATCGCTGACTGTAATCGGTTGAATTCTGCCATGTTGCTCTTTACTGCCGTGATCCTACCCTCATTGTCCTTTTCAAAGGAGATCAGCCGGTCATAATCCACATCACCGGAGTAGATCGTCTCATTAACTGCGGCACCCACGATCCCGTTGACTGTATTGGATACCCTCGTGGTCGCAAGTGATGTCAGGATCGGCTTTAAGTGCATTGCTGCGACCAGCACAAGCGCCAGCAGAGCAAGCGCGGCGGCAACGGCAAGCAACAGCAACTTTTCTCTACGTGTGAGCACGCGGTGCATATATCTTCGCATTTTCCCACCTCACGGCAGGATATGCGCCGACAGCTTTTCCCTATGCCTTTTTACAGTGCATTCACCATTTCCTTGAACACTCTGCCGCGCTCCATAAAGTCGCGGAACTGATCGAAGGCGGCGCAGGCCGGTGAGAGCGTCACGATGTCACCGCGCTGTGCGCGTGCGTTCGCGGTCTCGACACACTCTCGCAAACTGCCGCAGCGGATGATCTCCGGCGAACCGTGATAGTTCGGGCAGTCTCTCACCGCCTGCTCGATGGCCTCTGCAGTCGCGCCGCACAGAATGAGCAGCTTGACATGCGCAATAATCTCCGGTGCAAGCGGTGTAAAGGGAATATGCTTGTCGTATCCGCCGGCGATCAGGATCACTTTATCGTCAAATGCGCGCAGTCCGGCAATCGTGCGCGTGGGACTCGATGCGATGGAATCGTTGTACCACTTCACGCCGCGCACTTCGCGCACCGGCTCAATGCGATGCTCAACGCCCGAAAAGGTGCGAGCGACCTCGTCCATGATATTTGGCTCGACCAGATCACGCAGCACACAAAATGCTGCCATATAGTTTTCAATGTTGTGCTGCCCCGGCAGCTTGATGTGGTTCTCCTCCACAACGGGAAGCCTTTTGCCGTCCACTGCGTGGAATACCGTTCCACCACTCAAAAACGCGCCGTTTTCGATCTCTCTCTTGCGCGAGAAGTACCGCACCTCGCCTTTTGCCTCGGGCGCAAGCGGTGCAGATGTTTCATTGTCGGCGTTGAGGATGAGAATATCGTCCTTGCTTTGATGCAGAAAGATATTTTTCTTTGCTGCAATGTATTCTTCCATCCCTGTGTGCCAATCCAGATGGTTGGGCGCAAGATTCGTCACCACCGCGATATGCGGCGAGCGCGTCATGTCCTGCAGCTGGAACGAGGACAGCTCGACCACCACAACATCGTCCTTCGTCATTTTCTCCACGTCGCAGAGCAAAGGATGCCCGATGTTACCGCCAAGCCAGACCGCTTTCCCTGCGGCTTTGAGTATTTCGGCAATAATGCTTGTGGTTGTTGTCTTTCCGTCACTGCCGGTCACGCCGATCGTCATGCAGGGACAAACCTCAAAGAAAACTTCCATTTCTGAGGTGATGACACTTCCCTGCTCGCGTGCAGCCGTCAGCTGCGGCACGTCGGGACGCATTCCCGGCGTGCGGAAGATCACATCGACTGAAAGGTCATCAAGATAGCGTTCTCCCAAATGAAGCTCTGCCCCCATCGTTTCGAGTTCTGCTGCCGTTTCCCCGAGGGCGGTGCGGCTCTTTTTATCGCAGGCAATGGTTCTGATTCCATGCTTACAAAGCAGCGTAATAAGCGGTGTGTTGGAAACTCCGATGCCGAGTACAGCAACAGTCTTTCCCTTGAGTGAACGGAGATAATCCCCGATTGTCATGGCAGAAGCTTCCTTTCCGTAATGATTTTCTTACCAGTATAGTATAGCGCAATCAGAAATAAATAGCAACGCGGCCGGTAAATTTTTCTTTCCCTTGACAATTTGACGTTATTTGGGCTAAAATACCTTTTGCGAGTAAAACAGACAGTCGCGTGTGCAGACCGAAAGGTCGTACATGAGGAAAGTCCGGGCTCCACAGGGCAAGGATAACGGGTAACGCCCGCCGAGAGCGATCTTAGGAAAAGTGCAACAGAGAGATACCGCCTTGTCGCAAGATAAGGTAAGGGTGGAAAGGCGAGGTAAGAGCTCACCCGATGGCGCGTAAAAGTGTCCATCGCTGTAAACTCTATCCGGAGCAACACCGCTATGGGAGCAATAGGCTTGCCCGGCCGCTCCCGAGGTGGCTGGAGCGTATCGGCAACGGTGCGCCAAGATAGATGACTGTCAGATACAGAACCCGGCTTACAGTTTTGCTCGTTCGATACGGAAAAGGCAGCGCAAACGCGCTGCCTTTTCCTTTTTATTCTGCTGTCAGTTTTAGATATTCTGCCTCGGACAAAAATTGTGTTACTCTGCCCCACGGCTCGTCATAAAGCGCATACGGTGTCTCCGACCAGCGCGTGTGAACGATCAGTTCCAGTTCTCCGTCACAGTCGCAGTCAATGCTCTGCCAGTCGATCACCTCGTCCTTACGGAAGCTTGCCACACGCCAAGGTCTGCCGACATTGAGATCATTCCGGTAATACTGATCCAGTTCCGGCAGATACGTATAAAACCGGATCGTATTCTCGCTCGTCATGCAATAGGTCTCGTCATAATGCCACAGCGGCGCGTCGAGCTTTACGCCATCCGTATGCTGCTTGTCGATTTTGCAGTCCGCGCCGTACAGATCCTCCCACGCATAGTATGCTACAACACCGCTGCACTCCGAGATCGTGCCCTCATACGTTCTGTCGTCCCAGTCGTAGACCATACGGTAATACGGGAGCGAGTCGGACGTGCGTACCTGCATGGTAAAACCATCATCCGACCGAAGCCCATGCATCTGCAAACGCGCCGAGCGGTCAAAATCCTCTGTTCCTTTGAGCTTGAGCATATGCTCCCTGTCCAAAGACTCGACATAGAGATAGGTGTCAGTTCCGTCCTTTTCCACCAACATCACGGTGCCCATATTCTCCACGCGGTGAATGTGCTTTTGCTCCGCGCGGTAATACAGATTTCCGGCAATCGTGACCACGATCAAAATCGCGGCGACGGCGGCGATCCACTTTTTTGATCGTCTGCGTTCGCGCTTTAGGTTTTCGCTCGACAGCTCGACGAGGTTTTGAATGGGTTCCTGCTGTTTTTGTTCTTCCTGCATCGTTTCGTCCTTTCTGATCGGTGCAGGACCTTCACAGCGCAGCAGCGTCTCTACGCTGACGGACAATGCGTCGGCAAGCGGTTCCAGGAGCGTCACGTCGGGGTAGCTGAGCCCGCGCTCCCACTTGCTCACCGCTTTGTCGGTCACGTTCAGCTTGTCCGCCAGCTGCCGCTGTGTCATGCCCTGCTTCTTTCGATGCTCGGCGAGCGCTGCGCCAAAGCTCTCTTTGTCCATAGTCATAGGTGTCACCTCGCCTTTATTAAAGCGAAAATCGGCGGAAAAAGCAACCGACTGACCGTAGAATTACTTGTCTGCACCGCTTTTTCTACCGAACAGTCCCCTTTTCCTTTCTCCATCTCGTGCACAGTCAATTTATCATTGTACAAAGCAAATCTTTTGTACAATAATTTAACAAGAAAAACAGGTCGGCGGTTTACCGACCTGTCTGCGTGTTACCGAATTCTGCTCTTGCCGAGCTTGATGAGCCTCACGATCACGGGCGAAAGCGCCACGTTGAAAAGCAGCTCAAAGACGAAGTTGCCGCCCGCGAGACCGAGGAACATATACTTCACCACATCGTCCCCAAAGCCGAGTGCCTGCGCCCAGCCGGTCAGCGGCTCTTTCATAAAGAACAGCACGCAGCCGATGAGGAACACGCCCGTGTTGACCACGGGACAGATGACAGCGGACGCCATCACGGCGGCAGAGTCCTTCTTCTCTTTGAGTGCGTTGTAGACAAGTCCCGCAACAAGTCCGCACAGCACGCCCTTACTGATGACTGTGAGGATCGTGCCGAGCGGGTTGACAACGAGAAACGCCGCCGCGTCGCCGGAGATCAGCACGACGATGGCAAAGACGAAGCCGAGCCACGCGCCGGAGGCCGCGCCATAGAGCGCAGCACCCACGACGATCGGCACAAGCACGAGCGAGATAGAGAACATACCGAAATGGATGAAGCTGCCCATCAGCTGGAGAACCACAACGATTGCGGTAAAGATGCTTAATCCTACGATTTTTTTTGTGTCAAGCTGTTTCATTTTTTCTCCTTTCTTCCTTTTTCAAAGGAAGTACAGTGAGAGCCGGAGACCTACCGTTCCGCTCCCAAGTTTTTTTCTGCGCGTTCAAAGGAAAGGTCTTCCCCTCACTTTTATCCTGCGCAGATTTTCCTGCGAAATCGGTAAGTTCAGTAAAAAAAAGAAATGATGAAAAGGTAAAAAATAGTATTTACAGATTTCCTGCACATCATAGCACTCACATTGCCGGAAAGTCAAGATAGTCCAATTTTTTCAGCCATCTGTTAAATAAATACCTGTCTACTCCCCCAGGGATAATGGCATTTGCAACAAAAAAGACCGAGCAAATCTACGGCAGAATCCACTGCCTATCTCAGCTCGATCTCTTCTGAATGTTTATTTTATTGCGTTACCGTCTTATCCGGTCTTAGTCCTGCTCCCAGTTGTGCCACACGTTCTGAACGTCCTCGTTGTCGTCCAGGAAGTCAAGAAGCTTTTCCATGTTCTTCACGTCTTCGTCGCTCGAGAGCGTGACGTAAGTCTGCGGAACCATGGAGATTTCGGCGCTGGCAAACACATATCCCTTCTCCTCGAGAGCCTTGACGACATCATTGAACGCATCCGGAGAAGTCGTGATCTCAAAGATGGAACCGTCCGGTTCAAAATCGTCTGCACCGGCATCGAGCGCATCCATCATGACGGCATCTTCTTCATAGTCGCCATCCTCATTGTCGATGATGATAACGCCCTTCTTGTCAAACGACCAGCTCACGCAGCCCTGTGCGCCCATACCCTTGCCGTACTTATCAAAGTAGTGGCGAACTTCCGGTGCAGTACGCTGACGGTTGTCCGTCAGAGCTTCCACGATGACGGCAATGCCGCCGGGGCCGTAGCCTTCGTAGGTAACGGACTCGTAGTTATCGGTGTTGCCGGAGCCGAGTGCCTTGTCAATAGTGCGCTTGATGTTGTCATTGGGCATATTGGCAGCCTTTGCCTTGGCAATGACCGTTGCAAGACGGGAGTTGTTGTTCGGATCGCCGCTGCCGCCCTGCTTGACCGCAACGATGATTTCCTTTGCGATCTTGGTAAACGCCGCACTGCGCTTCGCGTCAGCCGCGCCCTTCGTCTTTTGGATATTGTGCCACTTGGAATGACCGGACATAGTGATTTTCTCCTTACATGTAGTATTGAATGACGTCCTGATGGACCGTCGAAATTACGATTTCCACTTTGGGAAAAGCATTGCTGAGATAATCCTTGATCGCGCTGCAAATGACATTTTCCGTAGAAAAGTGACCTGCATCGATCAGGTTAAGTCCTTGTGTGTCAAGAAAGTCATGGTAACTCAAGTCGCTTGTCACAAACGTATCACAGCCGAGCGCGATTGCCTGCTCTATATAATCGCCGCACGCACCGCCTCCGACCGCAACTCTATGGACCGGCTTCCCACCGTCACGGTAACGAAGCCCTCTACAGCCTAAAGATTTTATCACAAAAGCAAGGAACTCTTCAAGTCCTTTTTCACAAGAAAGTGTACCAACACGCCCTATTTTTTCCTCATTCAAGGGAATTGTGTCGAAAACGCCCAGTTTTGCTGCAAGCTGATCGTTCACACCGCCCTCCGCCGCGTCCAGATTGGTATGCATACAGATCGCAGCGACGTCGTTTTTGATCAGCAGCGTGAGAATCCTGCCCTGCACCGTATCATCCAAAATATTCTGCACCTTATGCCAGGTACAGTTCATCACAGGGTGATGCGCGACGATCAGATCCGCGCCCACATCGACCGCCTCCTGCGCGACCGATTCGGTAATATCAAGTGCAACGAGGATCTTCTTTACCTCGCGTGCCCCACTGCCAACGAGAAGCCCCACGTTGTCCCAGCTTTCGGCTGTGCTCTGCGGTGCCCAGTCGTAAAGGCGCGCTTCAATTTCCTTCGCTGTTGCCATCTTCCCACTCCCTTTTCATTTTCTTCAGCTCGGCAATCGTTGTGTGAAGGTCAGCGATACGCTGCTCTTTATCCGCAAGTCCCGACACCGTCAGCCCTTCCGATGCGCGCATAAGCTTTCTAATACGCTCATCAATATAATCACCGCAAAGCGGATCCTGCGCAAGCTTCACACCGCAGTACGCCTGAGCCGGGGTAATTGGTTCGCTTTCACCGCCGGTTGCGGTGATCACGGCGTAAAGCGTGTCCTTGTCGCGCACAAGATGCTCCTGCACGATCGCATAGCCGTTACGAACCAGCCATGACCTGAGGAGCTCCGCCTTCGTCATCGGCTGAAGCAGCAGAGTTTTCTCTCTCGTCCACGGTGCATCCTGCAAAATCGAACTAATCGTCTCGCCGCCCATCCCTGCAATCACGACCGTGTCGACTTCCTGCTCCGAAACGGCGGTAAGTCCCGCGCAAAGCCGGAATGTGATCCCCTCCGTGACGCCATACGCAAGTGCTGTCCTGCGTGCATGCTCAAGCGGTTCACGGTTGATGTCAGAGGCAATAGCGTGGCAAATGCGCTGATGCTGCAGAAGGTAAACCGGCAAGTACCCGTGGTCTGTACCGACGTCGGCAACAGATGCACCCTGCGGTACAAGCGAAGCCAGCAATGCAAGACGCGGCTGTAATGGTAACTCTTTTTTCTCCACAGCGACTTACTCCTATCAACAAGACGCATACGGATCTCCCGTATGCGCCTAATTTTTTCATTCTTCTGCCGGCTTGTTTGCTTCCTCGTTCACAATTTCGAGGAGCTTATCGACATCAATCCCATGCACCATGCAAGCTTCTTCCACGGTTTCGCCGCGAGAAGAGGGGCAGCCCAGGCAGTGCATACCAATGGAAAGGAAGATCGGCGCAGTCTGGGGAGCGAAATCAAGAATATCACCAATAATGGTGTCTTTTGTAATTTCGATCATAATTGTTAACCTCCAAAATTCGATGGGAACAGTTTACCCTATTTTTCGCACATTTTCAATAGGAAATACCAAGAAATGCGGTTCCTTATCCGCGAATGCTGATCTCACCGCTTCGTAGTCTCGCTTCTTCCCCGTCATCAAAGCGCACACGCAGCGAAAAATCCGGTTCGATCGCAAGCGCATGGGCGTATCGCTCCGCGCCTGGCGAAACAACGCGAACGTCTCTGCCGACCGTTTCCTCACAGCGGCGGTACGCGGCAAGATAAGATTCTCTCTCTTGCGGCCAATCAAGAGAAAGTTGATCCATGCGACGAATTAACTCCGCGCAAAGTGCGGCGCGCGGCTGCTCGCGGTCAAGCACCTGAGCAAGCGAAATCGCAATATCACGCAACCGGGGCGGAAAGTCCTCCGCTTTTTCATTGACATTCATGCCAATGCCGACAACGACATAGTCAACCAGATTGCTTTCGCTTTCTATGGATAGCTCGGTCAGGATACCGCAAAGCTTTTTGCCATCGAGCAGAAGATCATTGACCCATTTGATGTTCGGCTCAACGCCGCACACATATGAGACCGCAGAGGCTGCGGCAACAGCCGCCCACGCGGTAAGCGTTGTGCTCTCTGCGGGTGTGCATTCCGGTCGAAGCAGATAAGAAAGATAGATTCCTTTCCCCTTCGGTGAGTCAAAGCTGCGCCCACGCCGCCCGCGTCCTTTCGTTTGGCCGTCTGCAATCACAACAGTACCGGTCGGCGCCCCATCATTGGCAAGCGACTTGAGATACCGATTCGTCGAATCCACTGTGTCAAGGCAGAGAATGGTCTCCGCACGCTTCTCACCAAGCAGCGCCATCAGCTCCCCGACTGTCAGGTAGTCCGGACTGCGATCAAGACGATAACCGCGGTTCGTTACAGCGGTGATCTCGTATCCTTCCGCGCGCAAAGCCTTGACAGCGGCGCTCACCGCCATACGGCTCACGCCGATTCCAGAACGGATCTGTTCACCGGAAAGAAAGCCGTCTGCCTGTTTCAGGAGCGATAGAACCTTATATTTTGTCATACTGCCCCTCCTTTTTTTCGTTATCATACTGCAAAAAAGGCAGATTGTAAAGTTTTATGTACTGTGTGTTGACAATTTGCGTCAGTCATGCTATATTTGTAAATCATATTTATGATTCCATTTACAATCTATGAGGTGGACAATGTCAACACAGACAGCAAAGACAAATACTCTCAAGACCCGCGATTTAACCCTGGTCGCCCTTTTCGCTGCGCTCATTGCGATTTGCGCATGGCTTACCGTCCCCATGCCGGATGTACCATTCACCATGCAGACATTCGGCGTGTTTATTGCACTGCTGCTCCTTGGTGGGCAACGAGGGACACTGGCCATTCTTCTCTATATTCTGCTTGGCGCCGTCGGACTGCCGGTCTTTTCCGGATTTCGCGGCGGGATCGGATCACTGCTCGGTACGACGGGCGGATACCTCATCGGGTTTCTCTTTTCCGGACTTATCTACTGGGTCATCACAGCACTTGTAAAACAGGAAAACACGCTTATCCGTTTTCTCGCACTGACTGCCGCGCTTTTCGTCTGCTACGCCTTCGGAACCGTCTGGTTTATGACGGTATACCTGCGCAGCACCGGCCCGATCAGTCTTGGATTGGTGCTGATGAAGTGCGTTGTTCCCTACCTCATCCCGGACTTTGCGAAAATGCTGGCTGCGGTTTCCGTATCGCGTGCAGTAAAAAAACATCTGAACGAATAACATAAGAAAAGAGACAAAAAAGCGTCCGCCGAAAGGCGGACGCTTTTTGATCAAAGACAATTACAAAGAATTACTGCTCGGCGCGCATCTTGGCGAAGCAATCGCTGCAGTAAACGGGACGGTCGGACTTGGGCTCAAAGGGAACCTTGGCCTCGCCACCGCAAGCTGCGCAGACCGCGGTGAAGTATTCACGGGGACCGCGAGCGGCGTTCTTGCGAGCGTCACGGCAGGCCTTGCAGCGCTGGGGCTCATTCTGGAAGCCGCGCTCTGCGTAGAACTCCTGCTCACCGGCAGTAAACACGAACTCGTTGCCGCATTCTTTGCAAACTAAAGTCTTGTCTTCGTACATGATTTTACCCTCTCTTTGAATAAGAAAAAAATATATATGCGCTCAGCGTTTGCTGATGTCGCCGGAAGAAATTTGCCGT
Source organism: Eubacteriales bacterium (assembly GCA_030529725.1). GTDB lineage: Bacteria > Bacillota > Clostridia > Oscillospirales > Oscillospiraceae > Hominicoprocola. The sequence continues at coordinate 31,289 of JAUMWI010000001.1, read as the reverse complement.
GCTGCCTTGCGTCTGACACGCTGCACGGCGTTGTCCACAGACTTCGGGGAACGCCCCATCGTCTCGGCAATTTCCTTTACGGAAAGGCCGTCCAAATAGTACCCTAAAATCTTCGCTTCAAACTCGGACAACTGCTTGCGTGTGCTCTCCAGAAGGCCGGCCACATAGTCCCTGTCGACAATCAGGATCTCAGGGTCAACCAGGTTCATAAGATAAGCACCGGAGGTGTAAGAATTACTGTCAAAGAAAGGGTGATCCAATGATATGGATTGATTCAGCGGAACATGCTTGTCGCGCGAAGCCGCGCGAAGCGCAGAACAAATTCTGTTGCGAATGCAGGTCTCGGCAAACGTCTTGAAGGACGCGCTCTTATCTGAACAATATTCGCGGATTGCCTGAATCAGACCGAGCATGCCTTCCTGAATGAGATCTTCCCCATCACCACCGACAAGGAACAGCGGACGCGCGCAGGCGCGCACCGTGCCATAATACCGCGTGACGAGGACTTCCTCCGCTTCCCGACTGCCGTTGCGCACCATGACACATAACTGCTCATCAGAGCGGTCATTCAGGCGTGTATCCACATATTCATTCTGCTTAGACATCGTTTATTATACCTATTCATCCGTGAATTTGTCAAGTATTTATGAAAAACTAATCAAATAAAAGCGGAAAATCAGAGTGTTTTTATGCTTTTAACCAATCTTTCGGCAACCTGGCGGGCAATTTCTTCCGTTTTTGCCTCAACCATGACGCGAATCAGAGCCTCTGTTCCCGATGCACGCACGAGGACACGCCCCTCCCCGGCAAGATCGCGCTCCTCCTGCTCGACCGCCTCTCTGAGGGTCTCGGAGGACATGATACACTCCTTCACGCCGCGTTCATTGGAAACCGCAACATTGAGCAACACCTGCGGATACTGCGGGCAGACGGAGGCAAGCTCGGAGGCTTTCTTCCCCGATCGGACAAGAATCTGCAAAAACTGCAGCGCAGTCAGCTCACCATCGCCGGTGGTGGCAAACTCGGTAAAGATCATGTGGCCGGACTGTTCTCCGCCCACGCGATAGCCGCACTCCACCATCTTTTCCAAAACATTTCGGTCGCCCACGCTTGTGATGGCAAGTTCGATCCCGCTGTTTCTGCAAAACTCATGCAGTCCGAGATTCGACATGACGGTAGCCACGACGGTGTTGCCGTCCAGCTTACCGTGCCGCTTCAGGTCCATACCGCAGACTGCCATGATCTTGTCGCCGTCAATCACCCCGCCGGTCTCATCCACCAGAAGGCAGCGATCCGCGTCACCGTCAAATGCAACGCCAATATCATAATGACCTGCAACAACGCGCTCAGATAGACTATCCAAATGCGTGGATCCGCAGTGGTCATTGATGTTCACGCCGTCCGGTTCACGGTGAATAAAATCAGCATAGCAGTGGAATCTTCCGAACAGCTCCGGCGCAGTGGCTGAGGCGGCGCCATTGGAGCAATCCACCAGCACACGAAGCCCGGAGAGGTCGCTTTCGATCGAGCCGGCAAGATGGTTAATGTAGGCTTCCTTCGCCTGCTTGATCCCATGACGCAGCACACCGATCTGATCGTGTGTCGCGACAGCGATTGGCTTGTCGCCGAGAATTTTTTCCTCAATCTTTTCCTCTGTCTCGTCAGGCAGCTTGTAGCCCTTTTCATTAAAGACCTTGATGCCGTTGTGCTCATAGGGATTGTGCGATGCGGAGATCACGATGCCGGCATCTGCGCCCCTGAGAACCGTCAGGTAGGCAACGGCAGGCGTCGGCAGCACGCCAAATGGCATTACATCGCCGCCGACCGCGCAAATGCCGGCAATCAGTGCGCTCTCCAGCATATCCGAAGAGATTCTGGTGTCCTTCCCGATGGTGATCAGGGGTTTCCTTCCCGTTTCTTCCTTTAAGACCGCAGCAATGGCCTTGCCCGTTTTAAATGCAAGATCCACGGTCAGATTCTCTCCGACCACGCCGCGAATGCCGTCTGTTCCGAATAATTTACCCATTATTCTTCTCCACAATCTTAAATCTTAGTTTCTGTCATTCGATGGTCAGCTGCTCCGCATCCCCCATCAGGCTCTTTGGGACAGACAGCCCGAGGTGCTCATACGCCTTGTGTGTCACACAGCGGCCGCGCGGCGTGCGCTTGAGGAAGCCAAGCTGCATCAGATACGGCTCATAGACATCCTCCAGCGTAACAGCCTCCTCGCCGATCGTCGCTGCCAGCGTTTCAAGACCAACCGGTCCGCCGCCATAGTTTTCGATAATGGCATGCAGCATGCGGTGGTCAACGGGATCGAGGCCGAGATGGTCGATTTCAAGCGCAAGCAGCGCTTCGTCCGCCATGGCGCGCGTAATGATGCCGTTTCCCTTCACGTCCGCAAAGTCGCGCACGCGGCGCAGCATTCGGTTGGCAATACGCGGGGTGCCTCTGGAACGTCTGGCAAGTTCCAGTGCGCCGTCCCGGTCGATTTCAACATTCAGAATCCCGGCGCTGCGTGTAATGATCTCGGACAGCTCCTCAGGGGTATACAGCTCTAAACGCAGCGTCACACCGAAACGGTCGCGCAGCGGCGCGGAGAGCTGACCGGAGCGTGTGGTCGCACCGATGAGGGTAAAATGCGGAAGGTCAAGGCGAATGGAGTTTGCACTCGGGCCTTTGCCGACGATAATATCCAGGGCATAGTCCTCCATCGCCGGGTACAAAATCTCTTCCACGCTGCGATTCAAACGGTGGATCTCATCGACAAATAGAATGTCATTTTCATTGAGATTTGTCAAAAGTGCGGCGAGGTCGCCCGCCTTTTCAATTGCCGGTCCGGAGGTAATACGAATGTTGACGCCCATTTCCTGCGCAATAATACCGGCGAGCGTGGTCTTGCCAAGTCCCGGAGGACCGTGCAGCAGCACATGGTCAAGCGATTCTCCCCGCATTTTTGCCGCCGCGATGAATACCGCAAGGTTGCCCTTCGCCTTTTCCTGTCCGATATATTCCTTCAGCGTCTTGGGGCGCAGGGATCCCTCCTGCGCGTCTTCCTGCAGGAAGGTCTTGGCGACAATAGGCTCCTCGTAGATGTCGGTGCCGAAATCAATACTCATATACTTTCCCTCAATGCACGATCACGAAATAAATCACATAGACCCAGCTCAGCAGACCGTGGATGATCGCCCAGAAGACACTGTGCCAGTTCACGTAGGAAATCACCATGGCGAGGCAGGTACCGAAGGTGATACCGCTTTTGGCTGCCTTCGCAGCACGTTCCCGTCTGTTTTCCATCTTACTTTACCATCCTTTTAAGGCTCTGGCGAACGATCTCCTCGAGCGGCAGATTTTCCACATCAATGCCACGGAGCGCGGCAGAAATATCCTGCTGGGAATAGCCGAGCACGGCAAGTGCCTGGGCCGCTTCCACCGCCTTGCTTTTCTCTGCTGCGACCGCACCGCCAAGCGGCAGACCGACGTCGTTTTGTTCCTTTGCAACCTTATCCTTAAGCTCAAGAATAATACGCTGCGCGATTTTTTTGCCAATACCGGGGGCAACAGTAAGTGTCTTTTCATCCCCTGTGATGATTGCCATAGCAAGGTTTTGCGGTGTGCAGGATGAGAGAATCGCCAGTGCTGCCTTCGGTCCGACGCCGGACACGCCGATAAGCTGTTTAAAGCTGCCCAGCTCGCCTTGCGTAGCAAAACCGTAGAGGTCGAACACATCTTCCCCGACGTTGAGATAGGTGTAAAGCTTTCCCGGTTTACCCACCTTGAGCTGCGAGATCGTCGTGCCGGTCGTCCTGCAGGCATAGCCCACACCACCGCAGTCAATCACCGTAAGGTACGGCTCAACATGCGCAACCGTCCCATCCAAATAATAGAACATTCGGTCCTCCTGTCAGATCGTTTCTTTCACGTCTCCCCCCTGCACGCGGCGGAGCAGCGAGGTGGTCGAACGTGCATGGCAAAGTGCGATTGCAAGTGCATCTGCAGCATCATCGGGCTTCGGCACGGTCTTTAGCTTCAGAAGCCGTTTGGTCATGTCCATGACCTGACGCTTTTCCGCTTTTCCATAGCCGGTCACTGCCATTTTCACCTGCATGGGCGTGTATTCATAGAGCGGAATCCCGCTTCTTTGCGCTGTGTAGAGGATAATGCCGCGGCCGTGTGCAACAGCGATACCGGTGGTGATATTGTTGGTAAAAAACAGTTCCTCCACCGCAACAGCATCCGGCTTGAACTGCTCAAGAAGCGTATTAAGGTCATTCCCGATCTGCACGAGCCGCTCGGCAAGCGATAGCTCCTTGGGCGTCGTGATCGCTCCGTATTGCAAGATCCGCTGTCCGCTCCTGTCTGACTCGATCAGTCCGAAACCGACGATTGCAATGCCGGGATCAATTCCAAGGATCCGCATATGCCTCACCCCCCACGATACTCTTTGTTTATTGTATCAAACATTTGTCCAAAACGCAACCGTAAGTTATGGGGCGCATAGGCATCAATCCTATCTGAATGCCTTAGACGCAAAAAGGCCGCTTCCTTCCGGAAGCGGTCGTAATTCTTTCTATTACGCTCTCGGATGCGCCTTCTGATAGATGTCCTTGAGCTGCTTTTTGACAACGTGCGTGTAGATCTGCGTAGAGGAAATATCCGCATGCCCGAGCATTTCCTGAATGGCGTGCAGATCTGCGCCGTTTTCCAGCAGGTGCACGGCAAAGGAATGACGCAGCGTATGGGGCGTAATATCTTTGGAAATACCGGCAATCTCCTGATAGTGCTTGACGATCTTCCAAAAGCCTTGACGGCTCATTCGCTCACCGTTCATGTTGACAAACAGCGCCGTCTCATCCGGATCGGCGATAAGCTGCGGACGAACTTCCTTTATGTAATCAGACAGTGCCTTGATCGCGGCAGGATAAAGCGGAATAATTCGTTCTTTTCCCTTACTCTCACAGCGAATAAAACCGGCGCTGAGACTCACATCATCTACGTTAAGATCAATGAGCTCACTGACGCGAATACCGGTAGCATAGAGAAGCTCCAGCATCGCATGGTCGCGGTAGCCCTTGGCATCCGTGCACTTAGGCTGATCAAGAAACAGCTCCACTTCCTTATTGGTAAGGATCTCGGGAAACTTGCGTTGCACCCGGACAGCGGCAACCCCCTTGACCGGATTGCTCTTCACCTCACCGTTCATCTGCAAAAACGCGTAAAACGACTTGAGCGAAGCAATCGAACGTGTGACGGTAGCGGCAGATTTTCCCCTTCCGCTCATCCATGCAACATAGTCATTCACGACAGGCTGCTTCACCTTTCGGAGATCCGCGTTTCCGTATTCTGAAAGGTACGCTTCAAACTGATGCAGATCACGCAGATAGGATGCGAGTGTATTGGAGGAAGCGTGCTTTTCCTGCGCCAAATAGTTCTGATACTGCTCAAGTAAATCGGCCATGAAAAACACATCTCCTCTCCCGTAAAATCGCAGCTAAGACGCAGTGAAGGACAAAAACTGCGGCACAAGCCAAAGCTCCAGTACAGAGCCGATCAACAAACACACACAACAGATACCGAATCGGTACCAGTAATCCATCCCATAGGTAATCGGACGAACACGCTTTCCGTTCCCGATCGAAAACAGGGCCAGCGAACGCGCTTTCTCAAGTGACGAAATACCGAGAATCAGCGTACACGGCAGCACAAAAAGCATACGGGTCGCAAACAGCGCCATCAGCAGTAAAAAGCTCTCTCTCCCGAGAGTCGAAGCGAAGCAGACGATCGAAAAGGAAAACAAAAATCCCTCAAATGCACATAACAGTGGGATCAATACGACCCCAATCGATGCAAAGCCAAGCAGAAAAACAAGCAGCGGTGCTCTGAAAAAACACAAAAGTGTTCGCAGCACCGCGGCAGCACTCAGGGTGTCCTGAGACGAGAGGGAAAAATACCCTTCAAAATACCGTCCAAGCTCCCCGCTTGTTTCAGCCGCACAGTTTCCGGCAAAAATATAGCCGCAAATAATGCCCGTCGCCAGCAAAGCAGCCAACAAAAGCATGGTTAGCGGCAATTCCTCCCAGGAAGCACCACGAATTCTCCTCACGCCCACAAACGAAGCCAAGCCTCTTCACCTCACAGTAGCTACGAGGCAGATCCGCAGTTTAAGAGGCACCGAAACCTTTCTTAATATAAGACTTTCTGCCCTGTTTCGCAAGCGGATTTGCCGATTTTCTCCAATTTTGTTAATTATGTCAAAGTATTATGTAAATTTCGTTATGTTAACCTTGTAAACGGTTGTGCTATCTCGCTTTGCTGAGACAACATGTAGTATTGAGCAAAACAGCCGTTCACCAAATGTGGATTAGTCTCTATTGTTTCCCACTTTATGTCGAAATCGCTGCGTTCACCGCAGTTTTCTCTCCATTTGTGCAAATTGTTAATCTTTATTCTCCGCCCTTTTCTCCACTCATACCCCAAATTGCAGAGTAATGTACTTATGTTCACCTGTGTACTTTTCCCCTGTGATTTGATCTCTTTTTTCTTTTGTTTTTTTCACCCGGCAGCAGATAGGACGCAGCTCCTCCGACGATCATTGGCAACATCAGCCACACCACTCGCGCAGGAATCAGCGTTCCGCCGATCAGAAACCCCATCAGCAAGGTAAGTGCATAAAAGCAGCATAGGCAGCTAAGAGCCATCGCTCCCCGCTTGACCGTCCTTTTCCCACATAGAAATGTTCCGGCAAAGGATGCAACAGCCGCACTTACCCAAACGCAGCGCTCCGTCTGCCCCTCTCTGATCATGCCGCGTGTGATCATCAGTGAAAGCAGAGAAAGCAGCAACAAATACACGCCAAGGCAGATTCCCGTTCCCACAGCACATTGCCGCATATACCACTTTGTACTCAAGGCTTGATTCACGCAAAAACCTCCCTCGTTTCAGCTCATGAGAGCTTATGACGAGGGAGGTTGTTTTATGATATGGAGTTGTACGCCTTACTTGATCTCCGGATCGTAATCCTTGGTAGCTTCTTCCTCCGGGAGTTCCTCGGCCTTGACGATCTCTTCCACCTTGGCAGGCTCTTCCTCAGCCGCCGCCTTCTTGCTGCCGAACAGGCCGCCCTTGGTCTGGGCAGCAGCCTTCTCCATGGACTCAGTGGACTGAATGCCCCACTTGGCAATCTCAATACGAACACGATCCTCAGAGGTCTCAAAAACGATCGTAGTGTCATTCACCTGAACAACACGACCGACCATGCCGCCGATGGTGGTGACGCGCTCGCCCTTCTTCAGGGAGTTGCGCATATTCTCTGCCTGCTTTTTGCGCTTGTTCTCGGGACGGATGATCATGAAGTAGAACACCGCGATCATGACCACAATAAGCATAATGGAATCCATAAACTTCAGTTCCTTTCAAAAACAATGATAGACGTATTATAACGGAAGCTTGACCGTTTCGCAAGTGTTTTTCCAAAGATTTACACGCGCTCGCCCAATTTTTCACTGTATTCCGCTCGGAAATCGGAAAATTCTTCGGCATCCAGCGCGTCACGGATGCGCCTGGCAAGCGTATTATAAAAATACAGGTTGTGCATCACTGCGAGGCGCAGCGCAAGAATCTCATCCGCTTTAAACAGGTGGCGCAGGTATGCGCGCGAGAAATTCCGGCAAACCGGACAGTCGCACTGTTCGTCGATCGGTTTTTCGTCAAGCTTGTATTTTTCGTTCTTCAAATTAAGCGTGCCGGACCAGGTGAAGAGCTTGCCGTGTCTTGCGTTTCGCGCCGGCATCACACAGTCAAAGAAGTCCACGCCGCGCGCAACGCCTTCGATGATGTTGGACGGCGTGCCGACACCCATCAGATAGCGCGGTTTATCCTTGGGCATATACGGCTCCACTGCGTCGATGATGTCGTACATCACCTGCGTCGGCTCACCGACCGCGAGTCCTCCGATCGCATAGCCGTCGCAGTCGATCTTCGCAATTTGCTGCATATGCCAGATACGAAGATCGGGATACGTCGCACCCTGATTGATGCCGAAAAGCATCTGTCCGGGGTTGACCGTGTCCGCCAGCGCATTGAGCCGGTCATGTTCAGCCTTGCAGCGCGTAAGCCAGCGAAGCGTCCGCTCACACGACGCCTTGGCATAGTCATACTTGGCGGGGTTTTCCACGCACTCGTCAAACGCCATGGCAATATCGCTGCCGAGATTCGATTGAATGCGCATGCTCTCCTCCGGCCCCATAAAAATCCGGTGTCCGTCCAGATGAGAGGCAAAGGTGACGCCCTCTTCTTTTATTTTTCGCAATCCCGCAAGCGAAAAGACCTGAAAACCGCCGCTATCGGTCAGAATCGGACCGTCCCAGCGCATAAACTGATGTAATCCGCCCATCGCACGCACCACATCGTCACCGGGGCGCAGGTGCAGATGATAGGTGTTGGAAAGCTCGATCTGGCAGCCGATCTCCTTAAGATCAAACGCGCTCAGGCCGCCCTTGATCGCAGCCTGCGTGCCGACATTCATAAATACCGGTGTCTGCACTTCCCCACCGTGCGCACATTGAAATTTGCCGCGGCGCGCGCGTCCTTCATATTTGATTACTTTAAACATAGTATTCCCCCAAAACGTCGTTTACGAAATAAACATCGCATCGCCAAAGCTGAAAAAGCGATAACGCTCCCGCACAGCTTCCTCATAAGCACGCAGTACATGCTCGCGTCCGGCAAGCGCAGAGACGAGCATAATGAGCGTGGACTGCGGCAGGTGGAAATTGGTCACGAGCGCATCCATCACCTTAAATTTGTACCCAGGATAGATGAAAATATCCGTCCAGCCGGCGCTCGCCTCCATAAAACCATCTTCCCTCGCCCAGCTTTCAATCGTCCGGCACGAGGTCGTTCCCACGCAGATCACACGGCCGCCTTTCGTCTTGGTTTCGTTGATGAGATCGGCAGTCTCCTGCGGAATGACGCAGTATTCGCTATGCATATCATGGTCTGTAATGTCTTCTTCCTTTACAGGTCGGAACGTCCCCAGGCCGACATGAAGTGTAACATAGCCGATGTTGACGCCCATTTTCTGAATCTTCTCCAGCAGCTCCGGCGTAAAGTGAAGCCCCGCCGTCGGCGCAGCCGCGCTGCCGTTGACCTTGGAATAAACCGTCTGATAGCGTTCCCTGTCCTGCAGCTCCTCCTTGATATAAGGTGGAAGCGGCATCTTGCCAAGACGGTCCAGCACCTCGAGAAATATGCCATCATAGGAAAAGCGCACCATTCGATTGCCGCCTTCGAGAACCTCAGTGACTTCCGCCATCAACTCACCGTTGCCGAAGCTCATCTTCGCGCCGACGCGCAGGTGCTTGCCTGGCCGCACGATACACTCCCACGTTTTCTCTCCGCGGTCAATGAGCAGCAATACCTCGCACGCACCGCCGCCCGGCAGGCGGTTTCCCAGCAGCCTTGCCGGTAAAACACGGGAGTTATTTAAAATCAGGCAATCGCCCGGGCTGAGAAAATCAGGCAGTTCATAAAAGTGGTGGTGTGAAAAATCACCCGTTACCTTGTCAAGGCACAAGAGTCTCGATGCATCCCGATGCTCAATCGGTGTCTGTGCAATCAGCTCTTCCGGAAGTTCATAGTCAAAATCCTTGGTCTTCATATTCTTCTTTCCGCGTTAGTCGATCGTAACGCCCGTATAATAAAATTTCAGGATATCCTGATAGGTGTAGCCCAAATCAGCCATAGCATAGGCACCCCACTGACTTAGTCCCACATTATGCCCATTACCGCTGCCGGTAATGGTAAAGCTGTCGGAAGATTTTCCTGCATTCTTCTCCTCAAGTGCTGAAACGCCCCTCGAAGTAATCACATAAGTATCTGCGCTTTGAGCACTGTAGGCCGACTTTCCGCTGCCGGAAATCACATAGATGCCGGAAAGTCCTACCGTATCGGAGGCATCGTTGACGAAATAGCTGTTGGCAACTCCGCCGTTAATCTGGAATCGCATACTGCGCAGTCCGAGAATCGTGCGGCACTGTTCGCGTTGGAAGGTCTTTGTGCCGTTTGTCCCGACAAAGGTAATCTCGCAGACGTTTCCGTTGTCCGTATATTGTGAGACAAACAGGTTTTTGACCGTTCCGATGTTGTATCCCTTATTTTTCAAAAGCGTGGTCAATTCAGCACTCGAATAAGTCGTAGACCAGTTGTACTTCGGTACGCGAGGGGCAACATTCTGCTCGTACGGATCCGTCTTGCCCTTGAGATACGGCACGTCACTGCCCCAGACATTTTTGCAGTCCTCGCTTGCACCGCCGTTACTGGAGTAGTAAACCGCCTCCGTCACGATCTTACCGTTGTAATAAAGATACTCGCCTTCTGTTTCTTCCACCGCAGAGTCAGAATGTTCATTGCAGGCAGCAGTACCCTGATAGACCTGACAGTCGGTGGTCGTACACACATCAAAGCCCTGGCTTGCGTGCCGCGTCTGGCAGGCAGCATAGGTGCGCGCACAGACGCTCTGTGCTTTGAGCGCTTCGATCGGCCAGTCATTGCTCATTTCCCAGGGGATCACGCATTTGATGTAGTCCTCGATATTCACAACATTGATCACATTCAGGTTGCCGCCGGTTACGCGCTGATATTCAAATCCACCGTAATAACGATAACCGCGGAACCATGTAACGGTCTTCTCTCCCGCCTCGATCGGCTCAACGCCGAGCGAGCGCAGGCCGCTGCAGTCAAAGCCGAAGAGCACCGTATTACTGTTCGTGATAAACACCTTTACGCCTGTGCTGCTCGCGCCGACCGTATGGGATGCTTCCGCAAAAATTGCTCGTGCAGCCTCAGCCTCACTCTGCGTGGCATACGTGCCGATGCGCACACGGTATTCTCCCATTACATAGGCAGGATAGCCACCGCAGCTGTCCGCCGCTGCGCATGCTTCCTCAAAATCCGAATAGGTATCGTCAAATTCAACCGCATAGGTCGTATCTGTTGTCACGGTAATCTTTTCATACTCGCTGCCGACAGAGCCGAGCGAAACAAACTCGCGTGCGGAATCGTAGTAGCCAAAGGCATAGCCGCCAAACTCGGAATAGTTCTGCAGATTCGCCGCCGACATTGCATCACTGCCGTATTTAATGCCGACCTTGAGCATATCATTCTCCATGGCCTGCGCACTCACGCAGAAAGCGCAAGTCAGCAAAAGTGCCAGCACCACGGTTTTGCATTTCTTCTCCATTGGCCTCCGGTTCCTTTCCAAAATGTTACATTTTCCATTATAAGATACAATTCCTTATGTTTCAAGAAAAAGCGACCAACTTTTTACAGTTAAAATTTGCCAACTATAATTAAGCAAAAAAGGAGTTTTTTTCATGAAGCAACCCGTTTTTACCGGCTGCGGCGTCGCCATCGTCACGCCATTTCGTGGCAGCACCGTAGACTACGATGCCTTTTGCCATCTTGTGGATTGGCAGATCGAGAGCGGCACCGATGCCATTATCGTCTGCGGCACGACCGGTGAAGCCGCCACACTCACCTCTGAGGAGCGCACAAAGCTGATCCAAACCTGTGTTGCCCAGGTCAATCATCGCGTACCGGTAATTGTCGGCAGTGGATCGAACCATACCGCACACGCCGTTGATCTGTCCAGAGAAGCAGAATCGATCGGTGCAGACGGACTGCTTGTCGTAACGCCCTACTATAACAAGGCAACGCAGCACGGTCTTATTCAGCATTTCACATCTATCGCCGATGCAGTTGATTTGCCTGTCATTCTTTACAATGTTCCGTCGCGAACAGGTGTGTGCTGCACCGCAGAAACATACGCCGCCCTTGCCCAGCACCCGAACATCAACGGTGTGAAAGAAGCAAGCGGTAATTTCGCGCTCCTTCAGGATACGCGAAACCTCTGCCCTGCCGATTTCTCGATCTGGTCCGGCAACGACGAGGACACGACTGCCATTATGGCACTTGGCGGAAAAGGTGTTATCTCCGTAGCCGCTAACATTATTCCCCGTGACCTGCATGAATTGACCGAGCTTTGCCTGCATGATGAATTCACCGCTGCCGGAGCGTTGCAGCTGCGCATGACTGAGCTGAATCGCGCACTCTTCTGCGAGGTAAATCCGATTCCCGTCAAGGCTGCCGTTGAGGAGCTCGCTCTATGCGGCGGTGATCTGCGCCTGCCGCTGTGCAGCATTTCCCCGAAAAACCGCACAACGCTCAAAGCGGCAATGGAACACTTCGGCGTGGTGGTATAAAAGTGGTATGAAATATGAAAAAAGAGGGCGGCAAGTGCCTCCCTCTTCGCTGTATTTCATTTATGCTTTGACCTTGTGGAAAACCTTCTTGCCCTTGCGTACGATCACACCGTCACCGGCAAACAGGTCGCGCTCAAACACCGCGTCAATGGAATCGACCTTTTCGTCGTTCACCACGATACCGCCCTGCTGAACGAGACGGCGCGCCTCGCCGCGGGACGGGCAAAGCTTCGTGGCAACCAGCAGAGAAAGAATATTGATGCTGCCGTTTTCAAAGTCGGCATCGGAAAGCTCTGTGGTGGGCATATTGGCGTTGTCGCCATTTCCCCCGAACAGTGCCTTGGCAGCAGTCTCCGCCTTGTTGGCTTCCTCTTCGCCGTGGACGAGCTTGGTCAGCTCGTAAGCAAGAATCTCCTTGGCGCGGTTGAGCTGGCTGCCTTCCCACTTGTCCATCTCGTCGATCTGCTCGAGCGGGAGGAAGGTCAGCATACGAATGCACTTGAGGACATCCGCATCGCCGACATTGCGCCAGTACTGATAGAATTCATAAGGCGTGGTCTTATTGGGATCCAGCCACACGGCGCCCCTGGCAGTTTTGCCCATCTTCTTGCCCTCGGAGTTCATCAGCAGCGTAATGGTCATAGCGTGGGCGTCCTTGCCGAGCTTGCGGCGGATCAGCTCTGTACCGCCGAGCATATTGCTCCACTGATCGTCACCTCCGAACTGCATGTTGCAGCCATAGTGCTGATACAGATAGTAGAAGTCATAGGACTGCATGATCATGTAGTTGAATTCCAGGAACGAAAGTCCCTTTTCCATACGCTGCTTATAGCACTCGGCACGCAGCATGTTGTTGACGGAGAAGCAGGCGCCCACATCACGCAGAACGTCGATATAGTTAAGCTTTAAGAGCCAGTCGGCATTGTTGACCATGATGGCCTTGCCTTCGCCAAAGTCAATGAAGCGTTCCATCTGCTTTTTGAAGCAGTCGCAGTTATGCTGAATCGTCTCGACGGTCATCATCTGGCGCATATCGCTGCGTCCGCTCGGATCGCCGATCATACCGGTACCGCCGCCGACGAGGACGACAGGGCGGTTGCCCGCCATCTGCAAACGCTTCATCAGGCATAGTGCCATGAAGTGACCGACATGCAGAGAGTCTGCCGTGGGGTCAAAGCCAATGTAGAAGGTCGCCTTTCCGTTATTGACCATCTCGCGGATCTCCGGCTCATTCGTAACCTGCGCGATCAATCCGCGCGCTTGCAGCTCTTCATAAATTCCCATATTGATTATCTCCTTGTATATGTTTCTGTTGTAGTTTATCCGTGGTAAGCAGCAGCAAGCTTTGAAAGCCCGCAGCGCAAAATGGCGATGTTTTCGTCATCCAGTTCCTTCGTCCTGCGCGGTCTGATGCAGCGGCCGAAGCCGGCGATCTTACCGGTGGCGCAGATGGAAACGCTATAACGGAACGAACGGTTATCCGAAGGGTAGTAAGTAAGACCGTCCGTTTTAAGGTAGCAGGTCTTTTTTTCGCTATTGGAAAAGCTTTCCGTTATGGCACCGAGCAGCGAATCGTTCCATCGGGAATACTTGCTCGGCAGGATCAGGATTTCGTCCCCCTCGGCAACGGAATCGATGTTGATTACGGATTTCTCCTTGCAGGACGGGTATTTGCGGCGGAAGCCTTTCGCCCCGCGCATACCGCTCACGCCGTCATCCAGAAACAGGAAGCAAACCTCGCCGCGATAGCGCGGGGAGATCGCCTTTGCGGTTTCCAGCAGCGTCACAACACCGGATGTATTGTCATTAAGCGTCTGCTGCTCCGACGGGCCTTTCCAGCGGTAGACCAGCGCCGCGAGAATAAACAGAAGAAACAGCGGCAGCATCAATCGCGGCATATTCAGCGGAAAAGAAACGGCAAAGGAAAGCAGGAAGCTCCCCACCAGTAAGGCAACCGGTGACAGCACCTGATAAAGCACATAGGTAAGCGGTCTTGTCGGGCAGATCAGCGGCGGAAACAGCTCCCTCACGCCGGTGTCATAGTGTGCCGTGAAAAATACCTTTGCTTTCTCCGGATCACCGGCAACTACATTCGTGTTTCCTGTAATGCCGGAGAGTGAAAGGGCCGAGGTATCGTGCTGAAGAAACGCATCGTACCCCATTTGTTTAAGCTCCCACACAAGCCAGGTGCGGAAACGTTCCTTTTCTTTTGTCTTGCGCCGCACGGGAAATTCCCGCATGATGCGCGCTGCAAAATCGTTCATGGAAACCTCTCAAAAGTCAAATACTTAGGTATTGTAATGCAAAGAGACGGGCTTTGCAACTCTTTTTTGCTTTAAAGCGAATATCAATGCAAGGTTTTCCTAAATGCCTCCGCCGCGGAAAGCAGTTCTTCCGCTCCCTTGAGCATCGCGTCGCTTTGTAGCTCGCCGCCGGTCAGACGCGCAAGCTCACGCTGGCGGGCAGCACGGTCAAGCCGGGTAACAGTCGTCAGGGTCCTGCCGTTCGCCTCACCTTTCTCAACGCCAAGGTGCGCATCTGCCATGGCAGCAAGCTGCGGAAGGTGCGTCACGCAAAGCACCTGCTTGCGACGCGAGACCTTGGCAAGTTTTTCCGCCACACGCTGCGCCGCTCTGCCGGAGACACCCGTGTCCACTTCATCAAACACCATCGTCTGCACGCTTTCCAGCTCAGCAAGCACATTTTTCAGCGCAAGCATGATACGGGCAAGCTCACCGCCCGAAGCAATTTTATGGATCGGCTTCAGTTCTTCTCCGACATTTGCTGACATCAAAAAGCGTACTGCGTCGATGCCGCCGTCCAGCAGTTCCGTCTCCTCAAAGGTGATCGCAAAGCGAACCTTTGCCATATCCAGTTCGCGCAGCTCCAGCAAAATCCGCGATTCCAGTTCTTTTGCAGCAGTCTTACGAGCCTCAGACAGCTCCCGAGCCGCAAGGAAAGCTTCTTCCCTCTGCTCTGCAAGCGTTTTTTCCAGCTGCAGGATCCGGTCGTCTGCATACTCGATGCGGTCAAGCTCTTCCTTCGAGTGCGCCAGGAAATCAAGCATCTCCTCCACCGTCGAGCCATACTTCTTTTTCAGCCGGTATAGCAGATCACACCGGCTCTCCACCGCGTCAAGCTCCTGAGGAGAAAAGTCAAATTCTCCCCTTTTATCGCGCACAATGGTGGCAAGGTCATACGCTTCACAGCGCAGCTCTTCCAATCTGTCGGAGAGCTGATCAAACTCATCCCCCAGGTTGCGCAGTCCATGCAGTGCATCTGCTGCCTCCTTGAGAGCAGCGACAGCACCGAGCGTCTCATCGCCGCCGTTTAAGCAGGCATCCGCCTGTTCGACCGCGGCAATAAACTTCTCACCGTTCCGCAGAATATTGCGCCGTGCGGCAAGCACTTCTTCCTCGCCCTGCTGCAGATTCGCCCGCTCCAGTTCCTCGATCTGGTGGTGCAGGCTGTCGACGCAGCGCGCCTTTTCCGCTTCATCCATTTTAAGGGATGCAATTTTTCTTTGTGTTTCCCGCATGGCGGCAAACAAAGCGCTGTAATGCTCCCGTTGTCCGTCCGTTCTGCCAAAGCGATCCAGGTACGCAAGGTGCTGCTGCTCATCTAAAAGCTGCGCGCCATCGTGTTGTCCGTGGATGTTGAGGAGACTTCCGCCGATCTCGCGCAGCAGCGCAACTGTGATGGGTCTTCCGTTCACGCGGCAGACGTTTTTCCCGTCGGCATACACTTCGCGCTGCAAAAGAAGTGTACCATTCTCCTCCGGTGCGATTCCGCAATCGGAGAGTGCAGGAAGATTCGCTGGTACGCCATCAAATACCGCACTGACAAATGCCTTTTCCGCACCGGTGCGAATCAGGTCACGCGATGTGCGCTGTCCAAGCACCGCGCCGAGTGCGTCAATTACAATGGACTTGCCTGCACCTGTCTCACCGGTGAGCGCATTGAAGCCGCGCTCGAACGAAATGTCCGCACGTTCAATGATCGCAATATTCTCAATATGAAGAAGCTGCAGCATTTTGCCCGCCCCTCACTTGCGCATTGCGCTGATTTCGCGGCAAAGATCCTTGGCAGATTCATTACTGCGCATAATAATCATCACAGTATCGTCACCTGCCAACGTGCCGACTTTGGTGGAAATATCCATTCCGTCAAATGCAGCCGCTGCCGCATTTGCAAGGCCGGGCAATGTTTTCAGTACAACAATTCCCTGCGCACAGTCCACATCGACAATGCTTTCGCGCAAAATGACCTGAAGACGGTCTGCAAAATTGAGCTTTGCCTTTTGTGCGGATACCGCATAACGGTATCTGCCGCCGCCGTAAGGCTCCTTCACAAGGTGCAGCTGCTTGATATCCCGGGAGATTGTTGCCTGCGTGCTGGGTATCCCCTTCTCGTGCAGGCGGTTGATCAACTGCTCCTGCGTTTCAATGGATTCCTCTGCGATGATCGCAAGGATCCGTTCCTGACGATCATTTTTCATCGTCATATCCTCCCACTAACATTTTCTTCTGCAATATCTCACAAAAACTTCTTTTAGAAAGTCTGACAAGCTTGGTATCGCATTTGGATTTTCGGATCTCCACCGCATCTCCGTTGCGCAGGGAGAACGCCCGTCCGCCGTCCACCGAGAGAAGAACCGGCTTATAACCGCTCTTTTCCGTCTGCACCGTGATCATACGCTCCGGTGAGAGGACATAGGAATTGGCATGGATACTGTGCGCACAGATGGGGCTAATGACGTAGTTGCGTGCCGTCGGCTCAACAACAGGTCCTCCGGCGGAGAGCGAATACGCCGTAGATCCGGTCGGCGTTGCCACGATCACACCGTCGCCGGCGACAGAGACGAGCTTGCCTTCCTCCGTAAAAATATCCAGTCGGATCACACGGGAAACATTGCCGCGTGCGATCAGTGCCTCATTGAGCGCAAGGTTTGAGTAAATCACTCTTCCGTCGCGGATCACACTTACATCGAGCATCATCCGGCTCTCTACCTCGTATTTCCCTTCACACAGATCCTTCAGACGGGAAAGCTCCCTGCTCTCCAGTTCCGCCATAAAGCCGAGAGAACCGAGATTGACGCCCAGCACGGGAATGTCCTTGTGTGCGGCAGTTTTTGAAAGGTGCAGGATCGTACCGTCACCGCCAAAGGCGATCATCAGATCCGCGCCGCGCAGCTCCTGCTGCAAAGGTTTAATCTCAAGACCGTAGCCCTCCGGCTTATCATCATTGCGGAACGGCACACACACTACATTCGGGCAGCCGACCTCATCGAGTACGCGCTTTGCCTCCTTCGCCACACGAAACTCATCGTCACGGTAAGGATTGGGGCAGAGAATTACTTTTTTCAGCATCCTTTCCACCTCACTTTTTTATTCGCCAAGATCGGAGTGAGAAGCCTCCACCAGTGCCTTGAGATCAAATTCCTTTTCCACCCATTCTCCGCTTTCCAGGTATCCGAGATATTCAATATTTCCCTCGGGTCCGCGAATGGGCGAATAAGTAATATCAAGCACTGTAAAGCCGCTTTCCTTTGCATGCTGCAAAAAGTGCTCCAGCACTTCCAGGTGGACGGCAGGATCACGCACGACACCCTTTTTCCCCACCTTTTCCCGTCCGGCTTCAAACTGTGGCTTCACAAGGCAGGCGACATGACCGCCCGGCTTGAGGATGCCGCGCACCGCCGGTAAAATCAGCTTCAAGGAAATAAAAGATACATCAATGCTGGCAAAATCCAGCTCGTCGGGAATCTGCTCATGGTCAAGATAGCGTGCATTCGTCCGCTCCATGCACACCACGCGTTCATCGTTGCGGAGCTTCCAGTCAAGCTGACCGTAGCCGACATCAACCGCATAGACCTTCTCCGCACCGTTTTGAAGCATGCAATCAGTAAAGCCGCCGGTGGATGCGCCAATGTCCGCGCAAAGACAGCCGTCCAGTTTAAGATCAAAGGTGTTCATCGCTTTTTCCAGCTTCAGTCCGCCTCGGCTGACATAGCGCAAGGCATTGCCGCGTACCTCAATCTCCGCATCATTCGCCACAGCGGTTCCCGCTTTATCCACCTTTTGATTGTTGACGTAGACAAGGCCGCTCATGATCGTTGCCTGTGCCTTCTGGCGTGTTTCCTGTAAACCGCGCTCCACCAAAAGCACGTCAAGTCTCGTTTTATTGCTCATCGGACCACCTCTGCCGCTTTTTTCGCAAGATTCTCCGCGTCAAGACCAAATTCTCTTTGCAGCTCCCCGACATCCCCCTGCGCCGGGAACGCCTTATTGAGATTGCACAGTACCAGCTTTTCCGGTGCAATTCGATTTTCAGCAAGGATCGCTGCAATCCTCTGGCCGACACAGCCAACGCTTGTCGCTTCCTCAGCAACAAGCAGCGCATTGCACTTTCCGATCACATTTCGAATGTCCCGATCATAGAACGGGGAGATGCAGTTGATTTTCACCACACGCGCAGAAATTCCCTGCGCGGATAAAAGTTCCGCGGCACCCAGGATGTTGTTGATCATCATGCCGTAGGCGCACAGGGTAATATCACTGCCGCCGGAAAGCTCGACAAGATTGCCGTCTGCGCTGTCATCGTGATAGGCACCCTCGCCGCCGCGCGGATAGCGGATCGCAACAGGGCCGTTGATCTCAAAGACCGCACGACGCAGCATGGTTCTCAGTTCCGCATAGTTGGAAGGGCAAAGAACTGTCATATTCGGAATATCGGAAAGGAACGTTGCATCAAAGATGCCGTGATGCGTTTCTCCATCCGCTCCGACCATGCCTGCACGGTCAACCGCAAGCACAACATGGAGATTCGAGAGCGCAATATCGTGAATGAGCTGATCGTAGCCGCGCTGTAAGAACGAAGAATAGACAGCAAAGACCGGAATAAGGCCCTGCTTTGCCATACCTGCTGCCATAGCGCAGGCGTGTCCCTCTGCGATACCAACGTCAAAGAATCGCTCCGGATACGTCTCAGTAAAGCCGCCGAGTCCCGTTCCGTCCGCCATTGCCGCGGTAATGGCACATACCCGTTCATCTTCCGAGGCAAGCGCGCAGAGGGTCTGACCAAAAACGGCTGAAAAATCTTCTTTTTTATTCTTCTCGACACCGTGATTCACGTCAAATGCGCCGACCCCGTGATAGAGACCCGGCTCACGCTCGGCAGGACCATAGCCCTTTCCTTTGACCGTATTGACATGCACAAGCACCGGACAATTCAGTTCTTTCGCCCATCGAAGGGTATTTTCCAGTTTCTCTGTATTGTGGCCGTCCACCGGTCCCAGGTAAGTGAACCCCATGTCCTCAAACATGGTGGCATTTGGCAACACAGCTTTTTTCACTCCGGTCTTGAGCCTGTGGTTAAAGTCATAGACAGCCCGCCCCACTGCCGTTCGTCCCAAGACATCGCGATAGTTCTTTTTAAATTCATAATACTCCGGCTTCGTGCGCAGCTGACTCAGATGAGCAGACATTGCACCGACATTGCGGCTGATGGACATCCCGTTATCGTTGAGGATGACGATCATCGGCTCACCCGATGCACCCGCATTATTCAGTCCTTCGTAGGCAAGGCCGCCGGAAAGCGCTCCGTCACCCAGCAGCGCAAGGACTGCATAGTCCTCATGCAGAAGCGTGCGTGCCTTTGCCATACCGAGCGCGACGGAAACGGAGTTAGAAGCATGACCGGCAATAAAGGCATCGTGTAAACTCTCATGCGGCTTGGGAAAACCAGAGATACCTCCAGCCTTGCGGAGCGTGGAAAACTGCTCTCGTCTTCCGGTCAGGATCTTATGAACGTAGCACTGATGCCCGACATCGAAAACGAGCCGGTCTCGATGGGTATCAAACACACGGTGGATTGCCACCGTCAGCTCCACCGCGCCCAGATTGGACGCAAGGTGTCCTCCGGTGTGAGAAACCTGTTCGAGCAGGAACTGACGTAGCTCACCGCACAGTTGTTCCGTCTCCTGCGCGCTGAGCGCTTTCACGTCATTCGGGTTTTGTATCTTTTCCAGTATCAATTTGCCTGCCCTCTTTTTAGCCTATGTGAAGTGCAGCCATCATTTTGGCCACAAAATATACAACTTTTTTGCTTTGTTTCATTGCGATCTTCTTGCCGATCGCCTTTCCGCCGATGGTCAGACCCGAAATCAGCGCCGTGACCGCCGTGGAAACGATGATGCTCCTCAAGCCGAAGCTATCTTGCAGCTGCGTGACGATGACAGCTGCCGTCGAGCCGGAGACAATGCCGCAGATATCGCCGACAACATCGTTGCAGAACGAGGCAACCTTTTCCGCATTTTTGATCAGGGTGATCGCCTGCCCCGCACCCTTGGCGCGGTGCGATGCCATGGAATGAAACGGCTTTGCATCTGCCGCCGTAACCGCAACCCCGATCACATCAAAGACAATGCCCAGCAAAACAAAAAACACGAGAATCAAAGTTGCGGTCACAAATCCGGCACCGTTGAGCGCTGCACCGGAGCAAAGGCTCAAAACAGCAGAAAGGGAAACCGAGAGCAAAAAAATACGAATCACCCATCGCAAGTGACTCTGTCCTTTTTCTCCCTTCTTCTGTTTCTGACCGTTCTTATGTTTCAATTCCGTGTTCTCCCATTCATTACAATCCGCTAAAGCAGCGACAACCGGAAAAGGTAATCCTGCGGCATAGGTCGGGTTGGCTTTCCCCACGGCGTACCTCTCGTTGCCGATCAGGCGGTTCCCCCTTAAACGCCATACCGTATTGTCACCATACACGGTACCCGATTGCCACTCAGTCCGCACTGTAACCCTTTTCCCGTCCTTTTCGACAGCCTAGGTGATTTCCACCGCAGTCAAACCATCTCTTAGCCTCTTTTGCAGTCATGGTTTCAAGGAGCGATCGCACCTTGCCCTTCCGGAGGGTTTGTGCGTTGTTCTCCTATCCGCCATAGCCACGCAAGGCAGGCTACTCTGTACACAGCGTTCACGGCGCAATGGCCGCTTAGCACCGCAATACAGGTTCATATCCCGTTCCGTACCAAGGTCGCTTACCCTCACGGGAGTACGCCCGGCACGCAAACGAGTCTCCGCAGAAACAGGGTCGGCTCCCCCATGCCATTAGGGGACGCCCGGAGTCCGCAGGCGCAGCTATACGCTTTGCCTCCCTTCAGCACCCACCCCAAACTGGGCGTAAGCAGCAGGCACCAAAGGCTTCACAGTTGTGCCCTTTAAAGGATTTTTAGGCCCTTCTTAGGAGATGGCAGATCTGACTAGGATACTGCGTCGCTGTTTAGCATACGTCATGATACCATATCTTTTAATCATATGCAAGATATTCACTCGAATATTCATATGTACTTTCTGTTAATTTTTTAAAAAAATCGTTACATTACAAAAAGTCCCCGCGTTTCTTTCCATGGAAATGCGGAGACTTTTTTCTGATTGCATTTACTTTTCACGCTTGGCAAGCTGTTGTACCAGCTCAATGAGAAACTCTGTCCCCTCCAGGCTGGAAAGAGCTTCAACTGCTCCTTCTGTGCAGCGTTCTATGCGCTTTTCACAGCCGGATAATCCAAGCAAGTCAACATAGGTGGTTTTTCCCTCGTCCTTATCCGAGCCGATAGGTTTCCCGAAAACCGCTTCGTCTCCTGTGACATCGAGCATATCATCGCGGATCTGGAATGCCATACCGAGATTCATTGCGTACAGCCGCGCAGCGTCACGTAATTCCTGTGTACCCCCTGCTGCGACACAGCCAAGCTCGGCTGCACCCATAAACATACAGCCGGTTTTCAGCGTGTGCAGCAGCGCGAGTTCGTCTTCCGCTTTCGTCCCATCGGACAAGTCAAGCACCTGACCGGCAACCATACCCATCGCACCGCTGGCAAGCGCCAATACTTCTACCC
This sequence comes from Eubacteriales bacterium, assembly GCA_030529725.1. Lineage (GTDB taxonomy): Bacteria > Bacillota > Clostridia > Oscillospirales > Oscillospiraceae > Hominicoprocola. The sequence continues at coordinate 9,128 of JAUMWI010000001.1, read as the reverse complement.
CCGCAGCAAGGCGATCAGAAGGAAGATCGGCAGAAAGCAGCACGCGATACGCTTCCGGCTGCAGAGCATCCCCCGCAAGCGTCGCCATCGTTTCACCGAAAACGATGTGATTGGTGGGTTTTCCGCGGCGCAGAGCATCATCGTCCATGCACGGCAAATCATCATGGATCAGCGAATAGGTATGCACCATCTCCACCGCACAGGCAAAGGGCAGCGCGCAGTGCCAGTCCTCCATGCCGCAAAGCCGCGCAAATTCCAGCGTCAGCACAGGGCGCAGGCGCTTCCCACCGGAGAGCAGGCTATACCGCATGGAGTCGTAGAGTCTCTCACAGCCCGGTGTATCTCCGAGAAAAAGCTTGCTCAGGAAGTCCTCTACGGCAGTACGGTATGCTTCGTATTGCTTCTGAAACTGTTTTTTGTCCATCATGCTTCCTCTGCCATAAAATCGCTTTCCACAGGTGCCCCATCCGCACCTTTTGCAAGCTTCACAACCTTTTGCTCCGCTTCATCGAGCATTTTTCCGCACTCGCCCACAAGCTTCGTCCCCTCTTCAAAGAGCTTGAGCGACTCCGCGAGCTGTGCATCACCCTTTTCCAGTGCTCCTACGATCTGTTCCAGGCGTGCGATCTTATCCTCAAACGTTTTTTCCATCGTCTCTATCCTCCAGATTTCGATTTTCCACGCGGCAGCGAAGGCTTCCCCGCCCCAGTACAACATCAATTATTCCGCCAATTTCCACATCTGCCGCAGTTTTCACGACTGCGCCGTGTTCATCGCGTGCCATCGCGTAGCCGCGGGACAACACTTTGAGTGGGGAAAGTGCGTCAAGTGACGCGCAAAGGCTGCCGAAGCGCTGACGCCGCGCTGAGGTTTGCTGCTGGGCAAACGCGGAAAGGCGCGTCTGCGTATAGTCAAGCAGCATGCGCTTATCTGCAATAAACGCCATCGGATCGAGCATCACGCGCTTGCGGGATAGCTCCTGCCATCGCTTTCTTTGGTATTGTAAGCGCACGGTCTCGCTTTGTGTCATGCGACTTTCCAAGAGCGCAAAACGGCGTCTGAGTTCCCTTTGATCCGGCACAGCGATCTCCGCCGCGTTGGACGGGGTCGATGCCCTTGCATCTGCTACGAAGTCTGCGATCGTCACATCCGGTTCATGTCCGACGGCGGAGATGACCGGTATCTCGGAATCATAGATCGCACGCGCCACACGCTCATCGTTGAATGCCCACAGATCCTCGATCGAGCCGCCGCCGCGTCCGGTAATGATCACATCTGCAACCTTCCACTTGTTCGCGTAGCGCAGCGCACCGACAATCTCCGGCGGCGCCTCCACGCCCTGCACACGAACCGGAAGCAGAATCACCTTGGCAAGCGGATACCGCGCGCGCAGAATACGGATCATATCATGCACGGCCGCCCCTGCGGACGAGGTGACGATGGCGATACGCTGTGGGTATTTCGGAAGCGGTTTTTTATGCGAGGAGTCGAACAATCCCTCTTTATAGAGCTTTTCCTTGAGCTGCTCAAAGGCAACGTGCAGGTCGCCCACACCCTCCGGCGAAAGCTCACTGCAATAAAGTTGATAGGCACCGTCACGCGGGAAGACACTGATTCGACCGAACGCGATGACCTTCATACCGTTTTCCGGGCGGAAGCGCAGGTGAGTCGCCTGTCCCTTAAACATTACGCATCGCATCGCGCCGGACTCATCCTTGAGCGTAAAGTAGTGATGTCCGGAGGGATAGAGCTTATAGTTGGAGATTTCGCCGCGCACATAGATCTCCTGCAGCTGCGGCACCTGATCGAGCAGTGTCTTAATAAAATTATTGGCTTCGCTGACGGAAAAAATCATTTGTTCCTGTTCCATCGGCTCTCTCCTCCCTCCCATACTGTGTAAAGCAAAAGCACTTTTCATGTAACGCAGATAAAGGCAGAGCGCCGAAGATCAGTGCTCTGCCCGGTAATCTTATTCATTTGTGATCTCGCTGCGAACAAAGCTGCCGAGAATACCGTTGATGAACTTGACCGTCTCCGGCGTTTCATACTTCTTGGCAATCTCCACCGCCTCGTTGATGGCAACGCTGTTGGGAATATCATCACAGTAAAGGACTTCGTACATGGCAACGCGCATGATCGCCGATGCAACCAGCGGAATACGCTCAAAGCTCCAACCGCGGGCATACCTGGAAATAAACCCGTCAAGCTCAGGGGCATGCTGTGCTACACCCTCGACCACGCCGCGGATATACTCGACCTGCTTTCCGCCCGGCACTTCGCTGTAAATCTCGTCCTCTTCGCGCAGTGTTTCAAAATACTCTTTCGTCAGTCGTTCTTCGGCCAGTTCCGCAGCCGTCCTGTCAGTAAAGCTGAGCTCATAGGCAAGGTGTACTGCGATTTCTCTTGCTGTGTTGCGAACCATTTCTATCTGTTCCTTTTCTCTTAATTCAAGCTGATACCGCCGACATGGACGTTGACCGCCTTGACAGGATATCCCGTCATCCCGCCAACTGCTCCGCCGACACAGTCCTGCACTTTTTGGGCAACCTCCGGAATTGCAAAGCCGTAACGAACCATGAGATAGATATCGACCACGACCGCGCCATCCTGCAATTCAGCACGAACACCACGTGCGGACTTTTTGCCGGTAAACTGCTCAGAGACATTCTGCCCCATTCCCCCGACACCTTCGATTTCCTTCATTGCATCGGTAACAATAGAGGCAATAACCTCCTCAGAAATGTTGATGCTGCCGTTTTCTTCCATTTGGGTAAGATACTCGCGATTCTCAGCCATGCCTGCACACTCCTTGCCTGGACTTGTTGCAATAGTTGAGAGTATTTTACCATTTCTTTTGCAAAAATACAACTGCTATTTTTCTTTCGCTGTGTTTAATTGACCTCCAGGATCTTGATGCTTTCAGCGCCCAGTCCTGTTTCGTCCTTGACAATGTCCGTAATGCGGGCGACATCCTCCGTCTGAAGCCCGTCGTCCGGCGTTGAGACAACGACACTCACACCGTCCTCCGACATAAAGACAACGCAGTCCGCATACCCCTTTGCCGTGACCATGTTTTCGATTTGCGCCTCGGTAAGCGTATAGCCGGCAAGCGTCTGAATACTCTTTGCCGCCTCGTTCACCGTTGCTTCATCAACATTTTCGTTATCCCTTGCCTCCTGCAGCAGTGACAGTGCACTGTCACGCGAGCGCTGACGAGTGAGTCGCGCGGTGGCAAAGTAATCGGAAGGCGTGGCTGCCGATACCTCCGTTGCGTCACCGTCCGATGCGTCAACCAGCGTCGACTGTCCGAGCACCTTCCCACTCTGCTCCACTTGGGATGCGTACCTGCCGTTAAAGAAGATAGCAGCACAGACAAACACCAGAATTACCGCCACCACTGCATTGCGTTTCCATAATTTTTTCATGTTGATCTCCTCCCTGTTTGTTTTAGAAAAGCCGCTTAAGGCTTTCCCTTGATCACTGATATTTTATCGCTGGGAAGCCCCGTCAGCGCACTGACCGCCTGCGTCACCTGAAGCCTTACCGCTGCGCTTCCGCCGCCTTCGCACACGACAAGTGCGCCGACATAGTCGGGATAACTGCTTGTCGTCACAACGACCTCTGCATTGCTCCCGCTGCCGAGCACCACAGTCTCTTCTTTGCTGACATACTCCTCCTTTTCCTCTCCGTCCCGTTTTTGCGTCAGGGAACGGTCCTGCGCAAGCGCATATTCCCCTCCGCCGCGCACCGTCAGCATGATTTTCAGCCGCCCTGTCCCGTCTATGGACGATAGGATCCTTTCCATCTCCTCCTGCAGGGCCGTCCGGTCAAAGCTGTCTGTATGCAGTGTCTGCCCGACTTCAGCGGAGTCCTCCCTTTTCGGCAGGAGAAGAAGCAGCACGCCAATCAGCACGGCTACCAGTACATATTTGTATGTTTTCACCCACTCAAGCACTCTACCGGATGCCGCCTTTTTCAGTCGGGTTCCTTCCATGTCTGATTCTCCTTTGCAATCCCAAGCTCCTGCGCGATAAAATCAGATAGCTCTTCATTCTCTTTTCCGTACAGCACTACATCCTTCGGAAACGGTACGCCGTCGGTACACTCCGTTTCCACCACAGCGCGCACCTGCAGGCCGAGAGCGGATGCTTTGTCCTCAATATATGCTTGCGTCCGCTCGGCTATGCTGTCGGATAATTCCCGTTCCCGATTTTCGGAAAGCTCCGTTTCAAGCACTGCAACCGCCTCCTCGTAGGCTGTCAGGTCAATCGAAAGCTCGTTTAAGTCCGTGTTGGAAATCGGCTGAAGGATACATAAGATCAGCAGCAATCCGCCGGTGAATTTCACAATCTTCTGTACCGCGCCAACAGGAGTGATCTGCTCGGCAAAGCTTACAAGCAGCGCACAGGCGCTGATTCCCAAAAGCCACCGGTGTAAGAGGTTCATACCGTCACCGCCATTGTAATAGATACCAGAAGAGCAGTTAGCAGCAAAAGTGCACAGGATGCGGTCAAAGCGATCACAAGAGAAAATGCACCGGAGAGCCGCTCAATGAATTTCTGCAAAGGCTCGATTCCGGACATTGCCGAGAGAAGCGCCGCCGCCTGATACAAGAGAAACTGTATTCCCAAACGCAGCAGTGGAACAAGACAGACTGACAAAACCGCAAAAATCCCAAGCGTTCCGATCGCACCGCGCAGAGCCCCTGCACCGGACAGCACCGCCTCTGTTGCCTCGGACAAAATGCCGCCGACAATCGGGATCGCGTTTGAAATTAACACGCCTCCTGCCTTGACGGCAATGCGGTCAGCGGAACCGGCAAGGACATTGCTGAGCGTAAGATACGCGGTAAAGACGATCATGGCGCCGCAAATGCCCCATGAGACCAGCTTTTTGATTGTATCAGCAAGGCTGTCAAGGTGACTTTTCGGCAGAAGTGCGCCTGCCGCAGCAAGGGCAATATAGCAATACACGAGCGGCAGCAGTAAACCGCGGATGGCAGAGCCCAAAAGATCACTCGCCATCAGCGTACCGACCTGCCAGACGCTTGCACTTCCCACAAAGCCCCCTGCTGCCATCGCCGCTGCGACCGTTGGCAGCAGCAGCTTTGTCAGTTCACCGAGATCCTCCACCGTCTGTACGCCCAGGCCGATTAGAGAGTTCAGATCACCGGCTGAAATCAACGCCGCACCGAGAATGCCGAAATACGCCACAAATCGTGTTCCATGCTCCCCCACGCTGCTGCCGAGTCCGTCCATAGCACCGCAAAAAAGGGAAAGCAGCATCAAAAGTACTGCAGAGCGTGTGCCGGAGTGCACAACATCGGACAGGGCGTCGCGGAGCAATTCCTCGAGATACGCAGCGCCTCCCGTCAGGAGCGAATCATGCTGCCGGGCAGATTCGATCAGCTCCGGCGGTATCCCCTGTTCCGCTTCGCTTGGCACATCGAGCGCAAAGGCAGAGTTCACGAGCAGCAGTGCGGCAAGAAACAGGAAAAACAGTCTCCTCATACCCATTCCTCCAGCATGTCCACCACTGCGCGCAAAAGCGGCAGGGCGCACCAGAGCGCACAGATCGCTCCCCCGATCTCCAGCACCGCCGAAAGCGCACTCTGTCCCACATCCGCACACAGTGCGCTGCCGAGGCGCACAACACAGGCGATCGCCATGCCCTTCAGCAATGGCACAAACAGCGAAGGACTGAGCTTTGTCAGGTCAAGCAGGTATGTGCCAAGTTCACGAACCTCATGCAAGGCAGAAAGGAGCATCAGAATACCCAGCAGCACTGCTGAGACAGTCAATAGGAGCGACAGTTCTGCGCTGTCTTTTCTCAGCAGCAGCGTCAAAACAGCCGTGAGCAGGCACAGACCGATCAGCTTTAGAATCATCTCCATCGTTAGAAGCCGAACAGGCTCTTGACCAGATCAAACAGGGAGCTGATCTCCCGCACAAGGAGCATCATTGTCGTCACAAGACCGGCAAGACTCACCAGCATTGCCTGATCCGGCCGATCCGAGCGCACCAGCAGCTGATTGAGCACCGCTACGATGATTCCCACCGCGGCAATTTTAAACACAAGGTCAATATCCATTGTCAATCCTTTTATGTAAAGTAATACTACATGTCACTATATCAGCACCAGCACAAGCATGATGCTTGCACTGATGCACAGCATCGTTGTGAGCCGTTCCCGGTCACGCTGCGTGCGCTCCTGCGTTTCGATGCTTTCGGACAGCGTTTCTGCCATCAGCGAAAGTGCCTGCCGCACACTGTCCTCATCTCCACTGAGGGATCGGCCAAGACGCGCAAACCGTCCCTTTATTCGCTGCGGCAGTGCCAGGTCCTGTGCATGAGTGGACCAACTCTGAGCCAATGTCTTTTCCCTCTGCAGGTCATTGCAGATGGCAGCAAAAAATTCTGATACACTTGCGCCAAAATTCTCACTCATCAAAAGCTTTGGCATGGGGGTCAGCGTAAATTTTATTTCTTTTTCCAGCAGCATCAGCGCATCGCGCAGCTCACACTGCGTCTGCAGTTCTCTGCGTGACGCGCTGAGGATCGTCCCGCGCAGCAGGATGCCGCCGGCGAGGATCATTCCTCCGCCGAGCAATCGCAGCATTTGAGCTCCCTCACTTCATAAGACCGTGCCCCGTGATCGTTTTTTATGACAACGATCCTCTGAAACACATCGGCAGCAAGCATTTCCCGCCAAAGCGGCTTTCGCAAAAGCTCCTCTTCGCTTCCGGCGTGGATGGTTGCAAGAAGCCCAACACCGCAGTTTGCCGCCATGCACATTGCGCGAATATCCTCCGGGGCGGTGATTTCATCCAGGGCAATGATCTGCGGATTCATGGCACGCAGCACCATCGGGATCCCGATCGCCTTCGGGCAGTCGCACAAAACGTCCGTGTGATTGCCAAGCTCCATCTGTGCGTGACCCTGATAACTGACAGAAATCTCACCGCGCTCATCGATCACAGCAACACGTTTGGCGCCGTGTTCACTGTCTCCCAGTGACAGATAGCGAATCAGATCGCGCAAAAGCGTCGTTTTTCCGCCGCCCGGTTCGGAGAGGATCAGCGTACTTTGAAACTGCCCGTCCGGCGCAAAAAGCCTTGAGACACACTCGTTGGCAATGCCGATCTTCTCGCGTACGATACGAAGCGCAAATCCGGAAAACTCACGAATGTTGTATGGCAAACCATCGCGCATCACCAGTGTTCCGCAGATGCCGAGCCGAAATCCGCCGCGCACGCACAAGTAACCCTGTCGGATGGACTCCATTGAGGCGTAGCGTGAATACTCCGTGACAGCAGAGAGCATCTGTTCCAGATCCTCTGCTGTCACGATGGCATCGCGGTTTGACGGCGCGACGCTCAACTCCCCCTCCGGCGTAAGCACTGTCATCGGATGCGCCGTTCGGAGCCGAAGCTCTTCGGCGTACTCCTTCTGGCGATCCGGCAGGGCAAGTGCAAGCTTTCGCAGCCGGTTCGGCAAAAGCTCAGACGCCTGCTCATAACGGTAGATCTTTCCTCTTTTTTCCATCTGTCCGCCTCCTTTGTGATAGTCCACCTTATGAGCCCGTCCACCACTTTATGCACGGTTTGTCCACATCTGCGTCAAGAAAAAAACGGGGATAGTCCCCGTTTTTCTCAATTACAGCCGCAGGAGCCTGCGCTGCCGCCGGACGAATCGCTGTCAGATGCGATGGAGTTGGGCGGGAAAAATTCATCGACCGGGAAATCAACTCCCTCAAATACCTTGCACGGATCCTCCGCGCAGTTGCCGAGGCTTGCCAGCGTGCAGTCATTCGACGGGACGCAGTAATCATACACAGGGATCAGCAGCTGCGTGTCGCGCTGGAGCGAAACGGTGGAAAACTGGCCGAGGGAAACATAGATGCGGCGAATGATGTTTTCATCAAAGATGATCGGCTCATCAAACGCATCGAGAATACCCTCGGGAACGCCGGTGAGCACACTGCAGTTGCACGGACAGTTGCAGTTGCAATTATCGGCAAAGCGCGCACAAAGCAAAATGGGATCGACCGCACTGACGACCGCAATCGGGAGATTCGCTGTAAGGTCAAGCGGCATATCGACCATATTTGCCAAAGGAACGGACGAATAGACCTTTGCGTTGCTTTCGCTGCCGAAAAGCACCACGCGCTTATCGAACGCTGCAAGGCCTTCCACCTCGGTGTAGTGCGTGCCGCCCGTCATTGCCTGAAGTGTAATGCGATAGTAGAAGCGGATATCGACGGTATAGAAGCCGCGATTGAAGTTGACCGGTTCAACGTCAACAAAGGTGTAAAGAAGCTCCGCACTGCCGCCGCGGATACACTGTGCATTGGCAAGCACGCTTTGTGCGCTTGCCGTTGGGTAAAAGCGCAGATCCTCAATGCAATCCTTATCGCGGCAGGATGAGAAAATCTTTCTTGTGTGGATACAGACCGCTTCGCGGATAGTATTGCAGCTTCCGCTGACAGCGCCTGCGACTACTTGATCAGCCATATATCCAGATACCTCCTGAATTAAGTACTATGAAAGTCCGGCTTTCCTGCCGTTCTCTTTCAGTTCAGTCTATGCCAACGCGCAGAAAGGGTGCGGCGGAAACATCCTGTTTTTTTCAGATTTTCCTATACAAAGCCGTGCAAATACGTTATAATAGAAAAAGGCGATTGCCCAGGGCGGATCGCGCACGACCAAATCTTTTTGTTGAGGTAAGTTACCATGGCTCATGTTGGCTTTATTCAGGATAAGCTGGAGATCAAATTTTTGATCCTCTATGTTGCCTCCCGGCTCATTGAACCGGTTCCGTTTGAAGCCATGCAGGAGCTGACGATGTGCGACGAAGGCATTGACTTCTTTGATTTTTCCGAGTGTCTCAGTGCCCTCGTCTCATCCGAGCACATGACCATCTCCGAGGACGGACTCTACGCGATTACGGAAAAAGGACTGCACAATGGCAAAATCTGCGAAAGCAGTCTCCCCTACTCGGTGCGTCTGCGTGCAGACAAGAACATTACCATCTATAATCAGAAGCTCAAGCGACAGTCTCAGGTCAAATCAGAAATCACACCGCGCGCAAACGGCACCTATACCGTAACGCTTTCTTTCAGTGACGACA
>JAUMWI010000058.1 GCA_030529725.1 Eubacteriales bacterium | reverse complement strand
CCATTATTACCAAGCAGAACATTGAGAACTTTACCCGTCAGCTGAAGATGCTTGGCTACGGCTTTGACTGGGACCGCGTGGTGGATACCACCGATCCGCAGTACTATAAGTGGACGCAGTGGATCTTCCTGCAGCTTTTCAAAAAGGGACTTGCCTACAAGACCACGATGCCTGTCAACTGGTGCACGAGCTGCAAGTGCGTGCTTGCCAACGAGGAAGTGGTCGAGGGTGTGTGCGAACGCTGCGGCAGTGAGGTCATCCGCAAGGAAAAGAGCCAGTGGATGCTGAAAATCACCGAGTACGCCGACCGCCTCATTGACGATCTGGATGATCTTGATTTTATTGAGCGTGTCAAGACCCAGCAGAAGAACTGGATCGGCCGCTCCACTGGTACGGAGGTTACCTTCCAGACTAACACAGAGGACGAAATTACCGTCTATACCACCCGTGTCGATACGCTCTTCGGTGTGACCTATACCGTCATTTCTCCGGAGCATCCGCTGCTCAAGAAGTGGAAGCCGCTGATCAAAAACTGGGCTGAGGTCGAGGCATATCAGGCTGCTGCCGCCAAGAAGTCTGACTTCGAGCGCGGTGAGCTGAATAAGGACAAGACCGGCGTCCGTCTCGACGGCATCGAGGTCATTAATCCCGCCAACGGCAAGATCGTTCCGATGTTCGTTTCTGACTATGTCCTCATGGGTTACGGCACCGGTATCGTGATGGGCGTTCCCGGCCACGACCAGCGCGACTGGGACTTTGCCACCGCATTCGGTATCCCCATCATCGAGGTTGTTGCCGGCGGTGATATCACCAAGGAAGCCTTCACCCTCAAGGACGACACGGGTATCATGGTCAACTCCGGCTTCCTCAACGGTATGACCGTCAAGGACGCGATTCCTGCCATGAAGCAGTATGCCGTGGAGCAGGGCTGGGGCAAGGAGAAGGTCAACTTCAAGCTGCGTGACTGGGTGTTCTCCCGTCAGCGTTACTGGGGCGAGCCGATTCCTTTGGTTTCCTGCCCGAAGTGCGGCTGGGTTCCTGTACCCGAAAGTGAGCTGCCGCTGGTTTTGCCGCAGGTGGAGTCCTATGAGCCGACCGATGACGGCGAGAGCCCGATTTCCAAGATGACCGACTGGGTCAATACCAAGTGCCCGAAGTGCGGCGGTGACGCTAAACGCGAGACGGACACCATGCCGCAGTGGGCAGGCTCGTCCTGGTACTTCCTGCGCTATATGGATCCGCACAACGACAAGGAGCTGGTTTCCAGGGAAGCCGAAGAATACTGGGGCCCTGTGGATTGGTACAACGGCGGCATGGAGCATACCACACTCCATCTGCTCTATTCCCGCTTCTGGCACAAGTTCCTCTATGACATCGGCGTTGTCCACACCAAGGAGCCTTATGCCAAGCGCACCAGCCACGGCATGATCCTCGGACAGAATCCGCACTATATCGGCAATGTCGAGACGCAGGAGGAGAAGGATGCACTGCTTGCCAAGTACGGCAACCAGGCACTCCGCCCGGCAGTCAAGATGAGTAAGTCCCTCGGCAACGTCGTCAATCCCGATGATGTCGTCAAGGCATACGGCGCCGACACTATGCGCCTTTATATCATGTTCATCGGTGATTTTGAGAAGGTCGCCACCTGGTCGGACGATGCCGTTAAGGGCTGCAAGCGCTTCCTTGACCGCTGCTGGAACCTGATGGATATGGCAAGTGGCGAGGATGAGATCTCTGAAAAGAACGCATCGATCGTCCACAAGACCATCAAGAAAGTCACCGACGATATCGACTCTCTCAAGATGAACACCGCGCTTGCTGCACTCATGGCAATGGTCAATGAGTTCTATGCCAACGGCTTGTCCAAGGGTGATCTCGAAGCCCTTATGCTCTTGCTTTCTCCGTTTGCACCGCATATGGTGGAGGAGATGTGGGAGCTGACCGGCTGCGCCGAAAAGACGGGCAAGATGGCAATGCAGCAGAATTGGCCGGAGTACGACGAGAGCAAGACTGTCGCTTCCACCGTCGAGATGGCGGTGCAGGTGCAGGGCAAGCTGCGCGGTACGGTCGTCGTTCCGATGGACAGCGATCAGGATACCGTGGTTGCCGCTGCCAAGGAAAGCGAACGTGTTGCCAAAGCAATGGAGGGAATGCAGATCGTCAAGGTCATTTACGTCAAGAATAAGCTTGTCAATCTCATTGTAAAACCGCTTTGAAAAAATTTCGCAGAAAATTGAGAAAATTTATTGACAAGCCCTGCTTTTTCTCATATAATACCACCGTTAGTCATGTGAATGGCTCTTAAAGAGCACTCAGGATTGAGCCGGGTGCATCGGAGGGAGGGAAAATATAAATGTCCGAAGTTCATGTCAAGGAAGGCGAATCTCTGGATAGCGCGCTCAAGCGTTTTAAGAGAAGCTGCGCCAAGGCTGGCATCGTGGCGGAAGTTCGCAAGAGAGAGTGCTATGAAAGCCCCAGCGTCAAGCGCCGCAAGAAGAGCGAAGCTGCCCGTAAGAACCGCAATAAGCGTTACTACTAAGAAAAAAAGACGTCCGAAAAGGGCGTCTTTTTTTGTCATTAAATATCAGTTTGCTTTCGGAATGCGGAGAAGCTCCGGTAAAAGATCTTTGACTTCCGGATACATCACAAATGCGGTCTGGATGCCGAGCCGCTCACCGAGAGCGATTTTTTGCTTGAGTGTCTGTGCATTGTCGAAGAGCACAAAGTGTGTTTCGCCGTTTTTCGAATAGGTAAAATACTGCGCGGCCAATTCGCGGGAATAGAAGGTCGAAATATCGCGTCGCTTTTGAAGAGCCTGCAATTCATTCAGTGGCATGGGACGCCCGCGGCCGCCGGGGCAGGGAAGCGGAAAATCCATCATGAGCCGCTCTAAGTCCAGCGCAATGCGCGCTGCACCGTAGCGATTCTGCGCCCCCTGCAGCATTTCCTGTAACGAGCCTCCGGAAATGGCTGTGCTGATGAGAACATTTGCGCAGGGTGCGGGTAAAAGCTGCGGCACATAGAGCTTGCGTTTCTGCTGTGCCAGGATCGTCCCCAAACGGTCAAGAAAAACAACGCGGTCGGGCAGGTCGGCGGTCTCAAAGTCGGCCAGTACACCGTCGAATTGATGGGCAGCACATTCGGATACAATGGTGCGCAGCAGTGCATCTGCGTGTTTGAGCGGCCTTCGGCAGCGGTCGGAGAGCCCCAGCAGGCCGCCCTGCGTTTGCGGAGAAAGGCAGCTGCGCGACAAAAGACCGCTTTCGTCAATGGCATAGGCAATGTGCGCAAGCTTGAGCGGACAGGAGGGGAGCTGCTGCGCCTCCTTTGGTGTGATGGCGAGATAGATGTTCAAAGGAAACCCTCCCTTGTAAAGTAGGAAAAGTCATGCTATACTGCTGAGGTAATTCTATGCGAGGGAGGAAAGGCGTATGCTGCTTTGCCCCGACTGGGTGTTTGATGACTATACTTCCGTCACGCCGGAGTTCTTGCAGCAACTCGGTATTCGTTTGCTGCTGACTGACCTCGATTATACGCTTGCTCCCAAACGGGTGAAAGAGCCGGACGAAGCGGTGCAGAGCTGGATTCGCTCCCTCAAAGACAGCGGCGTAGAGGTCGTGATTATCTCAAACAACCGCAATCCCGCGCGTGTTGAGCGTTACTGCGGTACATTGGGGATAAGCTATGTCGGTCACGCGCAAAAGCCGCTTGGACACGGCTATCGGGAAGCAATGAGAAAAAACCGTGCTGCACCGAACGAGACGGCGATGCTGGGCGATAAGCTGCTCACCGATACGCTCGGTGCCGGATGCTGCGGCATCACCATGCTGATGGTCGAGCCCGCCGGCGGCGCGGTCACTGCATGGCAGAGGGTACTGCATGCGCTGCAAGCACCGTTTAAGGCGTTGTCCGCACACGATGAACGAAAAAAACAAGTATAATTTTGTAAAAATAGACGCAAGATAAAGAAAAATACTTGCCTTTCGTTGCAAAATGCTGTATTATATCATCGGTTTTATGGGAACTGTAAAATCAATCTTTTATGAATTTGAGGGAGTCTCCGAGATTTCCTCGTAAATACAGGAGGAAAAGAATATGGCAACGATTACCGCTGGTGATTTCAGAAACGGCAAGGTCTTCGAGATGGAAGGCAAGTATTATCAGGTCGTTGAGTTCCAGCATGTTAAGCCCGGCAAGGGTGCTGCATTTGTCCGCACCAAGATGCGCAACGTCGTCACCGGCGGCGTGACCGAGACTTCCTTTAACCCCACCGCAAAGTTCGATGAAGTTTCCATCGAGCGCAAGAATATGGAATACAGCTACAATGACGGTGATCTGTACTACTTCATGGATCAGGAAACCTACGATATGGTTCCTCTGAACCGTGAGCTGCTTGGCGATGCGTTCCGTTTCGTCAAGGAAAACACCATGTGCATGATCCTGAGCATCAAGGGCAACATCTTCGGCGTGGAAGCTCCGAACTTTGTTGATCTCGTCGTCACCAAGTCCGATCCGGGCGCCAAGGGCGACACTGCTACCAACGTTACCAAGCCCGCTGTCCTCGAGACCGGTGCTGAGATCAAGGTGCCTCTGTTCATCAACGAGGGCGACAAGATCCAGATCGACACCCGTACCGGCGAGTATATCGGCCGTTCCAAGTAATTTTAGAACCGAACAGGAAGTTCACTTGTAGAAAGGAGTTTTTTACGATGGGCATTTCCGAAAAAGTTGCTTACCTCAAAGGCTTGATGGAAGGTCTTAAGATCGATGATCAGACCAATGAAGGCAAGATGTTCACTGCAATCCTTGATGTTCTGGACGAGATCGCCCTTGAAATCGAGGACCTGACTGATGAAGTCATGGAGCTCGGTGACGGGCTGGACGTTGTCAGCGATGACCTCGGTGATGTTGAAGACATTGTCTATGACGATGAGGACGACTTTGATGAGGACGAGGAAGAGGAGTGCTATGCCACCACCTGCCCCGAATGCGAGGAAGAGATTTATTTTGACGATACCGTTCTCGAAGACGGCGCTCTGCTTTGCCCCAACTGCGGTGCCAAGCTTGAGTTTGACCTTTCCGATCTGGCGAACGCCGAGGAAGAGGACGAGGACTGATCGAAACTGAACCGAAAACCGAAAACCGAAATCTGAAAAACGCCGCTCTTAAGAGCGGCGTTTTTGCCAGACTGTCAAAAAACCTGCCTTTGCCGGATTTTCGGGAAGGAAGATAGTGTGAA
>JAUMWI010000027.1 GCA_030529725.1 Eubacteriales bacterium | reverse complement strand
GTATCGCCATCATTCATTCAATATTCAATGTGCTGTGTACCCTGCTGATGCTGCCTCTTGATCATATGCTTGAAAAGCTGGTTTGCAGGCTGGTCCCGGATTCTAAAGAGAAAGAGAAGCAAAATGAACTGGATGAGCGTTTGCTTGCAACACCGTTCCTTGCGCTTGCACAAAGCCGAACCGTTGCGATAAAAATGGCGGAATGCGCGACATCTGCCCTGAAAAAATCCCTTGTCAGCCTTGTATCCTATTCACCTGCCGTTGCTGATGAAATTCGGGATGCTGAGAGCAAATGCGATGAATATGAGGATATTCTCGGCACCTTCCTGATCAGAGTCAGTTCGTCAAGTCTCAGTCAAGAGGAAAACGAAGAGGCCACCACATTGTTGAAGGTGATCGGCGACTATGAGCGCATTTCTGACCATGCGGTAAATATTTTGGAGTCAGCTGAGGAACTTCGTGATAAGAAGATCTTTTTAACAGAGGATGCTTTAAGGGAATACGATGTCATGGTGCAAGCGGTCAATGAAGTCCTGACACTTTCCGAAAAAGCTTTTGTTCAGTCCGATATTGAGACGGCAGTGAATGTCGAACCGCTCGAGCAGGTAATCGACGGCTTAAAAGAGCAGCTTCGCACAAGTCATATCCTTCGCATGCAGAAAGGCGAATGCACGGTCGAGGCCGGCTTTGTATGGTCAGACCTGCTGACAAACCTGGAGCGCGTCAGTGACCATTGCTCTAACATTGCCGGCTGCGTCATGGATCAGCAGCAGCACAATCTCAATCAGCACGAAAATCTGAATACCTATCGCAAGAGCAGCAAAGCGTTTGAATGCAAATACAGGTTCTATCAGGAAAAATACGCAGTCGAACAATAAGTTAGCCTCATCCCGAAAAGGGAACCCATCAGTCTCTTTTTTCTCCATTCTTTGTGTACATTGGCGCACCGAAAAGCACTGTTTTCTGCGGTGCTTTTCTTTTTTATGCTTGTCAAGGTTTCCCTTTTGTGGTACGATGCTTACAGTAAAAAGAAAAAGGTGGACTGGGTATGGAAAACTCTTTCAAAGGCTCCGTCTTTGGCGGTTTTAACCGCAATGACGTTATTCGCTATATCGAAAAAACAGCTCTGGAAACCAAACAGCGTATTGACGAGTTGGAAAAAGAAAACGATGGGCTCTGTCATGAGAATGCAGACCTGCGCAAAGAGGTTGTTTCTGCCGCCGGCGCACGGGATCGACTTTCCGATTCCTATTACAGCATGATTGCGGAGCAAAAGGCCGCAAAGGAATCGCTCGATCAGGCGCAGCAGGAACTCACTTCCCTGCGTGAGCAGATTTCCGCGCTTACTGACGAAAGGACTTCGCTCCTTGACCGAATCGCGCTTCTGCAGCAGCAGGTCGATGAATATAACACCGTCAAGGCTCACATCTCCGATATTGAGCTTTCCGCCCGCCAGCGCGCGGATGCACTGGAAGAAAGCACCCGTCTTCAGCTCTCTGAGATGATTGATCGCTGCCGCAAGCAGTGCGAACTTGTCATCTCTACGCTCGGCACGACCTGCGCCAATGTCTCCGGTGAGCTTCGCAAGCTTGATGTATCGGTCACGCAGCTCCCCGCCGCATTCAACACTCTGCGCACCGATCTTGAAGAACTGGAAAAATTGAAATAACCAATCTGGAGTAATTACTGCAAAAAAATACGGTCAGGATTCTTTCCAATCCTGACCGTATTTTTCTTTTCAACGCAGAACCGCCTGAAGCGGCATCGGGATTACTTTCTGCACTCCTCTGTCACTGCAGCTTTGAGTGCCTGCATCGGCTCACTTGCAAGGTCGCGCGGATAACACAAATCGCTCAGGTCAAATTCCTCGACTGTACTGTCCGCATGCATTACAATGATCTTTTGCGCCAGCAGGAGCGCCTCCTCCAGCTGGTGCGTTACAAGGACAATGGTGCGGTGCATCTCATTTTGAATATTCAGCAGCTCCGTTTGCAGCTCAGCACGGGTAATAAAATCCAGCGAGGCAAACGGCTCATCCATCAGCAGCAGCTCTGCCTGACTTGCCAGCACCCGCGCAAGGCCAAGACGCTGACGCATACCGGTCGATAGCTCAACCGGTGTAAGATCTGCAAAGTCATTTAGCTTTACAAGCCTCACAAGTCTTTCCGCCACCTCACGCCGCTGTTCCTGCGTGAATCCGGCGCCCACGGCAAGCTCGACATTCCGTAATACGGATGTCCATGTGATCACATACGGGTCGGGACTGAGCAGTGCCGTGTGCCATCTTTCCGGCACGATCAGTTTTCCGCTGTCCATTGTCTCTTTGCCGGAAAGGAGCTTCAATAGCGTTGATTTTCCGCAGCCGCTGCGCCCGACGATCACGGTAAGTAATCCCGAAGGGATCGTCAAATTCAGATCTCTGAGCACCGTGCGCGTGGTTGCCGGCCTCTTGGCATGATCGATCATGATGTCGGTGCTGAGTGTTGTGTAGGTTTTGTAAATGTGTTCCAGTCTGATCTCGTCCATGTTTTTTCTTTCTTCTTTCTTATTCCCTCGGTCCGGGCAGGAAGCATTCTTCTACCACTTCTGCTGCGATGGAACCACTGGAAAATTCTGTCAGATTTTCCGAAAATGTGCCGACATTTTCTTTCGGCAGCAGGATTTCAAGCGTCACCGCCGCTCCGAAATCCGTGTGCTCTATTCTTCCGTCCTGCGCTGCTGCAAGCATTTTGATGCGCTCGAGCATCGGGTAGGGGCAGGTAAGCCGCAGCACGGCAAACGGCTGCATTCGTGCCTTCCCTGCCGCGTCAAGTGCATCCTTTGCCGCCTTGGCGTATGCTCGGGTGAGTCCGCCTGCGCCGAGCAGAATGCCGCCAAAATAACGGGTAACGATGCACACGGCGTCCTCCACGTTCTCGCGCTGCAGGACATTGAGCATCGGCTGGCCGGCAGTTCCCTGCGGCTCACCGTCATCACCGTAGCGCACTGTACCGTCGTGAAGGGAAAAGCACCAGCAATTATGGCGCGCATCGTAATATTTCTTTTTCATTTCGTCGATACGCTCCCGCGCCTGCGACTCAGTGGTCACGCGGTAGAGGTGCGAAATAAAACGCGATCGTTTTTCTTCAAATTCGCTCTCGGCGTCTTTCAATGGGACAAGGTAGCTCTGTTCCATTTATTCCTCCCAATCCTCTTTCTCCTCGATGTAGCCCTCAATATAGTCCTTGACCTGCCCGATGATGCGCGGCACGCAGACAGCCACAACATCGATCGTTTCACTGTATTCAACACTTTCCACTTTGGCTTCGCGGTAAAGTGCATCAAGGATACCGCCCTTGTCATAGGGCAAGTGCAGTGTCACGCGCCGCGTCCCCTTGTCAAGCGCCGCATCGACCATTTTGAGCAGTTTATCAAGGCCTTCTCCCGTCTTTGCACTGATGTTTACGCAGTTCTGTCCACCCGGTCGGATATCTCCAAAATAAAGATCTGATTTGTTGTAGACGCGCAGGCACGGGATCTGCTGCGCGCCCAGCTCGTAGATCAGCTCGTCCACGATTTTTGCCTGCTCGTCCCATTCAGGGTTAGAAACATCAATCACATGGAGCAGGAGATCGGCATATTCCAGCTCCTCAAGCGTAGCCTTAAAAGCTTCGATGAGCTGGTGCGGAAGCTTGCGGATAAATCCGACCGTGTCGGAAATCACGATGTCCAGTGTATCAGAGACGGTGAGCATGCGCGTGGTCGTATCGAGCGTATCGAACAGGCGGTTGTTCGCAGGAATCCCCGCATCTGTGAGTGCGTTCAGAAGTGTTGACTTTCCGGCATTGGTATAGCCGACGATTGCAACGACGGGAATTTCATTTTTCTGTCGCCGGTCGCGCTGCGTCTTGCGCACGCGGCGTACTTCCTCGAGATCTTCCTTGAGCTTGTCAATCTTGCGGTGAATATGGCGGCGGTCGGTTTCGAGCTGCGTTTCGCCCGGGCCCTTTGAACCGATAGGCCCTTTGCCCGATGTGCCTGCCTGACGCTCCAGATGTGTCCACATACCGACAAGACGCGGCAGCAAATACTGATACTGCGCCAATTCCACCTGCAGGCGGCCTTCTTTTGTTTTGGCACGCTGGGCAAAAATATCAAGGATCAGTCCACTGCGGTCAAGCACCTGTACGCCGAGTTCTTCCGTCAGCACGCGCATCTGCGAGGGAGACAGATCATTATCAAAAATGACCATCGTTGCTTCCTGCCCCTGCACAAGCTCACGGATCTCCTCGACCTTGCCCTCACCGATAAAGGTGCGCGGATTCGGAGATGGCAGCGTCTGCAGCACGATGCCGACGCTTACCCCACCGGCAGTTTCCACCAGGGCTTCCAGCTCCCGGAGACTCTCTTCATCTGCATTTTCCTTTTTGTCAAGACGCGGCGAGCTTAAGCCGACCAGGATCGCCCGATCGCGGGGTGTCTCGATTGATTTGAGTTCTTCCATAATTTTGACCATTCCTTTCCGCTGCACTTCAAGGCACAAAATAACCATGAAAAGGAATGGTCATAAGCGCCATTTTTTTCAGTTGCCGCGTAAGCGGCGAGAAAAACGGTATCCTTTCGGAAGGTTTAAACTTGTTTTCACCCTTCCCCCGTGAAACTGTTACAGCTGCACGCTGTCCTGATTTGCCTTGAAAACGTCAGCAACTTCACTGATGGTGATGTATGCGGCAGGATCAATCTCGTGAACAAGCTCCTTGAGCTTCGTCACCTGAAAGCGGTTGACCACAAAATAAACAATAGTCTTTGCGCTGCCCGAGTAGCCGCCGTGCGCTTCCACCCGCGTCATTCCGGTTTCAAAAACCGATGAAAGCTCCGCACAGATTGCATCCGGTTTTACTGTAACAATCATGGCGCACTTGGCGCGGTCAAAGCCCTCCACAATAAAGTCCACCGTCTTGAGTGCTGCCATGTAGGCGACAATGGAGTACAGCGGTAAGATCCAGCTGCGAAGCAGCAGTCCGCAGGCTACATATAGCACCACGTTATACGCCATGACAAAGGATCCGACTGTGATGCCCGCACGTTTTGCAAAAATAACTGCCATGACCTCAACGCCGTCCATCGCACCGCCGAAGCGGATGGCAAGCCCGCTGCCTGTTCCGGAGATCAGTCCGCCGAAAATTGCACAAAGCAACAGATCGGTTCCCGCAAGGGGTGAATCAATACTGACATCAATGGCAGAAACATCCGTAATCAAAAATGCAAAAAGGGAATAAACCGCAACCGTGTAGATCGCATAGAAGGTAAACCTTGCTCCCTGCCGCCTGTAGCCAAAAAGAAACAGCGGAACATTCAGGATCAGCAGAAACACGGACAGCGTCCAGCTCTCGGGTGTAATCTGTCCGAGAAGCATGGAAGTTCCTGAAATACCGCTGTCATACAGGTGGACCGGGGCAAGGAATACCGTCACACCGAAGGCGTTGACGATGCCGGCAAGCGTAAGCATCACAAGATTTTTTGCTCTTAATGTCTTCAGCTGCTTCAATACTTCGCCCATTGATCTGCTCCCCTCATGCTGTCTTTTTTGATATTATACTATAGGATTTCAAAATTGAAAAGAAAAACCCGCATCTTTCGATGCGGGTTCTCAAATGTGTTTTACTTGTCCAGACCGAACTTCTTGTTGAACTTAGCAACGCGGCCGCCGGTATCGACCAGCTTCTGCTTGCCAGTGAAGAAGGGGTGACACTTAGAGCACACTTCTACCTTGATGTTTTCCTTGGTAGAACCTGTCTCAATCACATTACCGCAGGCGCAAGTAATAGTAGTCTGCTGATAATTGGGATGGATTCCTTCCTTCATTGCTCGTGTTCACCTCTTTCTGATCCGAAATTAGCTTTTTCACAAAAGCTTTGTTATGGTAACACACTTTTTTTTAAATTGCAAGAGTTTTTTTCACATTTTTACAATTTTACGAACTCATTTGTGGCAAAGAAATACAAAACCTTTTCGCGCACAGGCTTTTCCGTAATCTTTTCCAGCGCGAGCGCATATGCCTCCAGCTGCGGACGGTAATGCTCGGCACGCTGCGCAGTCTCGGCGCGGGTAATGCGATCCGTCTTAAAGTCAAGTACAGCAAGTCCGTCCTGTTCTTCAAAGAAGCAGTCCACCACACCCTGAAGAAGCAGCTTATCATCCGATGTACCCGAAACATAATCCGAGATCGGGCGCAAAACGGAGAATCGGTACTCTCGCTCAACTCTTCCGCTTGCGCGGATACGCGCGGCAATCGGACTTTGCAGAAATGCCGTAATTGCTTTTGTGTCGACCGCATCTGCCTGTTCTTTTGTGATAAGTCGGTGCGTGAGCATCTCCATGATCTGCGCCCTGACCTCTTCCTCCGTCTGCGCAGCAAAGTCCAGATATTGCAGACATAGATGAATCGCCGTGCCGCGATCAGCACCCGTGAGAGTTTTTTCACCCGCAAGAAACTTCGGCTTTGAGAGGCTTCTCAGGCGCGGCGGTAAGGCAACATTTTCACTGATCTCCGCATCAAGGAGTCTTCCCTTGAGCTGCGTGGCCGTCAGCTTTGCCGGCAGCGCCGTCTCCTTTTCGTAAGGGTAGCGATATTCCAGTGCTTCACAGTCAAACGGAAGCTCAGCATGCGTCATTTGCCCCGCCTCGCCTCGCGTGCTGCAATTCTCCTGTGCGACGCAGGAAAGTCCGTCATGGACATGCACTATCCACGGCAGGTCGCTGACAACAGCAGCATTTTCCTCCTGCCCGGCAAGAGCGCGAAGCTCGCTCGCCTCATTGCGGCACAAAAGCGGCAGCATCACCCAGTCTCCGAGACATTTTCCCTCATCCACCGACTCCGGAAGCACCGGACACGATGCCGCAGCATAAAGGTCGGATACCCGTTTGGCAGCATTTGCCTGCGTATGGACCATAACCAACTTCTCTTTCGCGCGTGTCATGGCAACGTAGAGAATACGCAGCTCCTCCGCCTTTGCTTCCCGCCTGAGAACACGTTCGATTGCTTCGCGGGCAAGCGTCGGATACTGGATATGCCGCTTCATATCCACGCACATCGGTCCGATTCCGAATTGTTGGTGGACCAATACAGAGCCGCCGAAGTCCATATGATTGAACCGCTTGGCAAGGTCAGAGAGAATGACGACCGGAAACTCAAGTCCTTTGGATTTGTGGATGCTCATAATGCGTACGCCGCCGGCATAGTGCGCCGTCTGCGGGGAAGGTGCCTTTCCGTCTCGAAGCAGGTCGCGCAGATACGTCACAAAGGAAAAAAGTCCCGTATGACCCACGGCTTCAAACTCCTCCGCAAGTTCAAAAAACGCCATCAGATTCTCCCGACGCTCTTCTCCGTTTGGCATCGCGCCGAAAATGCCCAGCACATTGCAGCGATGATAAATCTCAAGCAGAAGCTCGCGCACACCTTTGTGCAGAGCATCCTCACGCAGCAGCCGGAGCGTATCGAGGAAGCGTTGGCTCTGCGCATCCTCGTCTGCGCAGAGCGCATCGTAAAAATCGCCCTTGGGCGTTTTTGCACGCAGCAGCGCCAGTTGATCCGGTGTAAATCCGAACAAGGGTGAGCGCAGGACAGAGATGAGCGGCACATCCTGGCGCGGATTATCAATGACCTGAAGAAGCGCAAAAATGACTGCGATCTCCATCGACTCATAGAAATCGCTGTCTGCTTCGCAGCTGCAGTGCAGTCCCTGCGCTTCCAGTGCCCTGCGGTACTCAAAAAGTCGTACACGCGGTGAACGCATTAGAATTACAATGTCTTCCTCACGCACCGGACGCGGCAGTTTAGTCGCATCATCCTGTATAGGAAATTTGCTTGACAGCATTTGTCGAATATAGTCTGCGACAAACGCTGCTTCCGCCTGTGCTGCGCTGATGCGCTCTTGTCCTGACTGTGTCGGCAGGTCGAGCAGATGGAACTCCGTTTGATAGCAGTCCCCTTTTTCGTACGATGCTCCGACGTGAAGCTTTTCTGCTTCGCCGTAATCCAGCTCGCCCATTTCCTCACTCATGACGTTTTCAAACACAAAGTTAGCCGCCTCCAGCACCTCGGCACGAGAGCGGAAATTGCGGGAAAGCAGCAGCTTGCCACTCTCCCCCTCCGCTGCCGTTTCCGCATCAGGAAAGGCGTTGTAAGCCTTGAGGAAAATACGCGGATCGGCAAGGCGGAAGCGATAGATGCTCTGCTTGACGTCACCGACGGTAAATAGATTTTTTCCGTTTTGGGAAATGGCATCGAAAATGAGATTCTGCACCTCATTGGTATCCTGATACTCGTCCACCATGATCTCGCGGTAGCGACAGGAAACCGTACGCGCAAGCTCGGTAGGCTGTCCGTTTGCATCGACAAGCAGGCGAATCGCTTCATGCTCCTGATCGGAGAAATCCGCCGCGTTGCGGCGTCGCTTCTCACGCTGATAGGCACGGGTAAAGTCCGCCGTCAGATCCAGCAGTGCCAGCATCGCCGGTGCCACTGCCCGCAGGTCGTCGATTGCTTCCGTGCCGGTCACATCAAAATACTCCAGCACAGTCCTGATCGATGCTTTGCAGCTATCCCAAAGGCTCTTCATGCGTGATTTCAACGTGCCGCCGTCTGCGTCCTTAACAGGAGCAAGGCTTGGAAACACAATACCGACACTCCGTGCCTTGTCCCAGGAAATCTTCGTTGCAGCAGCAAGTGCGTCAAGCTGCCCGCTCACATCAAGAAAGACCGGTGCATACTTTTGATTCAGCACATCGCTGCACTGCATCTCCTGTGCCGCGTTTTGCAAAAGCCGTGACCAATGCAGTGCCTTGCGCTTCACCTCAGATAGCAGGATCCTGCCGTATGGGGTATCCTCGATCTGCTGCGGCAAATTCTCCCAAAACAGGCGCTGTTCGGCAAGCCATGCCTCCGCACGCGGCTGCGATTGAAGCTTCGTGTGAAGCTCGAGTACCAGTTCGGAAAGCTTGCTGTCATCGCGTCCTGCACCGAGGGTATCGGCAAGAAGCGTTCCGCCATCGCCATCTGAAAGGGAATCGTAAAAGCGGTCAAGCACACGGTTGAGCGTGCGCTGACGCAGCAGATCAACATCCGACTCGTCCAGCACGCGAAAGTCCGGACGCAGGGTATGCCCCTGCTCATCCTCGCCGAGAAGATGGCAGTTTTCGCGCAAAAGGCCCGTGCAGAACGCATCCACCGTCTTAATATCAGCGCGATACACACGAAGCATCTGACGCTGCAGATGCACGTTTGACGGATCGCTTTCCAGCCTCTCGGAAAGAGCCTTCGCAATTTTGCCGCGCAGCTCTGATGCAGCGGCACGGGTATAGGTGATGATAAGAAAATCGTCAAGGTCGGCGCCATCCTGCTCCACATAGGAAAACAGGCGCTCCACAAGCACTTTCGTCTTGCCGGAACCGGCTGCGGCTGAAACAAGCAGACTTCTGCCGCGGTTTTCCACCGCCGCACGCTGCTGCTGCGTTAAGTTTTCACTCATGCTCAGGCGCCTCCTTCCCCTCAACGGTATTTGTCACATGCTGCCAGAATTCCTCGCTCTTCGTGGAACGAATATACTCCACATGGTCTCTGCCCCTGCCGTTTTCAAAGTGACAGGCGGACGCAAATTCGCAATAGGTGCAGGCGGATTCCTGCGGACTTCTCGCAAAAGGATCGGCGTCAATATTGCCGGCAAACACCTCACGTGAGATCTCACGCAGCAGGTAGTCAACGTATTTTCCGAGTTTCCCAAGCTGCTCGGAGTCGGCAAGGCTGCCCGTGATCTGACTGTTCCCGTCCCGGCCGCGTTTGACTGCAATGGGTAGGTAACGCGGACTGTCCAGCGCACTGTGCTCCCTGGCCTGCAGCACTGCCGGATCATTCAATACCATACCGCTGCGGCGAAGTTCTTTTTGGAACGCCGCAGCCACCTGCTCCGGCTCCGCGCTTCGGGCACATTTGAGAATCGGCTCACGTGCCGGAGAGTACAGCACACCTGCCGGCACGACCTCATGCCCGAAAATCGATTCCCCCTCGTTTTTGAGTGCAAACAGATATAGCAGCATCTGGATCCCCATGCCGTAGCGCAGCTCGGCTAAGTCAAAGCTCTTTTTCCCCGTCTTGTAATCTATCACACGCAGGTAGAGCTTCCCGTCTCGCAGCCAGCCGTCCACACGGTCCACCTTGCCGACCACGCGTGCCTCGCTGCCACTGTCGGTAATCGTGATCGCAGGAAGCTGTCCGTTCGGCCCAAAGGCAAGCTCAAAGGCAAGCGGAACAAAGTCGGAACACTTCAGTTCGTCCGCCACCTCATCCATGATCCTCTCGACCGAAACGCACAAGCGGCGGAACAAGTAGCGGAAGCGTGCTGTCTTTTCCGGCAGATCCGGCAGGTTATCGTGAATGAATTCATCAATAGCGCGGCGCACCAGCTTGTGGAGCGTGTCCTGATCCATTGTCTTGATTCCACCCGATTCCGCGGCCCAGCTAAGCGTATGCTCCATCACATCGTGGACAAATGTGCCGATCTGCGGCGCGTCAAAACCAGCGGCGGTGCGCTCCCTGGCACGCAGTCCGTATTGCATAAAATAGGCAAAATGGCAAGCCTTTGCCTTATCCATGCGCGAAGCAGAAAGGGTAATCGCATCGCCGTAGAGTGCCTTGACCGCAGGCGTGGACAGCGCTCCGCGCGAGTAACGGGAGGCACGCTCCATCGCCTCGAGGGTAGCCGCATATTCTTCCTTTTCCGCAAAAAACTGCCACAGTTTACCCCCGATATGGGTGCCGGCATATTCCAAAGCGGCAGTTTTTGCTGACAAGCGATATTCCTTGTCAGCGCTTTCCTTCTCAATACTCACCCGTGGGCAAAGCTTTTGAAGTCTTCCCACAACAAAGGACGGGCGCAGTTCTGCGCCCTTGGCATCTGCGGTCGGGTAGGAAACGATCAGCTTCTCTGTCGGCTGCGCAAGCGCGGCATAGAGGTTCTGCATTTCCAGATGAAACTGCGCCATACCGTAGGGTGAGAGAAAGATTTCCTGCTGCTCAAGCATCACACGATCCTCGTCGCGCAGCACGCCGCTCTTTTTGTCAACGCTCGGCAGTACACCATCATTTGCGCCGAGGAGAAACAGCACACGAACAGTATGGCGGTCGTTTCGCGTCATCTCGCTCACATTCACCGCATCGAGCGTGACCGGGATCGTGCCAACGCTGTACTGTGTGAGGATGAGCCGGAACAAACGCGAAAACTCCTCCGCGTCCAAAGTGCCCTCGTTCAGAATCTCAGCAAACTGGTCCATCACATCACAGAGGATCGTCCAAAGCTGCGCCGTCTCCTCGGCACGCTGTCCGTCCCCTTCATGAAAAAGCATCTGCGTCTGCTGCTCGAGCATCTCGGGAAGACCGATCTCCTCAAGATATCCATAAAGTGCC
This sequence comes from Eubacteriales bacterium, assembly GCA_030529725.1. Taxonomy (GTDB): domain Bacteria; phylum Bacillota; class Clostridia; order Oscillospirales; family Oscillospiraceae; genus Hominicoprocola. Next base: position 12,272 of record JAUMWI010000027.1, on the reverse strand, counting down.
GTAACCTTCTCTTTTGCCGTCCCCTCTGTGCGCACACCGGCAGCAAGGTGGGAAAACGGCAGCCGCACGCGCTCTTTCAGCGCGTTAATCTGCGTAAGGCGTTCGTGCGAAGCATCGTCCCACGCCGTGCCGTAGCCGTCGGGATGTGCAGTCCAGGGCGTTTCACGAAGCCACATACCGCCGCGAATATCCCACTTGAGAACATAGTTCTCCAAAAGGTCACACTCTTCACTCGTTAAGCCGGCAAGTCCGGTTTTCAGGCAGCGGAACATATCCTCATATTCAAAGTCTCCCGAAACTGCCTCCAGCGCACTGATGATCAGCGTAAGCACAGGCTTTTCCAGGATGTCACTGCGCCGCGCAAAATAAATGGGAATGCCGCAGCGGGAGAAAACGGTCTCAATCGCGCCCTGATAGGCAGAAAGATCGCGCGCAGTAACCGTAATATCACGGAAACGATAGTCTCCCTCACGCACCAGCTTCAAAATCTGCGCGGCAATATACTCACACTCGTTATAAACGGTAGAGGCTTCATAGAGAGCCACTTCTTCTGTTTGAGCTTCCCAGGCAGCCTGTCCGTCGAAAAAGTTCCGCTCAATATGGTCGAGTGTACTGTTGACTTCCCTGGGGGACAGAGTTTCTTCCTCGCAGGATACACCGGCGTCTTTCGCAAGCGCAAGAAGCCGCTCCCGCACACGAAGACTCTCACAGAAAAGTCCCGCCTCGTTCCTGTCACCGAGGAGCGTAACGGTGACGCTGTTGGCACGGCGCAGCATGATGCGCAAAACATTCAGCTCGCGAGCGGTAAAGTAGGAAAATCCGTCAAGAAAAATGTCTTTACCGTCTATGTAACAAGAGGCTTCCAGATTTTCCTCCAGCTTCTCCATACGGTCGCGTGCATCACGCTCCGGCGTGTGGAGCTTCACCATGTATACGCTGTAAATGAGGGCAATGTCGCGCAGCTTATCTCCGCTTTCTCCCTCGATCTTCTCCACTTTTTCCAAAAGCGTTTCCGGGGAAACGGCATAAGCCTGCAGCTCCTCCATGACCTGAAGAAGGCTTTGGAGAAATGCTGAGCGCTGAGAGGGTCGCTGATACACACGAAGGGACGGTGCAAGCTCCTGAAGACTCCGCTGCAGAATCAGGAGCTTGCCGCCGTTGTCCAGCGTAATATCTGCGCTGCCACCGCAAATTGACAGTACACGTGTGGCAAGCAGCTTGAAGGTCAGCACCTCGGCATGGCGCGAGGCGGTATCGCCGCACATCCTGCACACGTCCACCTCCGCCATATGCGAGGCGTGCTCCGGCACAAGCAGAATCTGCATAGAGGAATCTCCAAGCGCCTTGATTTCGCGCAGTACGCGTTCCGATTTTCCGCTGCGCGCTCTGCCCATCAGAATATGCAGCATACTCCATGCCCCCTTTCGGTTTTGAAAATAACTTATCACATAAATTGTACCATAAAAAGGGCAAAACGGCAACAAAAAGAGGAGGGCAAATTGCCCTCCCTCCTTCTGCTGTGTGCTGCTTATGCTCTTTCGTTGCCTTCCATCGGCTCAGTCTCACGGAAAAGCATCGTAATGCACCAGATACCGGCAAGACCCACAAGCGTGTAGATGACACGGCTGATCGTACTCATCTGCCCGCCGAACAGGAATGCCACGCAGTCAAAGCCGAACAGGCCAATACTGCCCCAGTTGAGTGCGCCGACGATGGAGAGCGTCAGTGCGATCTTATCAATGACCATGAAATTACCTCCTTTTGGTATCAGTCGGTCATTGATAGCGTTCCCAAACACGCAAAAACTATACCTTAAATTCCATTTTGCCGATTTTTTTCATATCAACGCTCTCCTTTTTTAATTAAAAATATTATTGTCGTATTCTTCATTTTTCATTGCATTTTTGGTTTTGGGTCTGTATAATGTGTATGATATTTTGCCGATGTCTGGCAATCTATTTCTGAGGAGGAAAACAAAATGAACAAAAAATTTGAAAAGCTCGGCTTTTACCCTGCTGACATTCTTCTGCCCAAGAATGCAGATATGAACAAATGGGCTGTTGTCGCCTGCGACCAGTTCACCTCTGAACCCGAATACTGGCAGCGTGTGGAAAAGAACGTCGGTGACGCTCCCTCCACCCTGCGTCTCATTCTTCCGGAAGCCAACCTGAAGGCTCCCAATGTCGACGAGTTCATTGACGATATCAACGCCTCTATGGACAGCTACCTCAAGGGTGACGTTTTTGAAACGCTCAAGGACAGCCTCATTTACATTGAGCGCAGCCAGTCCGACGGCAAGATCCGTCACGGCCTGATCGGTATGGTCGATCTCGACCAGTACGACTTCACCCCCGGCTCCGGCGCTCTGATTCGTGCCACCGAGGGTACGGTTCTTGAGCGTATTCCGCCGCGTGCCAAGGTGCGCCGCAACGCCCCCATTGAGCTGCCCCACGTCATGCTCCTGATCGACAACCCCGAAAAGACTGTCATCGAGCCGCTGACCGCTGCCGCAGACAGCATGGAAAAGGTCTACGACTTTGATCTGATGGAAAACGGCGGCCACATCAAGGGCTACAAGCTCTCCGATGCGCAGATCGACGCTGTTGCCGATGCTCTGGAAGGTCTCTGCGCCGACGATGCCATGAAGGCAAAGTACAATGTCTCCGGTGTTGCTCCCCTGCTGTTCGCTGTCGGTGACGGCAACCACTCCCTCGCCACCGCCAAGGCATGCTACGAGGAGCAGAAGAAGGGCAAGACTCCCGAAGAGTATCTCGCTCTGCCCGCCCGCTACGCTCTCGTTGAGGTCGTCAACAACCATGACGATGCACTCCAGTTCGAGCCGATCCACCGCGTCCTCTTCGACGTGGATCACGAAAAGTTCATGGCTGAGTTCCAGAAGTTCTATCCGGGCGCTCATGAGGGCAAGGGCGAAGGCCATGTGATCGAGTTCGTTTGGGAAGGCGTTGACAAGTTCATCACCGTTCCCGATCCCAAGGTTCAGCTTGCCGTTGGTACGCTGCAGGCCTTCATTGACGAGTATCTTAAGAAGTTCGGCGGCGAGGTCGACTACATCCACGGTGACGAAGTCACCAAGGAGCTCGGTGCCAAGAAGGGTAACATGGGCTTCCTGCTTCCCGCTATGGGCAAAGAGCAGCTCTTCAAGACTGTCATGGCTGACGGCGTTCTGCCGCGTAAGACCTTCTCCATGGGTCACGCTCAGGACAAGCGCTACTACGTCGAGGCGCGCAAGATCCGCTAAAGCATTCAAGGGACGCGGCAATGCCGCGCCCCTTACTATTTCTGTATTATTATGAGGTTTCCGATGACCACCATCACTCTCCCTGCCTATGCAAAACTGAATCTGACGCTCGACATTCTCGGCAGACGCGCCGATGGATACCACGACCTCTGCATGGTCATGCAGTCCATCTCGCTCCACGACGATGTCACGGTCACACTGACAGATGCGGATAGCATCGTCTGCCGCTGCGGTATGCTGCCCGGTGACGACAGCAATCTTGCTGTTAAGGCTGCCAAGGCATTTTTCACCGAAACCGGCATTGTACCACGCGGTCTTTTGATCGACATTGAAAAGCGTATCCCGATGCAGGCAGGTATGGCAGGCGGCTCAACTGATGCCGCCGCCGTGATGCATGCGCTGCGTGCGCTGCTCGCGCCGGAGCTGACAACGCAAAAGCTGGAAGCAATCGGTGCGCAAGTCGGCAGCGACGTTCCCTACTGTGTGCGCGGCGGTACCGTCCTCGCTGAGAGACGCGGCGAAAAACTGACCACGCTCAATGCTGCGCCGCGCTTTCGCGTTGTTGTCTGCAAACCGGATTTTTCCATCTCCACACCGGTACTGTTCAATCACTCCGACTCTGTTGCGCTGCTTGACCATCCGGACACGGACGGTATGCTGCACGCGATTGAGGAGAGAGATGTCCTCGGCATCTCTGCGCGGGTATTCAATGTGTTTGAACAGGTACTTACCGATGAGCAAACTGAGGTGTTCGACATCAAGGATCAGCTGATTACGCTCGGTGCCTCTGCCACAGCAATGACCGGCTCCGGTTCGGCGGTATTCGGCCTGTTTACAGAATCAGGGCAGGCGCAGCTTGCCTTCCACAACCTCAGGCAGCACTATCAACAAACCTATCTTGCAGAATTCATCTAAACTAAATATGGGAGGATCTTTTTATGGATTACAAAATTATTGGTGAACCGATGCCTATTGTCACCTGCGAACTCGAACCCGGTGAATCCATGATTACCGAGCGTGGCTCTATGGTGTGGATGAGCCCCAACATGGAGATGCAGACCAATGCCGGTGGTCTCGGCAAGGCGTTTGGCCGTATGTTCTCCGGTGAATCCATTTTCCAGAACATTTATACCGCCAAGGGCAGCCGCGGTTCGATTTCCTTCGGCTCCAGCTTTCCCGGCGCGATCCGCGCCATTGAGATCACCCCCAGCCACCCCATTATCGCGCAGAAATCTGCTTTCCTTGCCGCCACAAGCGGCGTGGAGCTTTCCGTGTTCTTCCAGAAAAAGGTCGGCGCCGGTTTCTTCGGCGGTGAAGGCTTTGTGATGCAGAAGCTCTCCGGTCACGGTCTTGCCTTCCTCGAAATCGACGGCTCTGCCGTTGAGTATGAGCTCTCAGCCGGCGAACAGCTTATCGTTGACACCGGCTACCTCGCCATGATGAGCGAGAGCTGCAGCATTGACATTCAAAGTGTCAAGGGCGTAAAGAATGTGCTCTTCGGCGGTGAGGGACTGTTCAACACGGTTGTTACCGGCCCGGGAAAAATCGTGCTGCAGACCATGCCTCTGAGCAGTTTCGTCGGCACCATTGCTGCTTCCCTGCCCTCTAAAGGCTGATTTCGGTTTAAAAATGAAAAATACCGTCCATACTGAGGTAAAACTCAGTTTGGACGGTGTTTTTTATGAAAAGCAGATTGGAACTCTCTCTTGTCATTGGCCTTGCCCTGATGCTCCTTTGCTGCGCCGCCATGCCGCAGCGTACAATGCAATGGTGGAGCGTAGCGTTCTCTCCGCTATGCGACGGCGTACTGACCGCCGATCTCTCCGGCGGCGACATCATACTCAAAAGTAAGCTTTGCGAGCTTATTTCCCGATTGATCGGGTGAAGCAATCCTTGAAAACAAAATTTTGTATTTTTTGAAATTTAACCCTTGACAAATCAGAACGCCATAGTATAATAGCACTTGTTCGCGGGACGAACCGATCAAAAATAGCGGGATTGTGTAATGGTAGCACAGCGGACTCTGACTCCGTATGTGAGGGTTCAAATCCTTCTCCCGCTGCCATAGAAAACCTCGAAACCGTTTTGGTTTCGAGGTTTTTCTTTTTCCTTACAGCCAGATCGCTATCAACCGCAGGAGTGGCTCCAGCACACGCCGTCTCCAGGGTCGGCTCTTCCACTCATCCATAGTAACGCAATGACTGCGATCCATGATACCGTCCATATCCTCGAGCAAGTCCTCGATCATACCCATGCCGTACACCGCAACACCACACTCAAAGTTAAGCTGGAAACTGCGATAATCCATATTGGCAGAACCGATAAAGGCAACTTCACGGTCGACCATGACGCTTTTTGCGTGCAGAAAGCCAGGCGTATAGCGATAGATCTTCACGCCGTGCTCTAAAAGCTCGCCGAAGTGAGATTCCGCAACATAATCAATATACCAATGATCAGGCGTCCCGGGCAGCATAAGACGTACATCCACCCCACCGTCGCCTGCAATGCATAAAGCGCGCATCATGGCCGCATCAGGGACAAAGTAAGGTGTGGTGATATACAGAAAGCGCTTGGCATTGGACACCATTTGCAGGTAAACGTCCTCCGCCGGATTGTCGGGATTGTTGTGCGGCCCGTCAACAAACGGCTGGCACAATCCCTCACTTTTCACTGCGGCATGGGGACGGTAATAGTCTCTCTCATTATGAAACTCTCCGCCGAGATATCGGCACATATTGATAAAAGATGCCGTCAGTCCCCAGGCGCCCTCCCCCTCCAGGCGCACACCGGTATCCTTCCAGTAGCCGAAGCGTTCGATCAGGTTGGCATACTCATCCGCCATATTGATGCCGCCGGTGTAGGAGCAGTCTCCGTCTACGCAGCAGATCTTGCGGTGGTCGCGGTAGTTGAAATACAGTCTGTTCACATACTGCTGCACGGGGTTGAAAACAAAAACCTCTACACCTGCATTTCGCAGCTTTTCGATCGTCTCTCCCCTGAAGCGACGGATGCTGCCGAAATCATCAAAGATGACCTTAACCTCCACTCCGCTCTCAGCCTTCGCGCAGAGCGCCGCACATAAGCGTTCCCAGATCTGTCCCTCGGCAATAATAAAATACTCCAGAAAAATGAAATGTTCTGCCTGCTCAATACGGGTGATCATATCTTCGATCATCAACTTGCCCTCGGGAAAGTATGTGACGCACGTGTTCTGATAAAGCAGGAAGTCCCTGCGCCGCAGATAAGCCGACAGTCGCGACCAGTTCGGCAGCAGCCGATTGAGCTTATCCGCGTTCATTTCACTGCGCATACCGGCACTCTCCGGCTCAGTATAAGTATCCGGATGCTGCCTGGCAATTCGTTTGCGCTGTGCATTTCCTCCCCAAAACGCATAAAGAAAGAATCCGACAACGGGAACTGTCAGCAAAACAACGACCCAACTGAGCTTATAAGACGAATCACCGTTTCTATTGTAGATGCGGATCGCTGCGATCAGTGCTGCAATCTCCAGTACAGCGTAGATCGCCGCCATGTACTTTTGCAGAAAAAGCGCAAGGAGAACCACAAAAGCGATTTGCAGCAGCAGCGCCAGCGCAACAAATGCAAGGCGCAGAGCTGCGCTAATGTGTCGCTCTCCCCTTTGCTGCATACGAATCCCTTTCATTGGTCCTCCTATTCTCTCAATATGTGATTATTACTTGTTGTTTTTGATCAGCAGGCTCTGCTTAATATCATAGAGCTTCTGCGAAAGATCCACATAATATCTATGCGGGTTGTCGAAGCGTTTGACCTCGTCCCAAAGCGTTTCGACCTGGGACGCACAGTATGCACGCAGCTCTTCCATGCTCGGACACTTGTAGACAAGCTTTCCGTTTTTATAGATCGGCACAAGCAGCTCGCGCGCCTCAAAGTTATAAACCTCCTTACGCTTCCAGGTTGCCTCGGGGTCAAAGATCTCAAGATTGCGGCTATCATCGACCGTCTCATCATAAACGCACAGATAGTCTGCAATCGCCTTACCGGTGTCCCTTCCATAGAAGCGGTAGAGCTTTTTAAAGTGCGGCGTTGTGATCTTTCCGACGTTTTCGCTGATCTTGATTTTCGGAATGATTTCTCCCTCGGTATCCTCGACGGCGACAAGCTTATAAACGCCGCCGAAGACCGGTTCGCTCTTGGCTGTGATCATGCGCTCACCGACACCGAACGCGTCAATTTTTGCATCCTGCAGCCAAAGGTCCTGAATCAGATATTCATCAAGAGAGTTGGAAACCGTGATTTTGCAGCTCTCCCACCCGGCATCATCCAGCATCTTACGGGCCTTTTGCGTAAGATAGGCAAGGTCGCCCGAGTCGAGGCGGATCCCGCAGTTGGTCACGCCCATGGGCTTAAGCACATCGTTGAAGGCACGAATGGCATTGGGAATACCGGATTTGAGCGTATCATAGGTATCGACCAGCAGGGTCGCATTGCCCGGATAAAGTTTGCAGTAGGTTGCAAAAGCATCGTACTCAGTATCAAACATCTGCACCCACGCGTGCGCCATCGTGCCGAGTGCAGGCGTGCCGTACAGCTCATCAGAAATCGCGCAGGCCGTGCCGCAGCAGCCGGCAAGATATGCAGCACGGGCGCCGTCGATCGCAGCAGTGGAGCCCTGCGCACGGCGCGAGCCGAACTCCATGACTGCCTTTCCCTTGGCAGCGCGCACGATTCGGTTCGCCTTGGTCGCAACCAGGCTCTGGTGGTTGATGGTGAGAAGCGTAAAGGTCTCGAGCAGCTGGGCCTCAATGGCAGGGGCGCGCACAATGACCATCGGCTCCTTGGGGAACACCGGCGTTCCCTCCGGAACAGCATAGATGTCTCCGGTAAATTTGAAGTTCTTGAGATAATCGAGAAACTCTTCGCAAAAAATTCCCTTGCTGCGCAGGTATTCAATATCCTGCTCGTCAAAATGCAGATCTTCAATATAGTCGATCAGCTGTTCAAGACCGGCTGCAATGGCAAAGCCGCCGCCATCCGGCACAGATCGGAAATAAACGTCAAAATAGGTAATGCGGTCCTGAAATCCTGCTTTCAAATAGCCATTGCCCATCGTCAGCTCATAAAAGTCGCAGAGCATGGTCATATTCAGCTTTTCATTCGTCCTCATGAATCTACCTCAATTTTCTCGGCCGCGATCCTTCACCGCGCCCTGTGATGCTTTTATTATAGCCCCGACAATAAGATAAAGCAACCCATTTCGCCCTTTTCATTCTCTCTTCGCTTGACTTTGCGCAATTTGTCCCCTATGATAGGGATACCTTAATCGTAAATCGCAATTGACACTATGCACAGTTGCGGGACGGAGGATTGCTATGGGCGTTATCTTGGGAATCGACATTGGCGGCTCGGCTACCAAAATTGTCGGGCTTCGTCCCGACAGGAGCATAATCAATATGCTGCGTATCAAAGCAGAGGATCCTGTTACCTCGCTTTTCGGCGCGCTGGGCAGCTTTCTCAATATGAACCATCTTCAGCTCTCCGATCTTGACCGTATCGTGCTCACCGGCGTCGGCGCATCCTATGTGGACGGTGACATCTACGGCGTGCGCACTGTGAGAGTCGAAGAGTTTTCCTCTATCGGCATAGGGGGACTCGCTCTTTCCGGAAAAGATCACGCCGTTGTCGTCAGTCTCGGCACCGGTACGGCGTTTATCTGGGCAGAAAAAGGTGGTGAAGTCCGCCACCTCTGCGGCAGCGGAATCGGCGGCGGCACACTTTCCGGTTTGAGCGCGTTGATCACCGGAACACATCAGTACGCACAGATCCGCAAGCTCTGCGTAGACGGCGACCTGTCCCGCATTGATCTGACGATTGGCGATATGTCCAAGGGAAAAGTCGGCACGCTCCCCCCCGAGACAACGGCTGCAAACTTTGCCAACGTCTCCGAGGATGCAACCAATGCCGACAAGATGCTCGGACTTGTCAATATGGTGCTGCAAAGCATCGGTACCATGTGTGTATTCGCCTGCCAGAGCTGCAAGACCGATACGGTCGTGCTTACCGGTGCGCTGACGATGCTGCCGCCCGCCCGTAAGATTTTTGATCTGTTCACAAAGCTGTATGGGATTGAGTTTATCATTCCCGAAAATGCTACATTTGCCACTGCACTGGGTGCAGCCCTTTACAGTATAAATGAAAAAAATTGATCCGGGAGCGTCGCGTGTAATGAAATCCGCGACGCCCTCGCGACGCCCTGTTATTTTTATTGATTTTTCACGGAAAAATACTTGACAAGCCCATTTTTGATTGTTATACTTGGAAAGCCGCTTTGAATGGGCATAAAGTTTTCGCTTGGCGAAACGCCCCCGACAGCGAGTCCGTAATTAAGGAAAGAGGTGCAACAAATCATGCAGGCGATTATCGTTACCGGCGGTAAGCAGTACAATGTGAGCGAGGGTGATACCCTGTTCATCGAGAAGCTCGAGGTTGAGGCAGGTGAAGCCGTTACCTTCGATCAGGTGCTGGCTATCGTTGACGGTGAAAACACCAAGTTCGGCGCTCCCGTCGTGGAGGGTGCGAAGGTCGAAGCCAAGGTCGTGAAGAACGGCAAGGGCAAGAAGATCCGTGTTTTCAAGTACAAGGCCAAGAAGGGCTACCACAAGCGTCAGGGTCATCGTCAGCCTTACACCAAGGTTGAGATCGGCAAGATCACTTTCTAAGTCATGACCACCGTTACATTCCTCACTGAGGGGAAGCGCATCATCGGTTTTGATGCCAAAGGACACAGCGGATACGCAAATGCAGGCGAGGACATCGTCTGCGCTGCCATCACAAGTGCCGTACGCCTCACGGACGCTACGATCAACGATGTGTTGGGTCTTGCGGCCTCCGTCAAAGTCCATGAAAAGTCCGGCTCCATTTCGTTTCGGCTCCCCGGCGGTCTTTCCGCCGCGAATGAGAGTACTTGCCAGTCTCTTCTGACTGCTCTGATGCTCTACTTCACGGAGCTGCACAGCGAATATCCGGAAAACATCGAAGTTATGGAAGCATGAGCTTCCTGTTCGTATGCATCTTATAGAAAGGATGGCAACTTACCATGCTGAACATTGGTCTTCAGTTCTTTGCTCATAAAAAAGGTATGGGCTCCACCAAGAACGGCCGTGACTCCAAGTCCAAGCGCCTTGGCCCCAAGCGCGCTGATGGTCAGTTCGTTCTCGCCGGCAACATTCTCGTTCGCCAGCGCGGCACCCACATTCATCCCGGTGTCAACGTCGGTATCGGCTCTGACGATACCCTGTTCGCCAAGGAAAGCGGTGTGCTCCGCTTTGAGCGTCTCGGCAAGGATCGTAAGCAGGCTTCTGTTTATCCCGCTGAGTAATTGAGCAATGAAATCCCCGAGCGAGTTTCGCTCGGGGATTTTTCGTTTTTTTGAATGGGAGGTTTCATATGATCAAAGCTGTCTTTTTGGATGTTGATAACACGCTGCTTGATTTTGACTCGTGCGGCATGAGTGCCATGCGCCGCGGTTTTGAAGAGTTCGGTTTTCCCTTTGAAGAATCCATGTACCACGAAACCTTCCACCGCATCAACACCCCGCTTTGGGAAATGATTGAGCGAAATGAATTCACACGTGAAGGACTTTTCAAGGTTCGCTGGACGCTGATTTTCCGCGCACTTGGCATCAATGCAGATGGACCTGCTTTTGAAAAGCGATTTTTAGAGCTTCTCGAAACCGCCGCCGTTCCGGTAACAGGTGCGACGGAGCTGATTTCTTACCTGGAAAACAAATATATTCTTTGCGCTGCAAGCAATGCGTTCTACAAGCAGCAGCTCAAGCGGCTGACGCTTGCCGGAATGATGCCCCATCTTCAACACATTTTTGTCTCCGAACAACTCGGTGCAAACAAGCCGCATCCTGCCTTTTTCAATGCCTGCCTCTCTTCCCTGCCCGGTATTCGCGCCGACGAGTGCGTGATGATCGGCGATTCTCTTACGGCAGACATTGCAGGCGGCAGCAACGCCGGCATGCAGACGATCTGGTTTAATCACGATCATATCGCCGTCCCTGCAAATTGCCGGGCAAACTACATTGTAGATTCCCTCGATGAGATCAGAAAAATTCTGTAAGCTCCTCGTTTTTCTTGACGAAATTTTGAAAACCGGATAAAATATACTGCACTTATTGACTTTCACGGAGGTGCCATATGGCAACATCTTTTATTGATAAAGCACGCATTTTCTGCCGTGCGGGAAAGGGCGGCAACGGTGCTGTCGCCTTCCACCGCGAGAAATATGTTGCAGCGGGCGGCCCTGACGGCGGTGACGGCGGCAACGGCGGCAATATCGTGCTTGTCGTGGACGATAATATGTCCACGCTGATGGACTTCCGCTACAAGCGCAAATATATCGCCGAAAACGGCATGGACGGTCAGGGCTCGCGCAAATACGGCAAGAAGGGCAATGACCTCACGATTCGCGTTCCGCGCGGCACAGTCGTGCGTGACTTTGAGACGAACGAGATCATCAAGGATATGTCTAGTGCTGAACCCTTCATTCTCTGCCGCGGCGGCAAGGGCGGTTGGGGCAACACGCATTTCGCCACCCCCACGCGTCAGGTTCCGCGCTTCGCCAAAGCCGGCCTTGAGGGCGAGGAGCACGAGGTCGTGCTGGAGCTGAAGCTTTTGGCGGATGTTGGCTTGATCGGTTTCCCGAACGTTGGGAAATCCACGCTTCTCTCTGTCGTTTCCAAGGCGCACCCGAAAATCGCAAACTACCACTTTACCACGCTCTATCCCAACCTCGGCGTTGTCTACGTGGATGACGGCGAGAGCTTTGTCATGGCGGACATTCCCGGCATCATCGAAGGCGCCGCGGATGGTGCAGGACTCGGTCACGACTTTCTGCGTCACATCGACCGCTGCCGCCTGCTCGTCCATGTGGTTGACGTCTCGGGCAGTGAGGGACGCGAACCGGTTGCGGATTTCGACGCCATCAACGAGGAGCTCAAGCAGTACTCCCCCGAGCTTGCCACCCG
>JAUMWI010000026.1 GCA_030529725.1 Eubacteriales bacterium | reverse complement strand
AGCTTTCCACCGTCACCGAGGACGATTTTGCGGCGAGTGTCATCCTGAAGCTGCTCACACAGCTCGTCAAGACCGATGGCGCGATCTTCACAAAGATGGGTGAGCACGCCGTCCTTCGCTTCAAACAGTGCGTTGTAGATCTGGTTGCGCCGGGCATCCATAGCGCCGATAATGAGCCCGTCCATGTGGCGGACATTCTGCGCCATCGCTTCAAGCGTTGATACACCGCAGCACGGCTTGTCTGCCGCCCAGGCAAGCCCCTTCACTGCGGCAATGCCGATGCGAAGCCCGGTAAAGGAGCCGGGACCGTTGGCGATGGCAATGAGATCAATGTTCGCAAGCGTCAGCCCGGCGTTTTTAAGCATATCCTCCACCATCGGCATCAGGGTGCGGCTGTGCGTCAGTCCCGTGCACTGGTAAGCGGAGGCAAGCGGTGCTCCATCCTCGACTACAGCACAGGAAGCGCTTTTGGCAGAGGTTTCCATAGCCAGAATTTTCAATTTTCTGCGCCTCCTGTAATGGTAATGATTCGCCAGTTCTCGTTATCCGCATGACGCCTGATGTCGACAAAAACTGTGTCGTCCGGCAGGGCGTCTGCTACGCGCTCACTCCACTCCACGGCACAAATCCCGCCGCGATTGAGGTAATCCTCCCAACCGATGTCGAACAGATCGTCCGAGGAATTGAGACGGTACATGTCAAAGTGGAACAGAGGGGGGGTGCCGTCATATTCATTCACGACGGTGAAGGTGGGGCTTGTAACACGCCCACGGCAGCCGAGCCCCCTTGCAACACCGCGTGTAAAAGCGGTTTTCCCCATTCCGAGCGCACCGGTGTAGGCAAGTACGCTTCCGGGCGAAAGAGAGGCGGCGAGCAGCTCACCGAGACGCTCAGTTTCTTCCGCGCTGTGCGATAGGTACTCCATGCCAAACCTCCTTTTACCCCACATTAAATGTGAGTATAGCACATACTCTGTTGCTTGACAATTATTTTTACAAAAGAAAACGGCGGAAAATGTAAGTTTACAGAAGTGACAATTTGTGCTATAATCATAAAATGAGATGATAGGGGAAGGAGATGGCAAAAAGTGGGACGTATCCGGGGAATCATGGGAGATATTGCCCGCCAGACCGACCTCCTTCTATGGTCACTGTGCTCAGCAGCCACACTTTACGGGATTCTGCTCATTTTGAGCGCAACGCATACGGTTTATCACGGTTCACTGAAATATGTTATCGTGCAGGGCGTGGGCTGGTGCATTGGCTCAGTTGCCTATTTTCTTCTTTCCGGCATTGATGTTGTGGAGCTTTCCAAAAAGTGGAAGTGGCTTTTTGGCTTTAATATCGGTTTGATCCTGCTGCTCCTTACGCCGCTTGGCATTGTTCGCAACGGCAACCGTGCGTGGCTTGGAGTGAAATGGTTTCCCGTCAACATCCAGCCGGCGGAGATCGTAAAGATCACCTTTATCATTCTTCTTGCCTACCAGCTCGTGTGCCTGAGCGAAAAAGGAAATCTGGTGCGCTTTTCCAACGTGATCCAGCCCACAGCGCATGTCATGTTCATGTTCTGCTTTTACTATGTCATTTCGCACGATGCCGGCAGCGGACTTGTGTATCTGTTTGTTTTCGTCTGCATGGCTTTTGCCGCAGGGCTTGCCAGGCGGTGGCTTGCTCTCGGCATCGGCGGCGTGACGGTCGGCCTTGTTGCGGCGTGGAAGCTCAAGCTCCTGCGCGGTGACTGGTATGACCGTATCATGGTCATACTCGACCACAGCTATCAGCCGAGGGGAAAAGGCTGGCAGCAGACGCGCGGCATGCTTGCACTTGGCTCAGGAGGACTGACGGGGCAGGGACTTTTCAATGGAACACAGACGCAGTCTCCGTACCGCACGAGCCTTCCGGAGCGGCAGACCGACTTCATTTTCTGCGTCTGCGGAGAGGAACTTGGCTTCATAGGCTGCCTTGTGATCATCGCCATTCTGCTTGCCATTGTGGTTCGCTGTTTTGTCGTGGCACATGATGCCAACACGAAGCTGGAGAGCCTTGTGTGTGTCGGCATGGCAGGCATGCTTATTTTCCAGACGATTGCCAATATCGGCATGTGCCTGTTCCTTTTGCCGGTTGTCGGTCTGACACTGCCCTTTTTCAGCTACGGCGGTTCTTCGATCGTAACACTCTATGCTGCAATGGGCATCGTGTCGGGTATCAAAAAGCGATCAAGACCGGAATGGCTGATGAATTGAAAACAGCAAATCCAAGACGCTGGAGTTTCCTCCGGCGTCTTTTGTATAATCTGATGCTTTCCAAGAAAAACTAAAGGCAGATTATCTGAAATAAGGAGACCTGTTTTTATGGAAAACGGAAAGGAAAGACTCAGACGGGCAGTACCGTTTGTCATGGCGATGCTGCTTGTCACACTGCTGCCGCTGCAAAGCGTTTCGGCGTTATTCGGCCGCGGCAAGGAAGCACCTGCGGCAGCGGACGGTGCGCCGATTGCACAGAACATGGAAATCCGCGTTTACCGCAATGTGCCGTATACCGGTATGCTGAAGGCTGTGGACAATGAGGGCGAGGCAATCCGCTTTGCGATTGCTGAGCAGACGAAAAAGGGAACAGCGGAAATTGCAGAAGATGGCGAGGGCTTTGTCTACACGCCGAATCGGGACAAGGTCGGTACCGACAGCTTCACCTATACGGCAACCGATGAAAGCGGCAATGTTTCGCTTCCTGCCACAGTGAAGATCACGATTGAACGCACGAACAGCAATGTCACCTATGCGGATCTGGAGGGGGACGCTGCGGCAACTGCGGCGGTGGATCTCGCCGAACGCGGCGTTTTTGTCGGCACGAAGGTCGGGGACAGTTATTTCTTTGAACCGGAACGGACAGTCAGCCGCGGCGAATTTATCGCCATGGCAATGGCGGCGACAGGACAGAAGGTGAACGCGGTGAGCGTAACAGGCTTCTGCGACGATGACAGTATTCCAACCTGGTGTAAGGGGTATGCAGTGTCGGCACTTTCTTCGGGGCTGATCTACGGTGTGGAGACGGCACAGGGCATCGCCTTTGACGCGGATTCGGAGATCTCACTCAATGAAGCTGCCGTGGTACTCAACCGTCTGCTCCGCGTGACGGATGTGGATCTGAGCAGCTATGACGAAGCGGAAAACACGTGGTGCGCACAGGCGGTGGCAAATCTCCAGTCGGTAAGCATTCTGCAAAGCGGACGATTTTCTTCTGATGAGATGTGCCGCGGCGTTACCCGCAGGACGGCAGCAGAGCTGATCAGTGCAGCGATGACACTTCAGGAAAGCAGGCAATCAGACCGTGGACTCATCGGCGATCTGTTTGGCTGAGACAATCGGGAAACAGGAGGGCGGCATTCGAAAAAGCTGCCCTCTTGTTCTTGTATTTGCAGTAAAACTGTGGTAAACTTCAAAATGATACAATAGGTATAATAGGGTGGTTATGATTATTTCCTGATTAGTAGGAGGAAACATAGATGCGTATTGTGGTATTAGCCGGCGGACTGAGCATGGAGCGAAATGTTTCGCTTTCCAGCGGAAATAAAATCTGCAAGGCACTGCGCTCACTCGGGCATGAGGCGGTTCTGGTGGATATGTTTTTGGGACTGGAGAGCTACTCCGGCTCTCTTGAGGATATTTTTACGGTGAAAGACGGCTTCTGCGGCGAGTTCTCCGTCAGGGAGGAACAACCCGATCTTGACGCGGTGCGCGCCCGGCGAAAGGATAAGAGCCGCAGCGTTTTCGGAAAAGATGTGCTCAATGTCTGTGCAATGGCGGACGTTGTTTTTCTCGCACTGCATGGCACCTGCGGTGAGGACGGGCGTGTGCAGGCAGCATTCGATCTGCTTGGCATCCCCTATACCGGCGCGAGCTATTTAAGCTCTGCCGTTGCTATGGATAAGGATTTGACCAAGCGCCTCGTTGCAGACTATGTGATCACGCCGCGCTGGCGCACCGTGAGCTATACTGAGGGTGATGTGGAGCGGCTGGCTGGCGAGACAAAGCTTCCCTGTGTGGTCAAACCCATCGCAAACGGCTCGTCTATCGGGGTATCCATCGCACACGATACCGAGGAACTTCGTGCGGCGCTGCTGCTTTGCCTCAAATTCGGCGGCAGAGTTGTTTTGGAGGAGTACATAAAGGGACGTGAGATCCAGGTCGGTATTCTTGCCGGCAAGGCACTGCCTTCCATTGAGATTATTCCCAAGCAGGGATTCTATGATTATGCCAACAAATACCAGGCCGGTGCGGCAGAGGAGATCTGCCCGGCACCGATCCCGGCGGAGTGGGAGGAGCGCTTGCGCAGCGCGACGGAGACGGTTTTCCGCGTGCTGGGGCTTTCCGTTTATGCCCGTGCCGATTTCGTCGTTACGCCGGACGGCACACCGTATTTCCTTGAGATCAACACGCTTCCCGGTATGACGCCGACTTCACTCGTTCCGCAGGAGGCAGCTGCCGTCGGCATGAGTTATGCGGAGCTGTGCCAGACGATAGTCAATGAATCCATTCGTGAGGAACGGGGAATATAGTGTGAAAGTTCCTTTCACACTATATGGATCAAAAAATAATCATCTTGTCATTCCTCTGCTTCGCGTGATGAGATGAGGCGTTTTCCTTACAATTTGTGTCGACGCGAAGCGGCGGAATGGATGATTAAGATGCAGAAAATCACAGTAAAAGAGCTTGTCTGTGCTGTTCACGGTACCTTGCTTTGCGGAAACGAAAACACGGTGCTTGCCGCGGTCAACACCGACAGCCGCAGCGTAAAGGCGGGTGAGGTGTTTCTTCCGCTGAAGGGCGAGAAGTTTGACGGGCATGACTATATCGAAAGTGCGCTGAAAAACGGTGCGGAGGGCTGCCTTTGTGCGCGCGTACCGGAAACGCTGCAGGCCGGAAAGTTTTATATCAAGGTCGAGGATACCACACTTGCGCTCAAGGATCTGGCATCGTGGTACCGCGGCGGGTTTGACATTCCCATTGTGCAGATCACAGGCAGCGTCGGTAAGACCACGACGAAAGAGATGATTGCCTCCGTTGCCGCGCAACACTTCCGTACACTGAAAACGGAGGCAAACTTCAACAACGAGATCGGTACGCCGCAGACACTTTTACGCTTGGGCGCGGAGCATGAGGCGGCAGTGATCGAGACGGGCATGGATCGTGCCGGACAGATTCGCTATTTGGGCGAGATGGTGCGTCCCGATATTGCCGTCATTACGAATGTCGGCGATGCGCATATTGAATATCTCGGCTCACGGGAAAACATTCTCAAGGCAAAATGCGAGATTTTTGATCACCTTGCGCCGAGCGGTGTTGCCGTTCTTAACGGAGATGACGCACTGCTCAATACCGTTTCCTATCCGCAGCGCATTGTCCGCTGCGGGGAAAGCGAAACCTGCGACGTGCGCGTGACCGACTTTTCCGATCACGGAATCGACGGGATCGCCTGCACGGTGACGACGGAAAACGATACCTATCACCTCACGGTTCCGGCTCCCGGACATCACATGATCTATGCGGTCTCCATGGCGGTCGCCGTGGGGGAGGAGCTGGGCATGACGAAGGAGGAGATCACGCGCGGTGTCCGCTTTTACGAGCCTGCCGGGTCCCGCATGCATGTCATCAGACTCCCTGAAAATCGCAGACTTCTGGACGACTGCTATAATGCAAATCCCCAGTCAATGGCGTCCTCTCTGCGCGTGCTTGCCTCAAGCGAAGGAAAAACGATTGCCGTACTCGGTGATATGGCAGAGCTTGGCGAGCTGACAGAGCAGGCGCACCGGGAGATGGGAGCGCTGACAAGGGAGCTTGGTATCGACTGCGTGATCGCCATTGGAGAAAAGGCGAAAAAGATCGCAGAGGAAAATCCTGTAAAGGCAAAATGGTTTGCAGATATTTCAAGTGCCATGACGACAATTAAGAGAGAATTTACCGCGGAGAGCGCAATGCTCGTCAAGGCATCGCATTCGATGCATCTTGAAAAAATCGTAGAGGAACTGACCAAAGCATGATCGACATCAGCGTATCGGGACTTGTCAAGTCCTTTGATTTGGAAAAGAAGATACTCGACGGCATTTCCTTTCAAATTAACACCGGAGAGCGCGTGGGACTTCTCGGAAAGAACGGCGCGGGCAAGACGACGCTGTTCCGCATTCTCACCGGCGAGATCGACTGTGATGCCGGCGAGGTCGCCATTGCACACGGACGCCGCGTGGGACTGATTTCCCAGATTCCGGTCTATCCCGCGGGATATACGGTGGAGGATGTGCTGCAAAGTGCTTTTGCACGGATGCAGAAGCTTTCCGATGAAATGGCGGCGCTGTCCGAGCAGATGGCACGCGGCGATGAGAGTGAGGAGACGCTGCGCCGCTATGGTGAGCTTGCGGCGAAGTTTGAGGGACTCGGCGGCTATGACACGGAAACGCCTGTCAATAAGGTGGCAAACGGCCTTTCCATTTCCGCTGATATGCGTGAGCGCCTGTTTGATTCGCTCTCCGGCGGAGAGAAAACGCGCGTCAATCTCGGCCGTCTTATTTTGGAGGATACCGATATTCTGCTGCTTGACGAGCCGACAAACCATCTGGATCTGCACGCGATCGAGTGGCTGGAGAGCTATCTGTCTTCGTTCAAGGGGACGGTAGTTGCCATTTCCCATGACCGCTATTTCCTTGACCGCACGGTGACGCGCGTGATTGAGGTACTGGACGGAAAAGCGGAGTTCTACAGCGGAAATTACAGCTTTTACGCCGTGGAAAAGGAACGGCGCTACCTTGAAAAACTGCGCCGGTACGAAAAGGAGCAGGCAAAAATCGAGCAGCTTGAAAAGAGTGCCGAGCAGCTTCGTATGTTTGCGTTCAAGGGGATGGACAAGACCTATCGCCGCGCGATCTCCATGGAAAAGCGCATCGAGCGTATGCGCACGGTGGACAAGCCTACGAAGGAGCGTGCGCTCACCGCACAATTCCACACGCAGGATTTTTACGGTGACGAGGTGTTTACCCTCAAGGACGTCGCAAAGGGCTTCAGGGAGCGGACGCTTTTTGCAGGTCTTGACCTTAAAGTAACCGGCGGCGAGCGGATTGCCCTCATCGGCGACAACGGTACGGGCAAGACAACGCTTTTGAAGCTTTTGATGGATCAGGAATACCCCGATGCGGGCAAAATAAAGTTCGGCCCTGCCGTCCGCACGGCGTACTTACCGCAGATCATCGAATTCGATGTGCCGGAGCGCAACCTGGTCGATACCATGCTCTACGCCAAACGGAATGCCACACCGCAGAGTGTGCGAGACCGCCTTGCCGCGTTTCATTTTACGGGTGAGGATGTCTTTAAGAGCGTTTCCGTACTCTCCGGCGGAGAACTGAGTCGACTGAAGCTCTGTATGCTCATGGAGGATGAGATCAACTTCCTCATCCTCGACGAGCCGACCAACCATCTTGACATTGCCTCGCGCGAATGGATCGAAGAGGCGGTGGAAAGCTTCGACGGCACGCTTTTGTTCGTCAGCCATGACCGCTACTTCATCAACCGCTTTGCAACGCGCGTCTGGGAACTGGAGAACGGCAGAATTACGGACTATCCCATGGGCTTTGCCCGCTACCGCCAGATGAAGGCAATGTACGCCGATCAGATCGCGGAAAAGGCACAGAATAAAGAAGTTGTAAAGGGAAAGACCATTACAGAGAAACCGCGCGGAAATCGAAATGCACAGACGGCGCGCCGCCAGCTTACCGTCTGCGAAAAGGAAATTGCCGCGCAGGAAGCGGCGATGGCAGAGCTGGAGCAGAAGCTTTCGGAAGCTGGCGGCGACTATGAAGCCTATGCCAAGCTCTATGCGGAAAAAGAAGAGGCGGAGCGCGTACTCGAAGAACTGATGCAAAAGTGGGAGACACTCGCGCTGGAGTGCGAGCAGTAGGAGGGGCGATGAAAAGGAAGTCTCTTGTGTTTGTATTTTTTGCAGCAGCGCTTGCTGTGCTCGGCAAGGTGTATCGTCCGGTGCGTGTGCTGTGTCTGTGCCTTGCGGCGCTGCTTCTTGTGCTGACGGCGCTTGCGGTGCTGAGAAAGAGGGGCAAAAAGCGCGCCTATCGTGCCCTCCTTTGCCTGTTTTGCGCGGCGATCACGGTGTTTTTGGTGCTTGAACTTCAAATCACCTGCCACGATGAAACGGACACCGAAACACCGGTGAGTGCCGTGGTGATCCTCGGCGCAGGCGTCAACGGTACGGAACCGTCGCTTTCGCTCTACGTTCGTCTTACTGCGGCGCTTGACTATCTGGAGGACAAGCCGGAGATTCCCGTTGTAGTCACCGGCGGTCAGGGCGGCGGGGAGGACATCACCGAGGCGCAGTGTATGGCGGATTGGCTCATTGCACACGGCGTGGCGGAGAACCGCATTATCCTTGAAGAGCAGGCAACCAATACGCGAGAGAACATCGAGTTTTCTAAGGCTGTGCTTGAGAGAATCGGCGTTGACACGACGGGCAATATTGCGGTCGTTACCGCAGACTACCACCTTTATCGCGCCCACCTCTACTGGGGGATGCCGTGGATGGTGCCTGTGGCGGCGAAGATGCCGGCTTTCTACTGGCCGCTGACACTGAACTATTATATCCGCGAGGCCTTTGCCGTGGCAAAGCTCCTCGTTTTCGGAGGTTAATGATGAACGACAAAATTCTTTGCATCTGCTATTCGCGCACGGGATATACCAGACAGGCGATGACCGAAATTGCCGAGGCGCTTGATTGTGAGCTGGTCGAGGTCTATGACAAGGTCAAGCGTGACGGCGCGATCGGGTGGCTCCGCTGCGGACTGGACGCCATGCGCAAGAAAACGCGGCCGACGGTGCGCCTGAAAACAAAGCGCGCGCTGTCTGATTACGAGCTTGTGATCCTCGGTACGCCGATCTGGGCAGGGCGCTGCTCGAGCATCATCCGCGGACTTCTCAAGCGTCACGGATATGAGATGCAGCATGTCGCCTATGTCATTACGCATAAAAGCGAAGACCTCTATAAGGATGTCTACCGCCAAATGGATCTTTATTTGCAGCAGCCGCACGTGGCGGACGTTTCGCTCCGTCCGGGTTCTGCCGGTTATTATTTCTGGCGTGATCAATTTATCAAGACCTGCGGCGACTTTGTTGCAGGCAAGAAGGAAAATGACTGATTATGTGGGAAAAATTGCAGCAAATTGCACAGCGTTATGATGAAATCGGCGAGCTTTTAGAGGTGCCGGAAATTTACGGCGACCCGGCACAGCTGCGAAAGCTGACGCGTGAGCGCAACGAGATCGAGCCGGTGGTGGAAGCCTACCGCGCCTATTTGAGGTGCGAGGAAACCATCGAAAGCTCACTGGAGCTTTTGAGCGATCCGGAGCTCCGTGAGATCGCGCAGGAGGAACTGGAGAGCGCAAAGAAAGAAAAGGGCGAGCTTTTGGAAAAGCTTCGCATTCTGCTTTTGCCGCGCGACCCGAATGACGGCAAGAATGTCATTGTGGAAATTCGCGGCGGTGTCGGCGGTGAGGAGAGCGCACTGTTTGCCTACGACCTTTACCGTATGTACTCCATGTATGCGGAAAAGCGCGGCTGGAAGATCGAACTGCTCAACTACAACGATACGGAGCTTGGCGGCGTGAAGGAAGCGGACTTCATCATTGACGGCGAAGGAGCCTATTCACGCATGAAGTTTGAATCCGGCGTCCATCGCGTGCAGCGCGTGCCGGAAACGGAGTCAAGCGGCCGCATTCATACATCCACCGCTACCGTTGCGGTGCTGCCGGAGATGGAGACGGTCGATGTCAACCTGCGCGAGGAGGACATCGAGATGCAGGTCTACCGTTCTTCCGGTGCGGGCGGCCAGCACGTCAACAAGACCTCCTCTGCCGTGCGCCTGATTCACAAGCCATCGGGCATCGTGGTGGCGTGTCAGGAGGAGCGTTCACAGCTCCAGAACCGCGCAAAATGTATGGCGATGCTTGCCTCCAAGCTTTATGAGATGGAGCAGCAGCGTGTGGAGTCTGCCGTCACAAGCGAGCGCCGTGCGCAGGTCGGTACCGGTATGCGCAATGAGCGGATCCGCACCTACAATTTTCCCCAGAACCGCGTGACCGATCACCGACTGACCGGGGATGGGAAGAACTTCAATATTGCAGGTGTCATCAACGGAGATCTCGATCCCGTCATTGATGCGCTGACCATGCAGGAGCAGGCGGAAAAAATGCAGCAGGAATCCGAACAGTAAAAATACTTTACAGAGATTATAACGCAATAGAAAGACAAGAAGTGAGTAAAATGGATACGCAATGGTTCAAAATTGAATCTGCTTCGGAGCGGGAGAAGATCGAGCGAGCCGCTGCGATTCTCCGCCGCGGAGGCCTGCTTGCCATTCCGACCGAAACGGTGTACGGACTGGGAGCAGACGGACTGAATGAAGAAGCGGTGCTGCACATTTTTGAAGCCAAGGGAAGACCGCAGGATAATCCGCTGATTTTGCATATTCCGAATGCCGATTGGCTGGATCGCTACTGCGCGGAGGTGCCGCAGGCGGCGTATCGGCTGGCGGAAAAGTTCTGGCCCGGCCCGCTGACGATGATTTTGAAGAAAAAGCCCAATGTGCCGCTGCGCACGACAGGGGGGCTTGATACGGTTGGTATGCGCTGCCCCGATCATGCGGTCACGCGCGCAATCATCGAGTGTGCCGGCGTTCCGGTCGCCGCACCGAGCGCCAATACCTCGGGAAGACCGTCCTGCACGAACGCAGAGGATGTGCGCGAGGACATGTGGGGCAAAATTGACGGCATTGTGGACGGCGGTGCGTGCGAGGTGGGCGTGGAATCCACCATCATCGACCTGACCGTGACTCCGCCCCAGCTCCTGCGACCCGGCGGACTGCCGCTGGAGGACTTGCGCGCCGTGCTCGGTGAGGTGAGCGTTGACCGGGCGGTCACACAGAAGATGTCGGACGGCGAGAAGCCGCGTGCCCCGGGCATGAAATACCGCCACTACGCCCCGAAGGCGTCCGTCACGGTGGTGACGGGTCGGGCACGTGCGAGTGCGCGATATTTACTCACCCATATCAGCGAGGGGGCAGGCGTCATCGTTTTTGACGAGTTTGCCGATCTGTTCCCCGGGCACATCGTCCATAAGCTCGGCGGCATGCACGATAAGAAGGCGCAGGCGCAAAATGTATTTGATGCGCTGCGCACCTTTGACAGTACCGATGTTACCGAGATTTGGGCACAGTGTCCCGATGCGGCCGGGCTTGGATTTGCTGTTTCCAATCGCTTAAAGAAAGCGGCGGGATTCCATTGCGTTGATGTGCCGGACGAAACCATCGTGATCGGCATCACCGGCGGCACGGGCGCAGGCAAAACGACGCTGCTGGAGATTCTCGAAAAGAACGGGGCACTGATTCTCGACTGTGACGCGGTGTATCATGAGATGCTGCACAGCGATGAGGCGCTCAGGGGTGCGATTCGTGCGTCTTTTGGCGATGTTTTCGATCAAAACGGCGCATTGGATCGCCAAAAACTGGGTAATATCGTATTTGGAGATCAGGAGAAGCTGCGGCGACTTGATGCCATTGTGCATGAGCATTTGCCGCGTGAGCTTTCCCACCGTATGGCGAAAAGTGATGCTCCGACCATTGGACTCGATGCCATCAAGCTGATTGAGTCTGGACTTTCTGCCCTGTGCGACACAACGATTGCCGTCACTGCGCCGGAGGAGGTGCGTGTCAGGCGCATCATGAAGCGTGACGGCATTTCCGAGGCATATGCGCTCAGCCGTATTCGCGCACAAAAGGACGACGTATGGTTTGAGGAAAACTGTGACCACATGATCATCAACAACTACACTACGAGCAGTGAAGCGAAGGAAAATATCCGCAAGCGGCTCAACATCATCTTTATGCAGCTCAAGGAGGAAAAACAGAATGGCAGATAAGAAGAATGAATGGAAGGATAAGCTCCTTTACGCACCGAAGAACGGCTATGACCGTCTCAGCGCGGAAGAGGAAGCGGAAATGAATGCCTATTGCGAGGACTATAAAATGTTTCTCGATCGCGGCAAGACCGAACGCCTTTGTGTCGATTACTGTGTCGAGCTTGCCGCATCGCACGGATTCAAGCCTTTTGAAAAGGGAATGAAGCTTGCTGCCGGCGATAAGGTCTATGTCAATAACCGCGGCAAGGGTATTATGCTTGCCGTCATCGGTTCAGACGACCTCAGCCACGGCACAAACATCGGTGCCGCACATACCGATGCGCCGCGACTGGACTTAAAGCCGCGCCCACTCTATGAAGAGGCGGAGCTGGCGTATTTCAAAACGCATCATTACGGCGGCATCCGCAAGTACCAATGGGTGACGATTCCGCTCGAGCTGCACGGTGTGGTGGTGCTGGCAAACGGGGAGAGCGTGACAGTCCATATCGGTGACAAGCCGGACGACCCGCAGTTTATTATCAACGATCTTCTGCCGCATCTTGGCCGCGAGCAGGGGAAAAAACCGCTCAATGAAGCGATTCCGAGTGAGAGCCTGAACATTCTTGTCGGTTCCAGACCGTTTTCCGATGAGGAGTGCAGTGACCGCTTCAAGCTCGGCGTTCTTAAGTATCTCAACGAGAAATACGGCATTGTTGAGGAGGATCTGATTTCCGCTGAGCTTGAGGTCGTGCCTGCCGGTAAGGCACACGACGTCGGCTTTGACCGCAGCTTTATTTCCTCCTACGGACACGATGACCGCGTGTGTGCCTATGCAGAGCTTGCCGGCATTTTCGCTGTTGAAAAGCCGAGAAAGACCGCAGTTTGCATCTTCGCCGACAAGGAAGAGATCGGCTCTGAGGGCGTGAGCGGTATGCAGTCGCAGGCGTTCGACAAGTTTATGGGTGATTTGTGCGAGATGCAGGGCGTGAGCCTGACGGAGTGCTTCTCCCATTCCTTCTGCGTCAGCGCAGACGTGACGGCGGCTTACGATCCCAACTTTGCCGAAGTATACGATAAGCGCAACGCAGCCTATATCAACTACGGTGTGGGACTCTGCAAGTACACGGGTGCCGGCGGCAAGTCCGGCGCGAGCGATGCGAGCGCTGAGGTCGTGGGCAAGCTGCGCAAGCTCCTCAATGACGGCAAGGTGTTCTGGCAGATGTCAGAGCTCGGCAAGACAGACGCCGGCGGCGGCGGAACGGTCGCGCAGTTCATGGCGAAGCGAAATATCGACACCATTGATGCGGGCGTTCCCGTACTTTCCATGCACGCGCCGTACGAAACGGTCGCCAAGCTCGACTGCTACATGACCTACAAGTGCATGAAGACCGTATTTGAAAAGGCATAAAGACAACTTCTCCTAAAATGCAGGGCGATCCGCCCTGCATTTTTTATGGCTTTTTGCGAAAGCTATAAAAAATGCGAGGAGGAAATGCTATGCAGGAAGAAACGAAACCGAAGAAAGAGGAAGAGAACAAGCAGACAAACGGCGGTGAGCAGCCGCCCATTCAGCCCATTGTCGATCTCGGCTCAACGACGATCAAGAATCGCCACGGTACCATCCACTGCCTGACGATCGTCGGACAGATCGAGGGGCACATGGTGCTGCCGAATACGACAAAAACGACAAAATACGAGCATGTGATGCCCTTACTGGCGGCGCTGGAGGAGTCAGAGGAAGTAGACGGGATCCTGTTCCTGCTCAATACTGTCGGTGGGGATGTCGAGGCAGGACTTGCCATTGCCGAGCTGATCTCCGGCATGACAAAACCCACAGTCTCGCTCGTGCTCGGGGGTGGACACTCCATCGGTGTACCGCTGGCGGTGGCGCCGAAATGCACCATGATCGCGCCGAGCGCCTCTATGACGATTCATCCCGTACGCACCAGCGGTATGACGATCGCCGCACCGCAGACCGTCCATTACTTTGAGCGCCTGCAGGAGCGTATTACACAGTTTGTGGTCAAAAACTCACACATCACCGAGCAGACATTTGCTGAATTGATGATGAACACGCGCGACATGGCAGCAGATGTGGGAAGCGTTCTTTACGGGGAAGAGGCGGTGGAGTACGGAATCATTGACCGACTTGGAGGATTGTCCGATGCACTGGGCTGCCTGTACGATATGATCGATGAGAAGAAAAAGGGAAGAAGAAGGCGAAAATCCTGAGGGTGCGCACCAGCGCGCCCTCTTTTCTTTGGGAAAATGAGGAAACTGTCTTGAAAAAGAGCGGTCTTTTTGCTATATTATATTAGTTAAAATATGAGTTACTATGCCCATTGGGCGAGTTTACGATTACCCCTTTATCAGAAGGAGGAAAGAAATTTGTACTTAAAAGCATTGGAAATTCAGGGTTTTAAGAGCTTTCCCGACAAGACGGTGCTCAACTTCGGGGAGGATATGACGGCGATTGTCGGCCCCAACGGCAGTGGAAAGTCCAATATTTCCGACGCGATCCGCTGGGTCATGGGTGAGCAGTCCTCAAAGTCCCTGCGCGGCAGCAAGATGGAGGATGTCATCTTCGGCGGCACCGAAAAGCGCAGTCAGATGGGCTTTGCACAGGTCACGCTCGTGATCGACAATACCGAGCACATCTTTCCCACCATGGACGAAACGGAAGTTGCTGTCACACGCCGTTACTATCGCTCGGGTGAGAGTGAATACTACATCAACAAGCAGAGCGTGCGTCTGCGCGATGTCAACGAGCTGTTTATGGACACCGGTATGGGCCGCGAGGGCTACTCCATTATCGGCCAGGGCCGCATTGACGACATTCTCTCCGCCAAAAGCACTGACCGCCGCGAGATCTTTGAGGAGGCGGCAGGAATTTCCAAATTCCGCCACCGCAAGGAGGAGACGGAGCATAAGCTGGAGCGTACGGAGGAGAATCTTGTGCGCATCAACGACAAAATTGCCGAGCTTGAGCTGCAGGTCGAACCGCTGCGCGAACAGGCGGAGAAGGCGAAAAAATATCTGATTCTCCGCGACGAGCTGCGTGTACTGGAGATTTCAACCTGGCTGGAGAATCTGGAAAAGCTCAAAACAGACGCAATCAAGCTGGATACGGACTACGCCCTTGCCGAGCAGGAATTGAGTAAGGCAAACGCCGATCTGGAAGCGCTGTATGCTTCGGCGGAGCAGTACGGCGAGAAGATCCGCGAGAACGACATGGCACAGGAATCTTTGCGTGCCGATGCCGCTACGCTCGACGCACAGGTGAGCGAGCAGGAATCTGACATTGCCGTTTTGCGCACGGGAATCGAGCACAACAACGAAAACATTGCACGCATCGAACAGGAGGTGCGCGATCAGTCCGGACGCGCCGGCAGCCTGAGCGAGCAGATGGACGAGCAGACGGCACGTATTGAGGAGCTGTCGAGCGAAGCTGCGCGCGTGGAGCAGGAGCTTGCTGTTCTGCTTACGAAGGCAAGCGAGCTTGCCAAGGGTGCAGGCGAGGCGGCGAACGAGGTCGAAAGCCTGCGGGCAAAGGAAGCACTGTCCCTTGCCGCCGCGGCAGATACCCGTGCCGAGGTCGCCGCGCTGCGTTCCTCCATTCGTGAGATGGACGAGCGAAAAGCGGCGCTTGCTGAGGAACAGACCAGCGTTGAAACTCAGCTTGCCGAGACGAAAAAGAGTGCCGCGGAAAACCGCAAAGCACTTGATGCGGCGCAGGAGGACGCCGACGCGATCCACAACATCATCAGCGGTCACACGATGAAGATGCAGGGCCGCGTGGAGCGGGAAAAGAGCGCGAGCGAGAAGCGCGTAAACCTCACGATGGAGATGAACAACCTCGACTCCCGCATTCATATGCTCACGGAGATGGAAAAGGAGTACGATGGCTTCAACAAGGCAGTTAAGGTCGTTATGCTCTCTGCCGAGAAGAACGCGCTGCGCGGTGTACATGGCCCGGTTGCGAGTCTGATGACGGTGGATAAGCGCTATGCCGTTGCCGTCGAGATCGCGCTCGGCGCCGGTATGCAGAATATCGTGGTCGACCGTGAGGAGGACGCAAAAAACGCCATCAACTTCCTCAAGCAGCGCGACGGTGGACGCGCAACCTTCCTGCCACTGACCACTATTCACGGCGATGAGCTGAAGGAAAAAGGACTGGAAAACGAGTACGGCTTTGTTGGCATTGCCAGCGAGCTTGTCAAGTTTGACAAAAAGTACGAGAATGTTTTCCTCAATCTTCTCGGCAGAACCGTGGTAGCCGATGACCTGGACTGCGGCATTGCCATGGCGAGAAAGTATCAGAATCGTTTCCGCATCGTCACGCTGGACGGGCAGGTCATTAACCGCGGCGGCTCGATGACGGGCGGCAGTGTCAGCCGCAGCGCCGGTATTCTCAGCCGCTCCAACGAGCTGAAGGAGCTTACCGCCAAACGCGGCGGCCTGCAGGAAAAGCTGGACTTTGCCGAGCGCGATGCGGAGGAAGCCAAGCGCGAACTGACCAAGGCGCAGTACGAGCTGGAGGTCGCAAGAGCGCAGCAGCAGCAGGCGGATGAAGCGGTGCTGAAGCTTTCGGGCGAGAAGAACCATTTTGATATTCTGCTTACTTCCATGCGCGCTCGTTTGGAGGATATGGAGCAGGAGCTTGAAACGATCGAGCGCCGCAGAGAAGAAGCGCTTAAGACGATCGACGAAAAGGAGACCCTTGTTGCGGGGCAGGAACAGGAAGCGTCCGCTTATAAGAAGCAGGCGGAAGAAACGATTTCCGGCCAGAGCGAGATGCTGCAGTCCTCGTCCCGTCTCGGCGATGAGATCACAGAGTATAAGAGTAAGCTTGCCGGCTATACCGCAGAGCGCGAGACGATGCAGCAGGCACTGCGTAATCTTGAAAACCTGCGCGAGCAGATGCGCGGCGATGAGCAGAATCGACAGGCACTTGTGGAGCAGTATAAGGCGGCGAACAAGCAGGCGGATGAAAAAATTGCGGAGCATACTGCCGCTGCCGATATTCTGCGCAGCAAGGCGGAGGAAAAGCGCAGCGAGATTGCCGCACTGGTCAAGGGAAAGCTTGCGCTTGAGGCAGAGCAGAACCAAAGCAACAGCAGTCTGCGCGAGCTGAACGACACGGTACTCAAGCTTTCCAACGCGGCGAGCAAGCTGGAACAGAAGAAAGCAACCACTGCGATGGAGCAGCAGCAGATCCTTGACAGGCTCTGGGAGAATTATGAGCTTTCGCACACGGCAGCGCAGGAGCAGCGCATCGAACTGGAGAGTATTCCCAAAGCAAATCGCCGCATTTCCGAGCTCAAGCGTGAGATCGGGAGTCTCGGCAACGTCAATGTCGGGGCAATCGAGGAGTTTGAGCGCGTGAATACGCGCTATACCTACCTCACCACGCAGCGTGACGATGTGGAAAAGGCGAAAGAGGAGCTGCTTGGAATCATCGAGAATATCACCGGCGAAATGACAGGTATCTTCAAAGAGCAGTTTGCCCTCATTCGCGAGAGCTTCCAGCAGACCTTCCTGGAACTGTTCGGCGGCGGTAAAGCAACATTGGAACTGGAGGACGAGAATGATGTGCTCTCCTGCGGCATCGAGATCAAGGTGCAGCCGCCCGGCAAGGCACTCAAGACCATTACGCTGCTCTCCGGCGGTGAGAAGGCGTTTGTCGCCATCGCACTGTACTTTGCCATTTTGAAGGTGCATCCGACGCCGTTCTGCGTGATGGACGAAATCGAGGCGGCACTCGATGAGCCGAATGTTGTCCGCGTGGCAAACTATATGCGCCGCATTACGGATAAGACGCAGTTCATTGTCATCACGCACCGCCGCGGCACGATGGAGGCAGCCGATGTTCTCTACGGCGTGACGATGCAGGAGCGCGGCGTGAGCAAGGTACTTACTATTAATATGAACAATATCGCAAAAGAGCTGAACATCAAGGAGTAAAACGGTATGGGCATTTTTGCAAAAATCAAAAAGGCATGGTACGACTCTATTGTCTGGGAGACGATCGACGAGGAGTTTTATGATGAGCTGGAGGAAAGCCTCATTATGGCTGACCTCGGCGCGACGGTTGCTGCCGATGCCATCAAAAAGCTGCGCGATGCGGTTTACAAAAATAAAATCCAAAACGGAGAAGCTGTCAAACAGGCGCTGCGCGATATTCTGGAGGAGAAGCTGAATGTCGGCGATACTTCGCTCGACCTTTCGACAAAACCCTCTGTTGTGCTGATTATCGGGGTCAACGGTGTCGGTAAGACGACCTCCATCGGCAAGATGGCGCATCGCTTTGAGCAGGAGGGGAAGCGCGTGCTGCTGTGCGCGGCGGATACGTTCCGTGCTGCCGCTGCCGACCAGCTTGAGATCTGGGCGAATCGCGCCGATTGCGAGATCGTGCGCTCCAAGGAGGGGGCAGACCCCGGTGCAGTGCTGTTTGATTCCCTTGCTGCGGCAAAGGCGCGCGGCGTGGATGTCGTCCTGTGCGACACGGCAGGAAGACTTCACAACAAGGCAAATCTAATGAGCGAGCTTGCCAAGCTTCGCAAGATCATCGACCGTGAGACGCCGGATGCCGCCAAGGAGACGCTGCTCGTTCTCGATGCGACGACGGGGCAAAATGGCTTGCAGCAGGCAAAGGTGTTCAAAGAGACCGCAGGCTTGACCGGCATCATTCTCACAAAGCTCGACGGTACGGCGAAGGGCGGTATCTGCATCGCTATCGCACAGGAGCTTGGCGTACCCGTCAAGTTTGTGGGCTTAGGCGAGGGCATCGACGATCTGCAGCCGTTTGACGCAAAGGAATATGTTAGCGCGCTTATTTGAGCGGCGCAGGGGAGGAACGGACGATGAAATTTGTATTAGCGACACAGAATATGAAAAAGCTGGAGGAGCTGAAAAAGGTCCTCTCAGACCTCGGCGTGGAGGTCGTCTCCGAAGCCGAGCTCGGCGTGAAGATCGAGGTTGAGGAAACCGGCGAGACTTTTGCCGAGAATTCGCTGCTCAAAGCGAAAGCCGTTATGGAGGCAACGGGACTTCCTGCCATCGCAGACGATTCGGGTCTGTGCGTCAAGGCATTGAACGGCGGCCCCGGCGTATACAGCGCGCGGTTTGGCGGTGAGGGGCTCGACGATAAGGGACGCTATATGCTCCTTCTTCAGATGATGCAGGGACAGACCGACCGCGGCGCCTATTTCCATACGACCATCACCTGCGCATTCCCGAACGGCGATGTGCTCACAGCGGACGGCGACTGCCACGGCACGATCGCTTATACGCCGATGGGAGACGATGGCTTTGGCTATAACCCTGTATTCTTCGTGCCTGACAAGCGAAAGACCTTTGCACAGATGACGCTTGCCGAGCGCAGCGAGATTTCCCATCGCGGCAACGCACTGCGTGCCTTTAAGACGATTCTGGCAGACTATTTGAACAAAGAAAGCAAATAAGAGGAAAAACAATGGAACTGACAAGTAAACAGCGCGCGTATCTGCGCGGACTAGGCAATACACTTGAACCGATCGTAATAATCGGCAAGGACGGGATCGGGGAAAACCTCGTCAAGCAGGCGAATGACGCACTGGAGGCGCGTGAGCTGATCAAGTGCCGTGTGCTGGAAAACAGTATGCTGACGGCAAGAGAAGCCTGTGATGAGCTTTCTGCACTGACAAGAAGCGAACAGGTGCAGGTCATCGGCACGAAGTTCATTCTCTATCGCCCCACGCACAAGAAAGATAAAAAGGATAAGATTATTCTTCCCAAGGCCAAAAAGACTGTGTAACAGGGGGGGAGCCCTCATGAAAAAGATTGCTTTTATCGGCACCGGCAATATGGGCGGCGCTATCGTGCGTGCGGTGGCTAAGACCGTAGAACCGAAAACGGTGTGCATTTCTAACCGCACACGCAACAAATCAGAGACGCTTGCATCGGAATGCGGCTGCGAGGTTGCAGCAGGTAACCTTGCTTGCGCGAAGGATGCGGACTATATTTTTCTTGGCGTCAAACCTTACGCCATCCGTGATGTGCTGCGCGAGATAGCACCGGTTCTGACTAAGGAACAGGTCATCGTTTCTATGGCGGCAGGGGTTGAGAGCAGTGCCATGCGTGATATTGTACCGGATCAGCCTATTGTCCGGATTCTTCCCAATACCCCCTGCGCCATCGGGGAGGGACTGGTGTTGATCGTTCCCTGCGGCGATGTGGCAAAAAAAACCGTTGATGCATTGGCAAAACTGCTTGCTCCCTGCGGCAGAGTCGATTTTACAGACGAAGCGCACGCCGATGCCGGGATGGTTATTGGCGGCTGTACGCCTGCCTTTACCTATCAGTTTGTTGAGGCGCTTGCTGACGGCGGCGTGCTGTCGGGACTTCCGCGTGCGCAGGCGATCTCGTGGGCGGCACAGGCAGTTGCGGGCAGTGCGGAGATGGTGCTGCACAGCGGCAAACACCCGGGGCAGCTCAAGGACGAGGTTTGCTCGCCCGGCGGCTCGACGATTGAGGGCGTGAAGGAGCTGGAATCCCACGCATTTCGCGGTGCCGTGATGGAGGCCGTGGAAGCGGCATTTGAGAAAAATAAAAAACTCGGAAAGTAAAGAAAACGAGGTCAAATTTTGAAAATCGGCATTTATGGCGGCAGCTTCAACCCGCCGCATCTGGGACATATGACCGCCGCGATCGACGCGGCGACGTACCTGAAACTGGATAAACTGCTGCTCATTCCTGCGGGACTCCCACCGCACAAACAGCTGGCGGAGGGAACGCCCTCAGGGGAGCATCGTCTTGCCATGACGCGCCTTGTCGGAGAACAGATCGCGCTTGAGACAGGGATCGAGGTCGAGGTCTCCGATATGGAAATGCTGCGCGAGGGCAAAAGCTACACTGCGGATACGGTGAAAGAACTGCACGAAACATATCCCGATGACGAGCTGTGGCTCTTTATGGGGACGGATATGTTCCTGACCTTCCAGACATGGCATGAGCCGGAGAAAATCGTCAAATATTCCGGCATCTGTGCCTTTGGAAGGACGGAGAAGGATACCGAGGAGCTGTTTGCCGTCCAGTGGGAGTTTCTTGCACAAAAATTTCCCGGGGCCCGTATCGTTACGATGGTACTGCCTGATGTGGTGGAGGTGTCATCCACCGAGCTGCGCCGCGCCATTCCGCAAGGGCAGGGAGGACGCTATCTTGCACCTGCCGTGCTCGGGTATATTCTTCGTGAGCATTTATACGGAACCAATTTGGATCTGCGTCGTCTAAACATACAGGAGCTTCGTCCCGTTGCCCTGTCCTATCTAAAGGCAAAGCGCATTCCGCATGTGCTCGGCACGGAGGAAACGGCAGTGAAGCTTGCACAAAAGTACGGAGCGGATGTAGAAAAGGCACGCATCGCAGCACTGCTGCACGACTGCACGAAGCGGCTTTCCATGGAAGAGCAGCTGGTGTTGTGCGTAAAGTACGGCATTGCACTCGATGAACTGGAGCAGAAGGCACTCAAGCTGCTGCACGCCAAGACCGGTGCGGCGATTGCACGCGATGTGTTTGGTGCGGACGATGAGATCTACCGTGCGATTTTGTGGCACACAACGGGCAGACCCGATATGACGCTGTTGGAGAAGGTCATCTATCTTGCAGATTACATCGAGCCGACGCGCGATTTTCCGGGACTTGCGCAGCTGCGTGAGACGGTGTGGCGCGACCTTGATGAGGGTCTCCTTCTGGGCCTTACCATGACGGTCGAGGAGATGGAGGAGATGGGAAACCCTGTCCATCACAACACGATCGAAGCGCGTGACTACCTGAGAGGAAATATGGAATGAGCAGACACCAGGACGATTATCAAAACAGAAATAATTCTTCGATGCGGAGATTCTATGACGAGAATTGTGACGAGGCATGGGAGCAGATCAAGGACCTGTTCGGAAGCAGAGCGGCAAAGCGGACGGCAAAGATCGTCGGGCTGCTGATCGCACTGGTGCTGGTCGCCGCCGCAGTCCTCAACAGCTTCTTTATCAAACCCGAACTGCCGGACTGGGGCAAGCGTCACAACGGTGGTACAGAGGACGGTGTTGACTATGGCGACGGGATTCAGCCGGCTGTCAGCGGCGAACGTAAGAGCAAGGATTACTACACCGTCCTTGTTCTCGGACGCGATACGGGCGGCGGCGGCAACACAGATACCATGCTGCTCGCCAGCTACGATGTGACGAATCAGAAAGCAACGGTCATGTCCATTCCGCGTGATACCATGGTCAATGTGCCGTGGGACATTAAACGAATCAATTCTGTCTATAATTATAACGGACAGGGCAGCAAGGGCATTGCCGCACTGTACAAGGAAATTTCCCAGCTTGTCGGTTTTGAACCGGACTACCAGGTGATCGTCGAGTGGGATGCTGTCGGAGAGATTGTGGAGGCCATGGGCGGAATCTACTTCGAGGTGCCGCGCAATATGAATTATGACGATCCCTATCAGGATCTGCATATTCATCAGGAAAAGGGCTACCGTCTGCTCAGTGGCAGCGATGTGATGCAGGTGCTGCGTTACCGCCACGATAACGATATGCGCTATGGTTATGCCGATGGAGACCTCGGTCGTATCAAAACGCAGCAGGCATTGCTCAAGGCGATGATTACGCAGCTTCTCCAGATCAAAAATGTCACCAAGATCGGCGATTTTGCCAAAGCTGTCAAGAACAATGTCGAATCCGACCTGAGCTTTAATGAGATGCTCTGGTTCGGCAAACAGGCTGTCATGGGCGGACTGAGTGTTGATAATGTCAATTTCCTCACAATGCCCAATACAGCGACCTATGCGTATAGCCGGAGTACCGGATCCTATCAGTCCTACGTTGTGCCGAACGCAAACGAGCTGCTCAGCGTTGTCAATCATGAGCTCAGCCCGTTCAAGCAGGTATTTACGCTGCGTGACCTGGATATTATGTCTGTTAATGCGGACGGATCGCTTTCCTCGTCAACAGGATATGTGGAGGATCAAAAAGCGGCTGTGCCGCCGGCAGTCAAACATGAGAATCCGAACGACGAAGATCAGTTTTTTGATGAGGACGGCAATCCGATCGTCGGGGGAGATGAGGCGACAGACAACCCGACTTTACCTGACACTGCAAATGATCCGGACGCCGAAACATCGACAGGCGATGAAGCAAATGTGCCGATCATTGAGAACCCAATGGAATCTGACGATGGAGAGTATAAGATTCCAGACTGGCTTACCAATATGGAATGATAAAGTTTTAAGGAGAATAAGACTATGATGAATGCAAAGGAAATTGCAATGACCGCTGCCAAGGCGCTTGACGACAAGAAGGGCAAGGAAATTAAGGTCATCAGAATTGACAAGATCACGACGCTTGCGGAGTATTTTGTCATCTGTACCGGTACTTCCAATACACAGATTAACGCGCTTTGCGACAATGTGGAAAAGGAACTCACCCAGGCCGGCGAAGAGCCGCTGCACCGCGAGGGTTACCGCGGCGGTACTTGGGTGGTGCTCGACTATGCCTGCGTGGTCGTCCATGTGTTCAACGATGAAGCGCGCAAGTTCTACTCCCTTGAGCATCTGTGGGCCGACGGCGAGGAAGTTGACCTGACCGGCGTACTCAAGGAAGAATAAAAAACACAGAGCGACAAATCCCTTTTCTTAAAATCAGTGTATCATTTTCGGCCAAACAGGAACCGTGAGGAAAATCGAGAAGTTTTCCTTGACAACGGAACACAAAAAACATACAATATCCGCGTTATGAAAGGCAAAGAAGGGACATAAAGCAGACGAAAGCTTCTTAAGAGAGCCGGTGGACGGTGCAAGCCGGTGAAGAACGTCTGTGATCTCATCCCGGAGCTGCCCGCAGGAAATGGCGGGACGGCGGCCTCCGTTACAGGCACTTGAGGACGGAACACTGTTCCGTTGAATCAGGGTGGTACCGCGTTTTTACTACGCCCCTGACCGCTTTTACGGTCAGGGGTTTTTGCTTTGCATTCAAACAATTCACATAAAGGAGAACAGCAATGAAGTACGATTTTGAAGCCATTGAGAAGAAATGGCAGGCAAATTGGGAGAAGACAAAGCCCTATGCCGCTGTCACGGGCAGCGAGAAGCCGAAGTTCTACGGCCTGATCGAGTTCCCGTATCCTTCCGCTGCCGGCCTGCATGTCGGCCATCCGCGCCCCTTCACCGCGATGGATGTCATCACGCGCAAAAAGCGCATGGAGGGCTACAATGTCCTTAACCCCATCGGTTTTGATGCTTTTGGTTTGCCGACCGAGAACTTTGCCATTAAGAATCATATTCATCCTTCCATTA
>JAUMWI010000025.1 GCA_030529725.1 Eubacteriales bacterium | reverse complement strand
AAAATAACCCAGCCCATTCAAACGGGCTGGGTATTTTTCGTTGGGTGCCAAAATCATTAGCTTAATGACATTGATCATCTAACCTGTTTTTTTGCGGTATGGAAAGTATATTGCACATGGACCGTGTCTGCTATCCCTTGCGGCGCAAGGGGTTAAAGCATTTTGGGTTAGGGATAGTCTCGACTGGAAGGGGATTAGCGCGGACGAGATCGCAAGACGGGTTACGAGCAAGGTGCAGTGCGGCAGCATCATTCTTTTCCATAACGCCGGGGAGCACACGCCGGAGGCACTGCCGACGATTCTGGACTATCTGATCGGCGAAGGATACTCGATCGTGCCGATCTCAGAGATCCTGCTCACCGGTGAGACCTATTTGGATCACACCGGAAAGCAATGCGCCGGATGCGGCAAGTAAAGAGAGAAGAATGCAGCGGCATTATTGAAGGTTTCAGAAAACGGACGGGGGATCGGGGGCATCGAGCCTTTCGACCTGGCTTATACGCCCAATCGGGATCTCAGATCGGTCTGAGAAAATCAGCACGCCCGTGACCGTGTCGATCTTTTTGAGCTTTCCGCTCTTAACCTTATACAAGCCGCCCTGCTTTCGTGCATCGGGACAGAAGTAGGTCACGGCAGCTGCCGGCTGCGAGCCGATGTCCGATTGCAGAGCCTTGAGGATAGCATCCAGCTCCGTGATGCGGTCTGCGTCGAGTTCGGCTTCTTCCTCTGTCAGCCGTGCCGTCTCCTCAATCGCCGCATCGTACCCGACGAGCGCTGCGAACGGTGAAAATTGCGCGGCGCGCTGCCAGCGGCTCATACGCGGATGGTTCTGCGGCTCGGGATGCGGCAGGTTGATCATGTCGTCATAGCTCATGCCTTGTGCCCTCCGATCTGCCCGTTGCGATCTATTGCGGTGGCACCGTCCTCAAAGTTCATGCCCTTAAGCACGGAATTTTTCCCGTATTTGTTCTGCAGCAAAACAACCGCCTCCTGCAGTTGCCTTTCGCGCTCCCGACTGCGGGAATCCGCTCGGGGGGCGGCAAACAGGTCGAGCTGCTCCGCACTCTCAAAATCCGCCTTCTGCGCTTTGTTCAGCACATGATTGGCTGTCACATTGATCCTGCGAACGAGAAGTTTTCGATTGACGATTTGGTCGTAGAGCGTCATTACGCTCTCAAGAATGAGCTTGGAGGAGGTCGTCCACTCGCCAAGATTGACTGTCCCGTGCGCGTGTTTCGGGATCCTGCGTCCGTAGTGGTCGGTCACGACTTCCCCCTGATAGCTCCCATTCATGTTCTCGATATCATAGCCGACCGTCAGCACGATCTGATCGGTGTAGAGCCCCTTTTTCACAAGGTCGAGAACAAGAAGATCGGTCATCTCACGCACAATGAGCCGTCCCTTTTCGGCACTGTACGGACAGGAAAGTACCTGACCGTTCGAGATGCTGCTGCTCTCCGGACGGTACGCTTTGACATCGGCGATCGTGCACGGCTCCCAGCCCCACGCATGGTCGATGAGCAGCTCGGCATTGACACCGAACAGCCGATAGAGAAGATCCTCATTATAGTAGTCTGTGCTTTTACCGATCGAGCAGCGGGCGATGTCACCCATCGTATGAATGCCGTTCGCCTCCAGCTTTTTGACATAGCCGCTGCCGACGCGCCAGAAGTCCGTCAGCGGACGGTGATCCCACAGCTCACGCCGATAGCGCATCTCATCGAGCTGCGCAATGCGCACACCGTCCGAATCGGGCGGCATTTTTTTCGCCGTAATATCCATGGCGATCTTGGCAAGATAAAGGTTCGTTCCGATGCCTGCGGTTGCGGTAATGCCGGTCGTGTGCAATACATCGCGGATCATCGTCATGACCAGCTCATGCGGTGTCGTGCGGTAGGTTTCGAGATAGCCGGTCAGGTCGATGAAAACCTCATCGATGGAGTAGACATGGATATCCTCGGGCGCAATATACTTAAGGTACACCTGATAGACGCTTGTGCTGACCTCCTCGTACCGCGCCATACGCGGCGGCGCGACGATATAATCAAGTGCCAGCGACGGATCGGACCGGATCTGCCGGTTATCAAAAAAGCGCACGTAGAGCTTCCCGTCCGGCGCGGAGCGTCGGCGCATGGCGTTGACCTGTCTGACCTTTTCCACTACTTCAAAAAGCCGCGCCCGTCCGGGGATGCCGTAGGATTTGAGAGAAGGGGAGACGGCAAGGCAAATTGTTTTCTCTGTGCGGCTCTTGTCCGCGACAACAAGGTTGGTGTTCAACGGGTCAAGTCCGCGATCCACGCATTCGACCGATGCGTAGAAGGATTTCAGGTCAATTGCCGCATAGACTCGTTCTGCCATCTGCTGCACCCCTTTTTTTTCATTGGATATTGCTATTATAGAACAAATGTTCGCAAAATTCAAGAGGAAGGTAATGGCTTTCTGCTGAACAAGGCGGATTCTTTTTAGAATCCGCCCTGAAATTTACACATCCTGTTCCTCTGCATTTTCCATTGTCGGCTCCTCCGTTCCGGTGGGAGTGTCGGAGAACAGAAGAAAAAAGACGGCCTGCGGCCAATTCAGCATTACCTGTACATACTTTCCCGATGCGGCGGCAGAGACGGAGATGAGCTGTACCAGCTCAGAGAGCATCTCTCGCGTGAGAAAACTGCCGCGCCAGTGGAAAATAAAGTGGGGTTTCTTTTTCTTCGCCGCCTGCGTGATACGCTTTGCAAGATCCTCCTGCTTGGTGAACGAAAGCTTTTGCTCCTTGTAGAAGAAGCTGCCGCTATCGCTGCATGCCGGAACCGGGTAGACGGGACTTTTGTGGTCACGATAGATCTGCGCGTCAGATAGAAGAAAATAGTCCCACCGTGCTTCTCCGCAGCGGCTTAAGGAGAGGTCGAATGTGGCGTCCATATGATACCAATTGCCGCCCCGCTTGAGAAGGTTCCATGCGTGACCGTAGCGCGTTCCTTCCTCCGGAGCGGAAAGCGCCACAAGACACTCGATATGGAGCGCATCTGACAGCAGCTTCACCGTCTTTGCGATGCCCTCGCAAACGCCGACGCCCTGGGTCAGCGGACCGATCACCTCATGGGAATAGGGCTTTTTCAGCTTGTCGTAGCGGACATTGTCCGTAATAAAACGATGCAGAAAGAGAATTTTTTCCGCCTCGCTCTTTCCTGAGACCTCCCGGGTAAGACGCTCCACACGGGCTTGGATCGCCTGGCGGTGGGAGAGGATTTTCTCCTTACTGAACAGGTATTCGGGGACGAATTCCCCATTTTCCGCGCCGGGCATACAGCGGAGGTGAAAGCCTGTGAGGTAAAATACCTCGGGATGGTCGAGACGCAGACGGGTATAGACTTCACCGAGATCCTTGATCGGCAGCAGCGGTACGCGAATGGAGTTCTCCACCGCTGTCACGCCCCGTAAAATAGCGCGGTAAGCCTCCTGCTTTTCCCGGCAGCACTGCTGTTCGTAGTAAGCCATATGACCACATCCCTTCATTTCCTGCCTATTGTAGCACAGTTTCCCCTCTGAGGCAAAACAATTGAGGTTATGGGAAAAATCTCGGCAGAATGCGACAAATTCCTTGCCATCGCGTTTCGATTGTGTTAAGATTTCCCTTGCGTCTGCGCATCGCTTTGCGCATTGAGAAAGACAAGGGAGAAAGAGAAAAATGGGTAATTTAAAGCCGCAGCTGCTTCTGTCGCTGCGGGAGTATTCCAAGGAAAAACTGCTCAAGGATGTTGTGGCAGGTATCATTGTTGCCATCATTGCACTGCCGCTGTCGATCGCGCTGGCTCTGGCGTCCGGTGTCGGGCCGGAGCAGGGAATCTACACGGCGATCATTGCCGGATTTGTCATCTCGGCACTTGGCGGCAGCAAGGTGCAGATCGCGGGTCCGACCGCAGCGTTTGCCTCCATCGTCGCCGGTATTGTTGCCGAAAACGGAATGGACGGCCTGGCGGCGGCTACGATCATGGCAGGCGTCATTCTTGTGCTGCTGGGCATTTTCCGCCTCGGTGCGCTCATTAAATTTATTCCTTACACCATTACGACCGGATTTACTGCCGGTATTGCAGTGACGATCGTGATCGGGCAGCTCAAGGACTTTTTCGGCCTGACCTTTACCCATGCGCCGATCGAGACGGTGGATAAGGTGAAGGAAGTCATTGCCTGCTTCCATACCGCGAACTGGACGGCAGCCGGCGTCGGCGCTGTTGCACTGGCAATTCTGATCATTTGTCCGCGCTTTTTCAAAAAAGTGCCGCCCTCACTCATCGCGGTGATTGCAACGGCGCTGATCGTCAAGCTTGCCGATCTTCCGGTCAACACCATCGGCGATCTCTATACCATTTCCGGCGCGCTGCCGCACTTTGCACTGCCGAAGCTGGATCTCGACATGATGGTGCGTGTTGCGCCGGATGCCTTCACCATCGCGTTTCTTGCTGCGATTGAAAGCCTTCTCTCAGCAGTCGTTGCGGACGAGATGATCGGCGCGCGGCATAACTCCAACATGGAGCTTGTGGCGCAGGGCGTCGGAAACGCGGCGTCTGCGCTGTTTGGCGGAATTCCTGCCACCGGAGCGATCGCGCGCACGGCGGCGAATATCAAAAACGGCGGAACATCACCGATCGCCGGCATGGTTCATGCCATCGTGCTCCTGCTTACGCTGGTGTTCCTCATGCCGTATGCATCGCTCATCCCGATGCCGTGTATCGCTGCAATATTGTTTATGGTCGCCTATAATATGTGCGGCTGGCGCAACTTTGTGAGGATCCTCAAATGCTCCCCCAAGAGCGACAGTGCCGCGCTGGTGCTGACCTTCGTCCTTACGGTCGTTTTCGATCTGGTCGTTGCCATCGCCGTGGGACTCATGCTTGCGTGCCTCCTGTTTATGAAGCGTATGGCAGATGTCGCGGTGATTTCCGAGTGGAAGTACATTGAGACAGGGGAGGGCGAGAACAGTCTCTACCGTCCTGTGCCGGGCGGCGTGATGGTCTATGAGATCACCGGACCGATGTTTTTTGCTGCAGCGGAGAAGATTCCGCACATTGATAAGGACGAGAGAAACACGGTCATGATCCTGCGTATGCGTGCCGTTCCTGCACTTGACGTCACGGCAATGAACAGCCTGGAGCATCTGCGCGAAGAGTGCCGCAGCCACGGCATCCGCATGATATTCAGCCATGTCAATGAGCAGCCGAAGTCCGTGATGGATAAGGCCGGATTCTGCGCGGAGGACGGCGTGTGCTACTTCACCGCCAATATCGACGAGGCACTGGAGCTTGCCGGAAAACTTGCATAAATAATAAGAGTGTCCCGTATCAGCATTCGATTTGCTGAAACGGGACACTTTTTTTATTCGATTGGCATGTCCGCAGGATATGCGGTAAAGTCGTAGACACCCTCCGTGCCGAGACGCCCGTCTCTGAGACTGAGATACGGCGTGAACTCAAACACCTCGCCGCTGCTGCCCGTGATGCGCACCAGCGCATTGGGGATGATATCGCGGACGTTGCACTGCAGCACAACGATGGCACCGCCGGAAACATCGGCGAGCGGCTCGCTTTCAACGACCATTTCGCCCGTGTCGTCCAGCTCACAGCGGTATACGGAAAGCTGCGCGTCGGAATCGGTCGGAACGATGAGGTAAATGTCCT
This sequence comes from Eubacteriales bacterium, assembly GCA_030529725.1. GTDB lineage: Bacteria > Bacillota > Clostridia > Oscillospirales > Oscillospiraceae > Hominicoprocola. The sequence continues at coordinate 18,871 of JAUMWI010000025.1, read as the reverse complement.
CCCCACCTGCATTCACGCAGACAGCGTCGGAAAGGAAGGGGTATGTCTCGCGCAGCGCCGCTGTGACGGCGGACAGATCCGTCTCACCGGTCTCAAAATTCAGACACGCCACGGCGCAGGGATAGTTTACGGCCTCCTGACGCAGCGCGGAGAGCGCGGCATCGTCCAGCTCCTGCTCCTGCTGTCCGGCTGGGGTGTCCTGCTGCACATTGTTGTCCGGCTCGGTGGAAACATCATTTGCTTCCACGCCGCAGGCGGTGAGCAGCAGAAGGCTGAATGTCAAAAGTAAAATAAGAATGCGCTTCATCAAAGTTCTCCTTTGTGTTCAAATCCTAAATAGCGTGTGCCTTGAAAGGTCATTTTGCCCTGATCGCCCACGAAAAGCTGCCTGTACTCGCTGCCGCCGACGCGCAGCTCGATCTTATCACCGCTCTCCACCTGAAAGGTGACATAGTAGTCAGTGGAGATCGAAGAGTGGAATCCGTGTGCGCCGCTCGCGTCACCTGCAGCGGGGGTGGAGTGAGTTGTTGTGTCTCTGCGCTTGTCCGCTACCACACACTCAACCGTCAGCCGGGGCGAGTTGTTGTTTTTGCGCCACTGCGAGACACCCTTGATGAGAATGAAAAGGAATGCGGCGGCAAACAGTACGGGAAAAATGCTGAAAAACAGACCGAAGCCTGTGCCAAACGGAGAATAAAAGCCCATGACAGTCTCCTTTTTCTTCAGTGTTATCTGAATAGACGAAATTATACCGGAAAAGTTCCGCAAATTTACACTTTACAGTATAGCAGACGAAAGTGAAAAGGCAAGGAGACTTTCCTTGCCTTTTCGCTATTTTGTATTGCTGCACTTGTGGCAGGCACCGCAATTTCCGCAGCAGCCTCCGTTTTTCTTTGCTTTGCGATGAACCGACACGGAAAGCACGGCGCAGACACCGACGAGCGCGAGCAGGAAGTAATCAAGAATGCTCATCAGAAAAGACCTCCGATCCAATACGCTATGTATGCAGCCAACCACGCCACGCTGCACTGCATCAGCACCACACCGACGGTTTTGACGCCGGAAGAAAGCTCGCGTCTGATGGTGGCGACTGCCGCGGCGCAGGGCGTATAGAGAAGGGTGAAGACGAGAAAGCTCACCGCGCTTCTTACGGTGAAAAGGGAAGTGATCGCCGCACCGCCGAGCAGCACTTCAAGTGTGGAGACAACAGACTCCTTGGCAATAAAGCCGGAGATCAGCGCTGTCGCGCATCGCCAGTCCGCAAAGCCGAGCGGCGCGAAGAGGGGAGAGAGATACTGCCCGATGAGCGCAAGCAGACTGTCGGCACTGTCGGATACGATGTTGAGACGCGCATCAAAGCTTTGCAGAAACCAAATGATAATGGTGGCAAGGAAAATGATGGTGAAGGCGCGCTCGAGAAAGTCCTTTGCCTTGTCCCAAAGCAGCAGGGCAACGCTCTTGGGACTGGGCAGACGGTAGTTCGGCAGCTCCATCACAAACGGAACGCTCTTGCCGCGAAATGCCGTCTTATTCATCACCAGTGCGGCAAGAATGCCGACAAAGATACCGAGCGCGTAGAGTGAGATCATTACCACGGCGTCGTTTTCGGGGAAAAACACCGCAGCAAAGAATGCGTAGATGGGGATTTTTGCCGAGCAGCTCATGTACGGCGTGAGCAGAATCGTCATTTTGCGGTCGCGGTCGGAGGACACTGTGCGCGTTGCCATGATGGCAGGCACCGAGCAGCCGAAGCCGATGAGCATCGGCACGATGCTGCGGCCGGAGAGCCCGATCTTACGGAGCGGTTTGTCCATTACGAAGGCAACACGCGCCATGTAGCCCGTGTCCTCCAGAATGGAAAGAAAGAAAAAGAGCGTGACAATGATAGGAAGAAACACCACCACACCGCCAACGCCTGCAAATACGCCGTCGATGATCAGGCTGTGTACCACGGGGTTGATGCCGTAGTGTGTCAGCGCCGCGTCCACCACGTCTGTGAAAGCGCCGATGCCGGCATCCAACCAGTCGGACAGGCGTTGCCCGATGACGTGGAAGGTAAGGTAGAATATCAGAAACATGACGCCGAAAAAGACCGGCAGCGCCGTGTATTTTCCGGTTAGAATGCGGTCAATTTTTACTGAACGGGAGTGCTCTCTGCTCTCGCGGCACCGGACTACCGAGGAGTCGACCACGCGCTCGATAAACGAGTAACGCATATCGGCAAGTGCAGCGTTGCGGTCAAGACCGGATTCCGTCTCCATCTGGACGATGCAGTGCTCCAGCAGCTCCTTTTCGTTCCGGTCGAGGGAAAGCTCATCGGCAAGAGAATCACCGCCCTCAATGAGTTTGGTCGCGCAAAACCGCGCCGGAATCCCGTGTGCATCCGCGTGGTCGGCGATCAGATGAGTGACCGCGTGAATGCAGCGATGCACGGCGGAATTGCTTGCACAGAAGTCGGTCACTTTGGGAACGGACTTGCTGCGTGCGACACTGACGGCCTGCTGCACGAGTTCGGAGATGCCCTCGCCCTTTGCTGCCGATATCGGGACGACCGGGATGCCGAGCGCGTCGCTCATCTTCCGGACATCGACTGCGCCGCCGTTGGTGCGCACCTCATCCATCATGTTGAGCGCCAGCACCATCGGCACGCGCAGTTCAAGGAGCTGCAGCGTCAGATAGAGGTTTCGCTCGATGTTGGTGGCATCGACAATGTTGATGATGCCGTCCGGCTTTCCGTTCAGAATGAAGTCGCGGGAAACGATCTCCTCCTGTGTGTAGGGTCGCAGAGAGTAGATGCCGGGTAAATCCACCACGGAGCAATTTTTCAGCTCGCGCATCTCGCCGACCTTCTGATCGACGGTCACCCCGGGGAAATTGCCAACGTGCTGATTGGAGCCTGTGAGGGCGTTAAAAAGCGTTGTCTTGCCGCAATTCTGGTTGCCGACCAAAGCGAAAATCATCTTGTGCGAACCTCCTCTACCTCAATTTCTTTCGCATCTTCCACGCGCAGCGTCAGCTCATAGCCGCGCACACGGATCTCGATGGGATCGCCCATGGGTGCAATCTTTTGCAGTGTCACGGCGGTATGCGGAATGAGTCCCATGTCCAGGAGCCGGCAGCGCAGCGCTCCCGCGCCGCTGACGGCGCGAATGACGGCGCGTTCGCCGATTTTCAATTCATTGAGTGTCATAAACTTGTCCTCCATTTCGGTTAGCATAGACTAACTGAAATGATGTTAGCACATGCTAACTACCTTGTCAAGAAAAAGTTAGCATTGGCTAACTTGAAATTTGTCGGTGACTATGATACACTGTGGGCAATCCAAAAAAAACAGGGGAGGTCGTGCTGTGGTTTTGCAGGAATCCGGTGAGATGTATCTTGAAACTATTCTTATTCTTTCCTCCGACAATGTATTCGTCCGCGCGATCGATGTGGGGGAATACATGGGTTTTTCCAAACCGAGCGTCAGCCGCGCGATGAGCAATCTGCGTCAGGATGGCTATGTGGAGATTGCGGCGAACGGTGCAATTACGCTCACGCAGCGCGGACGGGAGATTGCGGAGAAAATCTATGAACGGCACACCCTGCTCACGGAGTTTCTGGTTCACCTCGGGGTAAGCGAGAAGACGGCGACGCAGGACGCCTGCAAAATGGAGCATGACATTTCAGACGAGTCGTTTGAAGCGATTAAGCGGCACGCTTCACAGAAAAGTGCGAAATAATGAGAAAAAGAAGCATCAGGAGCGAGGTTCCTGATGCTTCTTTCGGTTATGTGTGTTTGTCAATCCGCAACGGTCGGGACGGCGTCTTTTGGCGTGGGACAGACGTAGCCGCCTTCGGTGGCGAGGGTATATTCGGCTTTGGCTTTTTTCAGAAGGGATGCATCCTCCAAAAGGTCAATTACGCTGCCGCAAAGGACTTTGCCGGCGTGGATCGCGGCCTTGTGACCAATGGAGGTCGCACTGCAGGAAACGATCTGCCAGCTATGGCCGGGACAGCCGTTGGGGAACGCCGCCACGTGGATCTGCGCAGTGGGACATTCCCAGCTCACATCGCCGACATCCGTTGAACCGGGCACAAACGCTTCACCCTGGTAGAGAGGAACGAGGAAATCGTTCATTGCGTGATTACGGCGTTTCTGTTCTTCACGCACCTGCTTTGCAATCGCGGCGTCAAATTTTGCACCGATCCCGCAGGGGAAATCACTGCTTTCGTAGGTTTCGAAAAGCTCGTTGGCGAATGCCGCTTCGTCCCAGTCGTACTGGGGGACGCCGAGTTCTTCAAAGTTTTGATAAAGCACCGTCTCCAATGTGTGGTTGCTCACGGTATCAGCAAGCGCGTCAATAAATTTACGTTCGTAGGTGGTTTCGGTCATCAATGCTGCACCCTCGGCAATTTTATCCACGCGTGCCTGCAGCGCGACGGTGTCGACAACATGGTTGGAGCGCACCATATAAAGGACACTTGCCTTGGACTGCACAACGTTCGGACTGCGGCCGCCGGTGTCTGTGATGGCATAGTGGATACGCGACTTTTCATCCATGTGCTCGCGCAGAAACTGTACGCCGAGGTTCATCAGCTCCACGGCGTCAAGCGCGCTGCGTCCGCGCTGCGGAGATTCGGAGGCATGAGAGGCGACGCCGGAGAAAGTGTACTGTACCTGTATGCAGGAGTTGGACGAGCCGGTGACGACCTCGTTGGTGTCTTCGGGGTGCCAGGTGAGAGCCGCATCAAGGTCATACCAGAGTCCGTCACGCGCCATAAACGCCTTTGCTGCACCGCCCTCCTCGCCCGGACAGCCGTAGAGCGTTACGGTGCCGCATTTTCCGGTCGATTTCAGATAGCTTTTGACGCCGATGGCTGCTGCCAGCGCACCGGCGCCGAGCAGATTGTGTCCGCAGCCGTGGCCGGAGCCGCCGGAAACGGCCTCGATGTGTTTGAAACAGCCGCCCTTCTGGGATAGACCCGACAGCGCATCGTACTCGGCGAGGATGCCGATGTGAGGTTTGCCGCTGCCGTAGCTTGCGGCAAAAGCGGTGGGAATGTTGCAGATGCCTTTTTCCACACGAAACCCTTCTGCTTCCAGAACCTGTTCGTAGAGCGCGGCAGATTGAACCTCCTGAAGCGACAGCTCTGCAAAGCTCCAGATTTTATCAGCAACATCGGTGATGAGAGGTGCTTTTTCATCAATCGCGGCAAACGCCGCAACTTTTGTATTTTCCATGGGAAAACCTCCTTGGGGTAGCTGCACAGAGTGTGGGTATTCCGGTCAGAGAACCTTGGAAAGAAAGTCCTGCAGTCTCGGATGCTGGGGATTGCCGAACAGTTCTTCGGGCGTGCCCTCTTCCAGCAGATTTCCGTCTGCCATAAACAGCACGCGGTTGCCGACTTCCCGGGCAAACCCCATCTCGTGCGTGACGACCACCATGGTCATGCCCTCGTGAGCCAGCTCCTTCATGACCTCCAGCACCTCTCCGACCATCTCCGGGTCGAGCGCAGAGGTCGGCTCGTCAAAGAGCATCACTTCCGGTTCCATCATCAGCGCGCGCACGATGGCGATACGCTGTTTCTGACCGCCGGAGAGCTGGATGGGGTAGGAATCGGCACGGTCGGCAAGACCCACACGATCAAGAAGCTTCATTGCCTTTTCTTCGGCTTCGGCTTCGGGAATATGCCTGACCTGAATGGGGGCAAGCGTCATGTTTTCCAGAATGGTCTTGTGTGGGAAGAGGTTGAAATGCTGAAACACCATGCCCATCTTTTGACGATGCTCGTCAATATTCAGCTTGACCGGCTTTCCTTCGGCATTTTTGTATTTCTTTTTGGTGATGTCAATGCCGTGGAAAAAGATCTGACCGCCGGTAGGTTCCTCCAGAAGGTTGAGTGAGCGCAGGAACGTGGATTTGCCGCTGCCGGAAGGCCCGATCACGACCATTACGTCACCGCAGTTGATGTCAACGGAGATACCGTCAAGCGCCTTGATCGCGCCCCTGTTATAGTATTTTTTGAGGTCTTTGACCTTGATCAGCGTCTCACTCATTTTGTTACCTCCTCATACATGGGGGCAGACTGCGCCCCTTGTCCTGCAAAGCCGGACTTCCGCTTGCGTGTACGGGTGCTGTCGCCGCTGTTGCGGTGATCCCCGACGCTCATCTTTTTCTCGAAGTAGGCGATGATCTTGCTGGTCGGGAACGTAAGGCAGAAGTAGACGCAGGTCGCAATGATGAGCGGTTCGCCAATACGATAGATCGCGCCCTTGGTGGAGGCAACGGCATACATAATTTCCTGCACGCCGATCGTGTAGCAAATGGATGATTCCTTGATAATGGTAACAAACTCGTTTGCAATGGCGGGGAGAATGTTTTTGATTGCCTGCGGCAAAATGACAAAACGCATATTCTGCATCGGATTCATGCCGAGGGAACGCGCTGCCTCAGCTTGTCCGCCGTCGATCGACTGGATGCCTGCGCGAATAATTTCGCACAGATACGCGCCGGAATTCATTGCCAGCGCCACAACGCCGGGCAGAAAACGCTCAAAGCGGATAAAGCCGAAGAGCTTGAATGTCGGCAGGCTGACAGGCGCAAATACCACATAGTAAATGATAAACAGCTGAACCAGCATCGGGGTGGCGCGGAACACTTCGACATAGACTGAGGCGATAAAGCTGACGGGATTGAAACGGGAAAGAGCGTAGACAACTCCGCCCTTCAGACGCAGCGACCATTGCGTTTCACGCGGCAGCAAGCGGTAAATGTTGATGTCGGACATACGCATCACGGCCAGCAGCAATGCCAAAAAGAATCCGAAGAACACAGTCAGCGCGGAAAGCGAAACCGTGCAGATCAGACCCTGCTTAAAAAGATCAATGTATTGCCAGGTTTTTTCAAAACCGATTTTTGTAAACATCTGTGATTCTCCCTGCTATCGTTTGCTCAAATCCAACGGATTCCTCCCTGCCGCGGAGGACGGGGAGGAATCCGCTGTTAATTCGTTCTTTTTCTACCGGGAAAGATCAGCCGACCAGGCCTTCGATGATCTCGCCGGAAGCGGCCTCGTTTGCTTCGGCAACAAACTGATCCATGGAGCCGTCAGAAAGAGCGGCGGCAATGGCTTCGTTCACGCCGGCAAGCAGCTCGGCGTTGCCCTTGCTGACACCAACGACAGAGCCCTCGGCATCATACGGAACGGGGAGTACCACGCACAGCTCGGGGTAGTTCTTGGCGTAGCTCTCAGCAACGGCGGTCTCAATATAAGCACCGTCAAGCGTGCCGGCAAGCAGCTCGGCGATGATGTCGGTGACCTTGGTCAGCTCAACGATGTCGGCTTCGGGGGAGTTTTCGTTTGCGAGCTTCACCTGGATGGAACCGATCTGAGCGCCGATCTGGTACTCAGCCTTGTTGGTGTCCTCGAGGGTGGCAAACTGATCCTTGTTGCCCTGAACGCAAACAAAGGACTGGCCGCCGGCGTAGTAGATTTCGGAGAAGTCCATGGAATCCTCACGCTCGGGATCGGGAGAATAGCCGGCCATACCGAGGTCAACCGCCTTGTTGGCAAGCTCCATGATCGTTCCGTCGAAGTCCATGGGAACGACCTCAAGCTCAAGACCGAGGTAATCGGCAATGTACTGGGCGAGCGCCATATCAAAGCCGGCGAGCTGAGGAGTGCCGGAGGCGTCGATGGCGTAGAATTCATAAGGAGCAAAGTCGGGGGAAGTGGCAACGGTCAGCTTGCCGGGCGTGACGGTAACAATGCCGCCCTCGTCCTGAGTGTCGGTTTCATCAGCGGTTTCGCTGCCGCCGCAGGCGACAAGAGAGAGTGCCATAATCGTGGCGAGCATCAGTGCAAGAAACTTTTTCATTTTATTTTCCTCCAAAAATATTGTATAAATATATTGTGCTTTTTGATCGACCGGTATGAAGCGCTTTCAAGCATGAATGGATAATAATACAAACAAAAGGATTCGTCAAGCGTAGAAATGTATAAAATAGGGCGAAAAATAGAGGATCTATTGGACAAAGCGTACAATTCAACACAATTATTAAACGGAAATGTGCGAATGGATATTCAAGAAAAAATTCGTTTATGAGTGAATAGATATTTACATATTGGCTTGTGGGGCGTTTGATGTGGGGAAACGACCGCCGGATAATCCATCTTAATATTGTGCTTGTGAAGCCCTCTGCGGTGTGGTACAATACAAACAACAAAAAAGCTGATGATATGGAGTTTTTATGAAGATCAAAACCGCTGTGATGAACTATGAAGATGTGCTTGCCCTGCCGGAGCAGAAGCACAATAAGCCGAAAAAGCCCGGTATGCTGTTTCGCACCCTGCTCAAGGTCTTATCGGCAGGCGATCTCCGCGCAACGCAGTTCACCTGCCGTAAGCTCGGCATGGAGAAGCTGGGCAAGGACGAGCCGTGCCTGATTTTGATGAACCACTCCAGCTTCATCGATCTCAAGATCGCATCGACCGTGCTTTACCCACGTCCGTTCAATATCGTCTGCACCTCAGACGGCTTTGTCGGCAAGGAGTGGCTGATGCGGAATCTCGGCTGCATTCCGACGTGCAAGTTCTGCTCGGATTCTACGCTCGTGCGCGATATGCTCTATGCCGTGCGCACCTTGAAAAGTTCGATTCTGATGTATCCGGAGGCGAGCTACACTTTTGACGGTACGGCAACGCCGCTGCCGGACACGATCGGAAAATGTGTGAAGATGCTCGGTGTGCCGGTCGTGATGATCCGTACCTACGGCGCCTTTGCCCGTGATCCGCTCTATAACGGCTTGCGGCTGCGTAAGGTGAAGGTCTCGGCGGACATGGAATATGTGCTTTCCGCCGAGGAGGTCAAGGCATTGAGCCCACAGGAGATCAATGAGCGGCTTTCCGGGTATTTCGATTTTGACAATTTCCGCTGGCAGCAGGAGCAGAACATCCGAATTGACGAGCCGTTTCGTGCCGAAGGTTTAAATCGTGTGCTCTACAAGTGTCCGCATTGCGGCACCGAAGGAAAAATGCACAGCAGCGGAGCAACGGTAAAGTGCGATGAATGCGGCAAAGCGTACGAATTGACCGAATACGGCTTTCTGCGTGCACTGGGCGGCGAGACGGAATTTTCCCATGTTCCGGACTGGTACCGTTGGGAGCGCGAATGCGTGCGCGAGGAGCTGCTTAACGGAACGTATAATCTCACCGCTGCGGTGGATATCTGCATGATGGTGGACAGGAAGTGTATCTATCGTGTGGGGGAAGGCGTGCTGCATCACGACAGGGACGGCTTCCGACTCACCGGGTGCGAGGGCAAACTGGAGTACATGCAAAAGCCGACAGCGTCGTACGGACTCTATTCCGACTATTTCTGGTATGAGCTTGGCGATATGATCTGCATCGGCGATAAGAAAGCACTTTACTACTGCTTCCCCAAAGACGGCGGCGATGTGGTCGCCAAGACGCGCCTTGCCGCCGAGGAGCTTTACAAGCTGGTACATAGCGGCAGCATACAGGAAGCAGAACACACGATATAACGTCAGACTGGACAGGAATGATGGATGCAATCGTTCCTGCCCAGTTTTTTCCATGGACAGTGCTTCCTTTCTGACGTATTGTGTACATAGGTCGGCTTTTCCGGCATATACCTTAGGAGAAGTGAGCGAAGGAGGAGCCGATTTGAAAAAAATATTGCTTTCTGTCACATCGCTTGCACTGCTGCTTGTGGGCTGCGGAGCACAGGGGTATGACCGCACCGCGCAGCTGCAGGAGCTGTACGGCGCATTGCAAGGCTACACGGCAGAGATAAAGGTGGATATTCCGCGAGAGACGGAAACGCTTCATTATGCACTGTCCCTGGAAAAGAACGGGGAAACGGTCGAGGTGCAAGTCCTTGCACCCGATGCCCTCAAGGGAATTACGGCGCGAATCGATGACGGGTCTCTTTCTCTTGCGTACGATGGCGTGATGCTCGACGCAGGGACGCTCTGCCCGAGAGTCTCAGCACTTACCTGCGTGCCGCTGCTGCTTGAAAGCTTTCCGGAGAGCTATGTCAGCGTGCAGAGCGAGGAGAGCTTAGGGGAGCAGAATGCACTGCGTGTGTGCTTTGAAACGGAGGTGGAGGGAGAACCTCTTGCCTGTACCGTTTATTTTTCGGAGGAAAATGCACCGCTCTATGCGGAAATTGCGGCGGACGGGAAAATAATTGTATTTGCGGAGTTTACGAATTTTGCATTCGGTGATATACTATCCTCGGATACGCAGGCGGAATCCGATTGACTGTGTGTTACGCTGACAATAGAAAGCGGGTCTTGCTATGAACAGTACCCTCAGGAGAACATGGGCAGAAATCAATCTCGATCACCTTACCCACAATTTTGAGACCATTCGCCGTCAGGTCGGGCCGAACGCCAAACTGCTCGGCGTGGTCAAGGCGGACGCCTACGGTCACGGCGCTGTGCGCGTTGCAAAGCACCTTGAAAAAATCGGCGCAGCGTATCTTGCGGTTTCCAACATCGATGAAGCGGAGGAGCTTCGTCTGGGCGGCATCAAGCTTCCCATCCTCATGCTTGGCTATACGCCGGAGGATCAGGCGGAGCGCATTATCAACATTGACATGACGCAGGCAGTGCAGAATTACGAAATCGCCAAGGCGTTCAGCGACAGCGCCGTCCGACTGGGCAAAAAGATGAAGGTCCATGTTAAGCTCGACACCGGCATGGGACGCCTCGGCTTCCAGTGTGACGACGCGCACTTTGAGGAAAGCCTGCATAGTATTCTTGCGGTGCTTAAGCTTCCCGGTCTTGATATTGAGGGGGTATTCACCCACTTCTGCGTTTCCGATGAGGAAGCGCCGGAGCATGTGGAGTTTACCAAAGTACAGCATGAGCGTTTTGTCCGCATGATCGAGGCTGTGGAGACGCAGGGGAATTTTAGATTCCGCCTGCATCACTGCTGCAATGCCGGCGGTATTGCAAGTTACCCCGAGTGGGCTTGGGATATGGTGCGCTGCGGCATTATTCTTTACGGAACGGGCGATCTTGCCGAGAAAATGGGCATGAAGCCCGTTATGACTGTCAAGACGGTGGTTTCCACCATTAAAAACTTCACGCCGGAGACCTCGGTCAGCTACGGACGAAAGTTCTATACCGAGCGCCCGAGCCGCATCGCGGTGCTGCCCATCGGCTATGCCGATGGCCTTATGCGCGCCCTTTCCGGAAAGATGCAGGTGCTCACGCCTTACGGTACTGCTCCGCAGGTCGGCCGCATCTGCATGGATATGTGCATGATCGACATTACGGATCTTCCTGACGTCAAGGTGGGCGATGACATCGAGGTGTTTGGCGAGAATATTCTGTGCGAGACGGATGCCAAGCTTTGCGGTACGATCTCCTATGAGCTGCTGTGTGCGGTCAGTAAGCGTGTGCCGCGCCTGTACTTCCTCGGCGGCCGTCAGGTGGACTATAATCTTCAGCTGCTTTACTGAGAACCGTTTTTCTCTGACGCACATAGAATGATGTGGGGCAGAAAAACAGGGAAAGAAACGCGCTTCTCCGTATAAATTCCGCCCCCGCGTGGGAGAATGATAGTGGCCTTTAGCTTAGCGGCAAAGGGTACTTCTTCCGCTCGGAGTGTGAATTGCTAAGTGGATACCAATGTAAAACGCGGCGATATTTATTACGCTGACCTCTCTCCCGTTGTCGGGAGCGAGCAGGGGGGCGTTCGTCCGGTGCTCATTGTGCAAAACGACACCGGCAACCGATACAGTCCGACGGTGATCGCTGCCGCCATCACATCACAGACCAATAAAGCAAAGCTGCCCACCCACATTGCACTCTCGGCGCCGGATTACGGACTGCCGCGCGACAGCGTGGTGCTGCTTGAGCAGATCCGCACGCTTGACAAGCGGCGGCTGCGCGAGCGCATGGGGCGCGTAGACGGCGAGCTGATGGAAAAGATTGACGCGGCGATTGCGGTAAGCTTCGGGCTGCAGACAACACAACTGATATGATCCTTTGGCGCGGAGGGGGAGTGCCTTCTCCGTGCCGAAGAGAGAAAGAGAGGATCATCATGAAAAAGAATTCCATACTTACGAGATTGATCACCCTGCTGCTTGCAGCGTTTACCGTACTGACCGGAACGGTCATGGCGGCAGGTGTCGGTTCCTCTGACGACCCGCTTGTCACGCTGAGCTACTTAAATGAAGTCTTCCTGCCGCAGGTGATGAAATCGGTGGACGAGAAGATCGCCGCAAGAAACACGGAGGTGTCGAACAAGCTCTCCGCGCAGATCAAAAGCGATGCGGCAGCGTTTGAGCGCAAGTACGGTTCCGCTGCAGATGGAACCGGCGAGACAAGCGGCACCGTGGACAGCTTCGTGGTCGTCACGCTCTCAAAGGGACAGATCCTCTACGGGGATATCGGCTGTGAGACGATGCTTCGTACCGGCTCGGCTGCGTGCGTGGCAAACTCCTCTCCGGGACTGATTAATGAAACGACTGCCGGCACGATCTACAATGGCGATGCGCTGGCAAAGAACAATCTTTACATGATCACCGTGACCGAGCGCGGCGTGAAGGCGACCGCGGACAACACCAAAATTCTGGTGCGCGGCACCTACAGCGTGCAGTAAAATACATATAAGAAAATGCCTGTGCATAGATTTGCACAGGCATTTTTATACGGAGGGACGAGATATGGAGCAGTGGCAAAAGCTTTCCGAGGGCCCGTTTTTTCGCTCGGCGCGGCTTGACTGTGCGCTTGCACGCACGCACGGCGCATTGTTTTGCAAACGGGAGGGGGAGAAGCTGCTGGCACTGCCCTACGCACCGGATGCGCCCTTTCCGCTTGCGGAGCTGTTCTGCCTTGCGCAGATGCGTGAGATCTCCGGCGAAAGATACGTCGTCTATCGTTTGGACACCCAAAATTTCCCAATATTTTGAGAAAAAATTAAATTATGTCTACCATATTTTGAATGGCTGTGATATAATAATACCAACTATACAGAAAAGAGGTCCTCAACTATGAAGTGCCCCTACTGCGGTTATAAAGAAAGCAAGGTCATTGACTCCCGCCCTGCGGAGGAAGGCAGCAGCATTCGCCGCCGCCGTGAGTGTCTGTCCTGTACCAAGCGGTTTACCACCTATGAGACGGTGGAAAGCCTGCCGATGGTCGTCATCAAGAAGGATGGCAGCCGCCAGAGCTTTGACAAGCGCAAGGTACTCGGCGGTATGATCCGTGCCTGTGAGAAGCGCCCGGTGCCGCTGGAAGTGCTTGAGCTGAAAACGGATGAGATCGAGCAGACGCTTCAGAACTCTCTTGAGCGTGAGATCAGCACCGAATATATCGGCGAGCTGGTCATGGAAAAGCTGCGCACGCTTGATGAGGTGGCGTATGTCCGCTTCGCTTCCGTGTACCGTCAGTTTAAGGATATCGACACGTTCATGAAGGAGCTGAATAAGCTGCTGGCGGAAAAGTGATCAGAGGATATTTTTGATCGAGATCTCCTGCATCTCCGCGAGGAGCTCGAGCTGTGTGATCAGCTCTGCCGTGTTGGCGTGAAACCCCGCTTCATCCTGCTCCAGTGCAAAGCTGCGTGACTTGGCAAACAGTGCCTCGACCTCGTCCAGCTCCGCATGGACGGTGACGATGTGGAAGTACGACTGCTGCTTGTCCCATTTTTTGTAAGTGTCGGTGAGGATGCGCCGTGTTTCTTCCCATTGCTCTCCCTGCGCTGCCTGCTGCGCGTTTTGCAGATTCTCGCACCATTCGGTGACGGTTTCGTTGACTGCCCGCGCATTGAGAAGCGACAGCGAGAGAATGACCACGAGGATCGTGCAGGGGATCCAAAAATATTTCATGTATGCTGCTCCTTTCCGAGACAGAGGATTTTGCCCTTCTCATCGATCGAGAAGAGAAAGACTTCGCCTGCCGTCTGATAGCCGTGCGATTTGAGCTGCTTACTGAGCCAATCGAGCGTCAGCCCTGCGTAGGAGAGATTGTGGTGCAGGATGCGTCCGTCATTGATGAGAATGTTCGGCAGCGTAACGTCGTCCTTGACAGCCTTTCCTAACTGCTTGGGCGTTGCCGGCTGCTCATCGGGATACAGCAGGACGGAGAGCTGACCGTTTGTCTCAAGGACTGCGAACTTGACGGTGGTGAGATCTGTCACGCCCTGCGCGCGCAGCTCCTCGACCAGCTCGTCGAGCGTGAAGCGGTTGCTCTGCATTGCTTTTTGCTGCAAAACGCCGTCTTTGATCAGCGTTGTGGGATTGCCGCAGATGAGCCTGCGCAGACGAAGCGAGCGCATACAGCCCCAGGAGAGCAGCATCGAAAGAGACAAAAGCGTCAGAATCGGAATAATGCCGTTGAGCAGCGGAATGCCGAAGTCCTGCATCGGAATGGCGGCGAGGTCTGAAATGAGCAGTGTCATCACAAGCTCGATCGGCTCCAGCTCGCCAATCTGCCGCTTTCCCAAGGCGCGCAGACCAAGCATGATGATAAAGTACAGTAAGACAGTGCGGATAAAAGCTGTTGCCATGATGCACCTCCTTATCAGGAGAAGCTTGCCCGTTTTGTCCGCTTTTTAACCGTTTTTTCCTGCTTTGCGCAGTGAAATAAAAAAACGCAGATGTGAAAGGAGTTTATGGAGGTTCTCCATCACAAGCGCCAGCGCCCTGTGAAGACGGGGACGACGAGGAGAGAGGAGTATCGAGGCGTTCGGCGGATGCCTCTCCGCGGTGCGGACGCGTTACACGGCTGACAAATATGCGGGCGACCGCAAAACAAAGAAACCGTGACCGCAGAAAAGTGACAAATGACTGCGCATTTGTCCTTTTGCACGATTTTTAAGTCAAAAGGAGCATTTTTATATATGTGTGGAATCGTTGGATTCGTAGGTTCGCAGCAGGCTGCCCCCATCTTGCTGGACGGTCTTGCCCGCCTTGAGTACCGTGGCTATGACTCTGCCGGTGTTGCGGTCGTTTCGCCCGAGCGTGAGCTGCAGGTGCGGAAAGCAAAGGGCAGACTGCAGGTACTCAGTGATGCTATCCACGGCGGCGCAGACATGAAGGGCTGCATCGGCATGGGACACACTCGCTGGGCAACGCACGGCGCGCCGAGTGAGATTAACTCCCACCCCCACGTCAGCGCGGGCGGAAAATTTGCCGTGATCCACAACGGCATCATTGAAAACTATGTGGAGATCAAGGAATTTCTGATGAATCAGGGCGTGCGCTTCCGGTCCGAGACGGACACGGAGGTCGTGGCGCAGCTTTTAGAGTTTTACTATAACGAATGCCACGACTTTTTTGAGTCGGTCGGCCGCGTCCTGCGCCGCATCGAGGGCGCGTATGCGCTCGGTATGCTCTGTGCCGACTGCCCGGACCGCATTATTGCCGCACGCAAGGATGCACCGCTGCTGCTCGGCTACGGTGACGGCTGCACTTTCCTCGCTTCCGATGTGACGGCGATCATCAAGCATACGCGCGATGTTGCCTATATGGAGGACGGCGAGGTCGCCGTACTGACAACGGACGGCATTCAGGTTTACGATGCCCTTTCCCAGCCGGTCGAGAAGGAGCACCATCAAATCGACTGGGAGGTTTCTGCTGCGGAAAAGGGCGGCTATCAGCACTTTATGCTCAAGGAGATCATGGAGCAGCCGGAGGCGCTGCGCCGTGCCATTTTCCCTCGCATTAAGGACGGTAAGGTCGAGCTTGGCGACATGAAGCTTACCGCGGAGCAGATCGGGGAGTTCTCCCGAATCTTCATCGTTGCCTGCGGATCGTCCTACCACGTCGGCATGATCGGAAAGTACAATCTCGAGCATCTGCTGCGCAAGCCGATTGAAGTCTGCCTTGCTTCCGAATTCCGCTACAGTGATCCGATCGTCGACGAGCACACGCTGGTCATCGTTATTTCCCAGTCCGGCGAGACGCTTGACACGATGGCGGCACTGAGGGAAGCCAAAAAGCGCGGAGCATATATTCTTTCCATTGTCAATGTGGTCGGATCCTCCATTGCGCGCGAAAGCGACGATGTGCTCTATACCTGGGCGGGCCCTGAAATTGCCGTTGCCACGACGAAGGCATATTCTACGCAGCTTGCTGTCCTCGACATGATCGGTCTGCGCTTCGGCGAGGTACTCGGCACCGTTGAAAAAGCAGAGTACGATGAGGTCGTCTCCGAGCTTTTACTGCTTCCGGAGAAGATGGAGACCATGCTGAAATCCTGCGACAATATTCCCAAGTATGCCGCAGAGTATTTTAATCACAATTCCGTGTTCTTTATCGGCAGAAATCTTGACTATGCGCTCGGCCTGGAAGGTTCACTCAAACTTAAGGAGATTTCCTATATTCACTCCGAGGCCTACGCTTCCGGCGAATTGAAGCACGGCACGATCTCGCTCATTGAGGACGGCACGCTCGTGATTGCGCTCGGTATGTATGCGCCGCTGTTCGACAAGGCGATGAGCAACGTCGTCGAGGTCAAAGCGCGCGGCGCAGATGTTTTGGCACTGACCACGGAGAGCCGCCGCGCAGAGATGGCAAAGACCGTAGAGAGCGTGATCGCCATTCCCGACACGGCGCAGATGCTGCTGCCGTCGCTCGGCGTGGTGCCGCTGCAATTATTCTCCTACTATGTTGCGCTTCAGCGCGGCTGTGACATCGACAAACCGAGAAATCTCGCCAAGTCCGTCACGGTGGAATAAAAGTGAACAGAAAAAACAAGGGGACGCCGAAAGGCGTCCCCTTAGACAGTCAAGAGACTGGTTTTATTCCAGTTCGAATACCGCGGGATAGACCTGACCGTTTCTCCACTCCAGCACGCCGTAGGTCGGGTGTGAGCGGTCACCGATCGAGCCGGGATTGAGCAGAATGAGTGCTCCGTCGTTTTCTACAAGCGGCTCGTGTGTATGGCCAAAGAGCAAAATGTCCGCACCATTTTCCTGCGCACGGTATTGCGCACTGAGCAGTCCGTACTTGACGTTCATCGTGTGACCGTGCGCGATCAGCACGCGCTTATCCTCCAGGAAAAGCAGCCGCTCCGTAGCCTCAAAACGTCCGAAGTCGCAGTTGCCGGGCACCTGCTCGAGCGGAATGCGGGGATAGAGGTCGTGCAGCTCCTCTGCGTCGCGCCAGCAGTCACCGAGGTGGATGATCGAGTGGGGTACTGTCAGCTCCACAGCACGTTCCATGTTTTTGAGATTGCCGTGAGAATCGGACAAAACCAGAATTTTCATAGCAGAACACTCACTCCGTATGTAAGGATTGTCATAATGATACCGGCGATGACTACGCCGAGAAAGATCACCGGTACGGCGCGTTTGAGACGCATGTTCAGCACACATGCGATCAGCGCACCGGTCCATGCGCCGGTGCCGGGGAGGGGAAGCGCCACAAGGATAAGGAGACCCCAGGTTTCATATTTTTTGATTTGACCGCCCTTGGCATAGGCGCGTGCCTCAAGTTTTGTCACGAAATTGCCGAGCGCGGGGATATGTGCGCGGATCCATTTAAAAACGGGACGCGCAAAGAGAATGACAAACGGAACGGGAAGCATATTCCCGATCAGCGCGGCAGAAAATGCCAGAGGGATCGGCAGACCCATTGCAACGCCGGCAGGCAGGCCGCCGCGCAGCTCGACCACCGGCAGCATGGAGATCAGCATCGTGAGCAACGTCTTGCCGGTCATTGTTCCGTTGAGCCATTGAGAAGTTATTTCCAGCATGAGCAGTCCTTTCCGACAAAAGTGCAAAAAATACAATACACACTATAACAGCAACTATACTATACAGGAGAAGAAGGAAAAACGCAAGTGCGTCAAGAACAGGAAAAATCGGCTCCGAATCGCTTCGGGGCCGATTTTTACAGGACTGAGTACGCTTACTTGTTGTTCTGGTTCTGGTTCATGAGTCTGCCTCCTTTCTGATTTACTGCTTGCAGTCAGTATTGTGGACAGAAGGCGCAAAAAATATTCAAGAAATAAGTTGATAATTTTGCTCAAGCATAGTAAAATCGTCGCGAAAGAAGGGGAAAAGATGACTCCGAGCTATAACTATAAAAAGGGCCTGAGCGCACTGATCCTGTGCTTTTTTATCTGGGGCTTCCAACCGATGTACTGGTATCTCTGCGGCGATACCGACACATTTTTTCTCATGGCGAGCCGTACGATTTGGGCGGCGGTATGCTGCCTTGTGATCTTAAAGGTGCAGGGAAAGCTTCCGCAGCTTTGGGCAATTTTTCGTGATAAAAAAATTCTTTTGCGGGAGATGGCGGCGACAGTCTTTCTGATGACCGACTGGGTGGTTTATCTTTGGGCAGTGCGCAGCGGTCACGTTCTGGAGAGCAGTCTCGGCTACTATCTGGAGCCGCTTTCCTGCTTTTTCTTTGGAGCTGTCGTGTTCCATGAAAAGGTGAACTGGCGGCACTTTGCGATTCTTGCTGTCGTTATCACGGGAATCTGTCTGTCAACGCGCGGTTTTGGCGGCGTACCGTATGTGACGATTGCATGGGCACTCTGTTTTGCTGTTTATGCAGCCATTAAGAAAAGCCTGACAATCGACTCCATCGTTTGCACCACGGCGGAAATCCTGCTTGCCGCCCCCATGATGCTTCTTTACATCGCGTTTTTCCGTATGGGCGATAACGGTATGGCGGCACTGACGCTTCAGCGCCAGCTTCTTCTGATCGGTTCGGGCATCGTAACGGGGGTGCCGATGCTCTTTTATGGGATCGGCATTGAAAATCTTCCGCTCATTACGGTGGGAATCTGCCAGTACTTAAGCCCGACGCTCAGTATTTTCTGCGGTATGCTCCTGGGCGAAGCGTTCACAAAGGAAAAACTTCCCGGATTCCTTTGCATCTGGCTCGGCGTGATCC
>JAUMWI010000024.1 GCA_030529725.1 Eubacteriales bacterium | reverse complement strand
TAGGGCTCCGACCTCCCACACCACCGTACGTACCGTTCGGTATACGGCGGTTCAACCGTAAATTCGGTGCACTGACTCGTACCTGTCGACACTAATTATTCTGCTTATCAAAGCTTCTCCATATAACGACAATTAAGAAACCGCCTGAAATCATTTCCGATTTCAGGCGGTTTCTTTAGGTAGATGATTGATTCAGATAAACAACAAATCCGAACCTATTCCCTTTCGAGAAAAAGTTCGGATAATGTTGTAGTGGTGGAGGCGGCGGGAGTTGAACCCGCGTCCGAAAGCACTTTAACAGGACTTTCTCCGGGCGCAGTCAGGATTTAAACATTCCCTCCGCGTAAGGACACCTGACAGACCTTACGCTTGAGTAGAGTCATGATGCATGGGCGCGTCAACTCTTTCGCGCCTCACGTCCGCCACATCAACGACGCCCTCCCCGGTCTGTGGCCTCTCCGGTTCAGACGGCAGCTGCAATTAGGCAGCTACAGCAACAGTATTAGTGTTGTTCTTTAATTTATAAGTTGCCCGTTTTAAGGTGGCCAGGCGCCACCGCCCGCTTATCCTGCCTCCACACCCCCGTCGAAACCGGTACGCCCCCATATCGTCGACACGGACTTTGTATCACTCGCCGCACCGCAAGCGGCACGGCTCATTCACGCCGTTGTGTCTCCTCTTCGCCTCGCAAACGCTTTGCTGGTTTGCGAGGCGATATAGGACAAGAGTTACGTTACTATGAGAATTTGCATGGAAACAGTTTGTTTTATTATTACACCTTTTCCGGTGCAGGATACGCAACACCGAGCGTGTCCACACGAATGGACTTAATCACCTGCGGCTTTTTCGGCATATCATTGAACATGCTGCGATTGACACGGGAGATGTCAATCGCGGCCTGTGCATTCTCGGTGATCTTGCCGAATGCGGCGTACTGGCCATCCAGATGCGGAGCATCAGCGACCATCAGGAAGAACTGGCTGCCGGCACTGTCGGGGATCATGGTACGCGCCATGGACAAAACGCCGAGCGTATGCTTGAGGTCGTTTTGGAAGCCATTGGCGGAAAACTCGCCCTTGATCTCATAGCCGGGGCCGCCCGTGCCGTTGCCGTCCGGGTCACCGCCCTGGATCATAAAGCCGGGAATCACGCGGTGAAACACGAGTCCGTCATAAAACTCAGAATTTGCCAGCGCGATAAAGTTGTTGACGGTGTTAGGCGCGACTTCGGGGTAAAGCTCGCCGCGCATCACCTTGCCGTCTTCCATTTCGATGGTTACGATGGGATTTGCCATTGTTTTTCTCTCCTTATCTCCGCGCTTTCATCACGCGGTCCATTTCACGCTTGGCATCGCGCTGCGCGCTTGCTTCACGCTTATCGTAATTTTTTTTGCCCTTGCACACGCCAAGCTCCACCTTCACCCGCGCGTCTTTAAAGTAAACGGACAGCGGAATGAGTGCGTAACCGTCCTGCTTAACGAGTGCATAGAGCTTGTTGATCTCTCGTTTATGAAGCAGCAGGCGCTTCGGACGGTCGGGATCGTGGTTGAAGATATTGCCCTTGTCATAGGGCGAGATGTGCATACTGTGGACATACGCTTCGCCGTTCTTGGCAATTACATAGCTGTCCTTCAAATTGAGTGTACCCGCGCGCACGGATTTCACTTCCGTACCCTTGAGCTCAATTCCGGCCTCGATCTTCTCCTCGACAAAATAGTCGTGGAATGCCTTGCGGTTCTGCGCCATGACCTTGATTCCCTTTTTCTCCGCCATGGTGCATCAACTCCTCTCAGGCGGCCTGTGAGTATGTATCATAACACAATTTCTTTCTCCGCACAAGGGTTGTCACAAAAACGTAACAATTTGTTTGGGAAAACGCAAAAAGCAGTCTGCAAAAAAACAGACTGCTTTTCAAATCTGCATTCAGAAAATTACCGAAGGTTTTTGCGGAAGAAATTCTGCGCATTCCTGTAGAAGATACCGTCGGCATCCTCCTCGGAAACGCCGCGGCTGAGCAGATATTCGTAGAACTCCGTCACCTTGGTCGGCGTAGAAAGGCACTCCGGCAGGACTGCGCCGTCGAAGTCGGAGCCGAGGGCAAGGTTCTTGTTTGCGCCAAGCTCAAAGAAGTGCATGGCGTGGCGGTAAATATCGTCGAGACCCTTGACATTGCCGTCATCAGCAAGGAACTTCACGAAGTAGTTCAGTCCGATCAGGCAATCACGCCTGACCATCTCACGGATCATATCATCGGTGAGATTGCGCTTGTGGGCGCACAGCGCACGGGCATTGGAGTGCGTTGCCATGAAGGGTTTTTCGGCGATCTCAAGGAGGTCGGCAAAGCCGTGGTCGTTAAGGTGGGACACATCAACGATAATATTCTGCTTCTCCATCTCGGGAACGACCTTTTTGCCGAACTCACTGAGACCGTGGTCGGTCGTATGGCCGGAGCCGATCTCATTTTCGCCGTTCCACACGAGCGTCACAGCGCGCACGCCCTGATCGGCGACGGTTTTCACGCGGTTTAGGTCTCCGGCGAACACACTGCCGTTTTCCACCGTCAGAAATGCTGCCGTCTTGCCGGCAGCCCAGGCTGCTTCCATATCGTCAGCATTGCGGCAGGGCGCAACGCGATCGGCAAACTGCCGCATCTGGTGTTCAAAGCTCGCGCGGTTAAACTCAAAGTAATCGATCGCCCTCTGACCGCGCTCCTCATCGGGGATAAAGACCGCAAAGAACTGCGCCCAATGGACATCAGCAGGAATCGCAGAGAGCGACAAAACGCGCTTGGGATCGTCCAGCGTGTCGGGATTTCCGGTGCTGGTGTATTTCCAGTCGGTCAGCGTATCACAATGCAGGTCAATGAGTGCAAAGCTTTTTTTCATGATGATGCTTCCTTTCTGTTCCTGTAGCGTACTTACGGAATACCTGCCGCTCGCCGTGTCAGTTTCTCAGCTCTTTCAGTGTTGCCAAGATCAGCTTCCAGGTGCGCAGCGTGGAGGCAATATGCAGCCTCTCGCGCGGAGTGTGGATGTCGGTGAGGTCAGGGCCAAGCGAGATACAGTCAAGTTCCGGCATCTTGCCGGAGAGAATGCCGCACTCCAGTCCCGCGTGCAGCGCTTCGATGCGCGGCTCCTCGCCATACTGCTTACGAAAGACCTCGATCATCTTATCGCGCAGAGGGGAATCGGCGCGGTATTGCCACGCGCTATACGAGGAGGCAATCTCTGTCTTGCCGCCGAGGGCGGCAGTGAGTGCCTCCAGGCGGGAGGCAACCGCGTCCTTCTGCGAGTTGACGCTCGAACGCACCATAAAACTGAAGAAAACGCTATCCTCCTGCGTATAGAGTCTGCCGAGGTTGAGCGAGGTCTGCACGAGGCCGGCCACGTCGGCACTCATTTCCTGCACGCCGTTCGGCGCGCAGTGAGCAAACGTAATGACGCTCTGCGTGCAGGATTTCGTCAGAGGGAAAAGCGCGGTCTCGTCTGCGCAGATGTTCACGCAGACACCGCCGTCCGCTGCACGGTATTCCTCCTGAAGTTCGGCGGTGAGCCTCTCAGCAACCGCCTTGAGCGCGGTGCTGCTTTTCACCGATACAACAGCAGCGGTTTCGCGCGGAATGGCGTTGTCCTTCGCGCCGCCGTCAATGCGAACAAGGCGCAGCTCCGTCGCCCTGCTCATTTCATAGAGCACACGCCCCATAAGAATATTGGAGTTGGCGCGGCCCTTTTGGATCTCCTCGCCGGAGTGACCGCCGATGAGACCGGTGACCGTTACCTTGCAGATTTCGCCGGAGAATGCTTCTCGTTTGGCGTCAAAGGAACAGACCGCGCGGCAGGCGCCGGCACAGCTGACCATCAGCACCTTTTCCTCCTCCGAGTCGATGTTGAGCAGATACCTTGCTTTCAGATCGGAGGTGTCAAGCGCGCGGGCGCCGAGCATGCCGACCTCCTCGTCCACGGTGAAGACGCATTCGAGCGGCCCGTGGGGGATATCGTCGGAGTCAAGGATCGCAAGACCCATCGCTACCGCAATGCCGTCGTCGCCGCCGAGCGTTGTACCCTTGGCGCCGATCAGATCGCCGTCAATAAAGAGATCAAGCCCCTCGCGCTCCATGTCCTTTGTACACGCGGCATCCTTTTCGGCCACCATATCCATGTGTCCCTGGATCATCACGGCAGGAGCGTTCTCGTACCCGGCAGTCGCCGCTTTCCAGATGATGACGTTGCCGATCTCATCCTGCCTGTATTTCAGGCCGTGCGCGGCGGCAAAGGAAACAAGATAGTCACTGATTTGTTTTGTATGAAATGAGCCGTGGGGAATGGCGCAAAGCTTTTCAAAATAATCAAATACGATTTTCGGTTCTAACTCAGACAGAACGGGCATGGCCGCCTCCTTGATTCATACGGTAGAGAGATGTTCTTCTTTTTCAGAGATTGTGCAGGCGGATTAGCTCCGCCTGCACAGTAATTATGTTTATGCCGGTAAGCGTCCCTGTGCTTATGCCAAAGACTCCATGATATGTGCGCAAAGCACTGCCAAATAAGTAAAGCCGTCGGGAATCACAAGATTCTCTCTTCTATATTGTCACGCCATGAAGGCATTGTGACCCCCAAAAAAGCAAAAAACCAACAAAACCAAGCGCCGTATGACGCCTAATTCTGCTGGGTTTCGCCCGCGACGCCATAGCGGAAACCATGGCAAGCGGCAGCGAAGCAGCTATACAGTTGTATTACTTTCCCGTCATCAGATGCCAGCGTTTGAGCGCATCACGGTAAGCGACCAATACGGCCTTGCGCGACGAACCGCCGTAGCGGCAGTTCAAGGTCTCCTCCAGCCATTCGTCAATCTCAGGGAAGGACTGGCCGAGAAAAAGCTTACGCAGGAAGGCTTGTGTCGTGTCGATCGTATGCGTGCAGCTGAAATCCAAGACCTCAGATGTTTCGTCATCAATCTCAAATGCCATGTAAAAAGTACCGTACATCTTGGTAATGGCATTGTCCGCGTTCGTTCTGGATTCACCGATAACAAAGACAGAATGCACGGGCCTCAAAGACTATCACCCCCCATTGGGCAAGTCATGCAAAACACAATTTTGTATTGAGATGTTATAAGTATAGACAACCGCAAAACTTTTGTCAAGATTTTTACAGAAAAAGCCCAAAGCGCTGAGTTTTTTCCCCGAAATTGCAGATTTTGCAGTAGCTTTTTTCCCGCAGGCGTGATAGAATAAACTGAATTATAAGCATTTCGAGGTAGCAGATCGTGAAAAAGAGTGACTACATAGGAAGTGTCCTTTTCTTTAAACATCTGATTCTGGGAATCGTTGTGATTCTCATTCTTGTCCCCACAATCATTGCCATCCGCGAGGGTGTCTCCCTCTCCTCTGCGCGCACCGAGCTTTCCGAGCTGAACGCCGTGGTAGGCGAGATGACCCCCGGCCTGTATGACATGGAAGTTTTGCAGAAGGAAGCCCCCGCAGATGCTCTTTCTGCGCCCGAAATTCTTTCCGGCGCGAGGATCGTTGCTCACGGCATGGGTGCAACGGACAGTGTTCCCATATTAAACTGCTTGGAAGGCTTCGTGCAAAGTTATGGGGATGGGGTTCGCGTGTTCGAAGCGGATCTTCGCATGACGAGTGACGGTCATGTCGTTCTGCGCCACGACTGGCGCGGAAAACTCCAGGAAGACATCAGCGAGACCAATATTCCGACTCTTGCAGAGTTCCTTTCTAAACCCATCAACGGACAATATACGCCGCTTTCCTTCCGTGATCTCCTCACCTTGATGGAACAGTATCCCGATATCTGCATCATCACAGATACCAAATTTGTCAACGAAGAGGAGGTCACACATCAGTTCCGCGCCATGCTGTGGGACGCTTACGAAACCGGACTTACCTATCTTTTTGACCGCATGGTCATTCAGGTCTACACGCCGCTGATGTACACAGTGGTAGACAATCTTTATCCATTCCCTCACTATATTTTTACACTCTACTATACCGGTTTTTCCTGCACGGAGGGTGACTTCCGCGAAAAAGCGGAATTCTGCAAAGAAAACGGCATCATGGGCATCACCATGTGGGACTACTGGTGGAGCGGGGACTACACCCCCATCGCGCAGGAAAACGGCATTTGTGTTTATGCCCACACCGTCAACGATGCGGAATCGGCACAAAGTCTTCTTGGCAGCGGCATCAGTGCGGTCTATTCCGACTCGCTCTGTCCGTCAGATCTTTTGCAGTAAAGGAAAACACTATGGATATGACTGAAAAACGGCTCCGCCGTGAAACCGTATATGACGGCAGAATCCTCCGTGTCTTTCGAGACTCTGTCCTTCTGCCGAACGGCAAAGAGGGCATCCGCGAGGTGGCAGACCACCCCGGCGGTGTCGCAATCGTTGCCATTGATGATAATGACTGCGTGCTGACAGTAAAGCAGTACCGCTATGTTTTCTCCAGGATATTGGAGGAGATCCCCGCCGGAAAGCTGGAACGCGGTGAAGATCCCGACGCGGCCGCTCTGCGGGAGCTGCAGGAGGAGACCGGCGCCGTCCCGGAGCGATTTTCCAAGCTCGGGCGCATCGTTGTCTCCCCCGGCTGCTATGGGGAGGTGCTGCACCTCTACCTTGCCGAAGGACTTCATTTCGGTGCCACGCACCCCGATGAAGATGAATTTCTTGAGGTCTGCCGCACCCCATTTTCCGCTTTGTATGAGCGCGTGATGCGCGGCGAAATCGAAGATGCAAAAACTGTCTGCGGTATTCTAAAAACACACAACCTGCGTTTGCAGAGCAACAAATAAGGAGGTCCTTCCTCTATGGATCAGAAAAAAACCGTTTTGATTGTGGAAGACGAAAAGAACATTGTGGATATTATCCGTTTCAATCTCCAGCGTGAGGGTTACAGCACGTTCGAAGCCTACGACGGCGAGGCAGGTCTCGCTGCGGCAAACGAGTACAATCCCGATCTTATCCTGCTCGATGTCATGATGCCGAAGATGACCGGCTTTGAGGTCTGCAAAGCATTGCGGAACAGCGGCAGCAATGTGCCCGTTATCATTCTGACCGCACGCGAAGAGGAGGAGGACAAGATCCTCGGTCTTGAAATCGGCGCAGACGATTATATTACCAAGCCGTTTTCCATGCGCGAGCTTCTTGCCCGCGTTAAGGCAAATATCCGCCGCACCGCGATGCTTGCCCCCGTTCAGGATGACAGTACCATGCCTGCCGGCGGCGGAATTACCATTAACACCGAGAGCTATCAGGTCTATAAAAACAACACGCCCATTGACCTGACACAGCGCGAATATGAACTTCTCACCTTCCTGGCAAGCCACCCGGACAAGGTCTTTTCCCGTGTGGATCTCATGGAACAGGTTTGGAACTACGGTTATGTCGGCGATGATGCGCGTACAGTGGATGTAACCGTGCGGCGTCTGCGCGAAAAAATCGAGGATGATCCTGCCAGCCCCGTCTACATACTCACCCGCCGCGGTGTGGGCTACTATTTCTCCGGGCAGAACACCTGAGCGGTTACCACTCTAACACGAAGGGAGCGTCTCTTATGTTTCGCAGTCTGCACATAAAGCTGGTCATGATCATGCTGCTGCTTGTCACATCGCTGATGGCGGTTGTGGGAGCATTTCTGATGACCAGTGTCACAAGCTTCTATATTGACGACTTCTACGCGCAGATGAGCGAGACATTCGGTGAAAGCAACGCTTCTTTTGTCCACGCGCTTCGCTCGGAAGCCACACAGACCGACGGCGCACAGCGGATTCAGACAATGATCGAAACCTATTCCGGTACACTCGGCATTGACGGGCGCAACCGCAACTATTATATCCTCGATGCCAGAACCGGCGATTTTCTTGCCGGCAGCGATGAGGACGGCGGCGAAAACCTTGAACTGACAGAAAATATTCTCACCGCCCGCAACGGGAATGTCGGCGATCAGAGTGACATTGCCGCAAACTATATGGATGTTGCCATCCCCATTTCCGGCGGCGACAACAGCTTCATCATCTATATCCGCGACAACCGCAGCACGGTCTCCTCGCTGAACTCAGAGCTGCTGCTCATCATTTTGCAGGCACTGCTGGTAGGCCTTCTGGTCTCCGTCATGCTCTCCTTCCTTCTGGCGAAAACGATGATCGACCCCATCGAAAAGCTGACCGAGGGTGCCGAGCGCATTGCCAAGGGAGATTTCAACGAGACTCTGAATGTGGAATCAACGGATGAAATCGGTATTCTGACAACGACCTTCAATGACATGGCATCCGTCCTGCACAGGACGCTCGAAGCCGTTGAAAACGAGCGCAACAAGCTCGACACGCTCTTCCTGCACATGACCGACGGCGTGGTCGCCTACGACGGCAGCGGCACGCTGATCCATTGTAATCCGGCTGCCGCCGTTCTGCTTAACCGCAATCCGGAGGACTGTCAATACAGCGAGCTTTTTGAAGCACTATGTCCTTTCAATCATGTAGTATCCTTGCAGCGAAGCGACTTTATCGAGTCCGAGCTGACCGTTGGCGAGCGCAGTGTGGAAGTCTATCTCGCACCGTTTTCCGACGAGCAGCGCGGCGGCGTTCTGGTCGTTCTGCACGACGTAACTGAGCATCGCAAAACCGAAGATCGCCGCAAGGAGTTTGTTGCCAACGTTTCCCACGAGCTGCGCACACCGCTGACCAATGTGCGTTCCTATGCCGAAACGATCCGTGAAGCAGGCGATGAGCTGTCGCGGGAAATGGAAAATGATTTCCTTGATGTTGTCATCAGCGAAACAGACCGCATGACAAACATTGTACGCGATCTGCTCACACTTTCCCGTCTCGACTCCGGACGCAGTGAAATGAACATGGCTCGTTTCCCCTTTGGCGCTGCCATCGATGCCGTCCTCCGCTCCATTGAGTTGGAGGCTCGCCGCCACGGGCATGAGCTCACACGCGATTACTCTGATTCCCTGCCTGTGATCACCGGTGACCGCGGCAGACTGGAGCAGGTTATGCTCAACGTGCTTGGCAATGCCGTCAAATACACGCCGGACGGCGGGCACATCCATGTGACTGCCGGCGAAACCGACGCCGGTGACAAGGTCTGGATGGAAGTGTGCGACGATGGCATCGGCATTCCCGAGGCAGATCGGAGCCGCATCTTTGAGCGCTTCTATCGTGTCGACAAGGCGCGCTCACGCGAGTCCGGCGGCACCGGTCTGGGTCTGTCCATTGCCACGGAGATCGTCCAGCGTCATAACGGCACGCTTTCTCTTGTAGACCGTGAAGGTCCCGGCACAACCGTGCGCCTGGAGCTTCCCATGATCCAGCCGCTCGGCGGGGAGGCCTCGCATGAATAAAAAGGCTGTCCGGATCGATCGGCTTCAAAATCTTGCTATTGTGTTTCTCTCCCTGTCCGCCATTTTTTTCCTTCTGCAGACACTGCTGCTGGGTGACTTGACCGGAAAAACGCTGCCGGAACTGATTGGCGATGTTCTCTCCGCCGAGCAGACAAGCAGCGGCAGCTCCATCGAACTGTCCGATTTTGCTTCTCCGGTGCGTGTTGTTTTCACCAATTCCTACACGCGCTGCGGCATTGACGCGCTCACGCTCCTTGATGACGATTTCAGTCGCGCAGGCAGCTTTCTGAGCAAGGCGATCGGCTCTGCCAACCCTATTCTTCCCTCCTCACAGGACGCTTTTCTCACCGCCCTGCACGGCAGCGGAATCTACTTTGATTTCATGACCGGCATCCCGTTGGATATTCTCTCAGACTCATTGAACACTACCTCTCCCCTTACGCAGGAATTTTTTGTTCGCCGCGCGCTTCTTTCTCCCGGCGATGACAATGCGGTGCATCTGTATCTGCTTGATCCGTCCGGCAGCTGCTGCACCTCCTCCACCACGCTGAGCGCATCTGAACTGTCGGCATATCTCGATTCTCTCAACGGCGCGGAAGTTGATTTTGCCTTCTCCCTGCCGGAGTCTTACGGCATGCTTTCCCCATTTACCCTGGTCATGGAGGAACCGACCGCACATTGCACGCTCACCGCCACAAGTGCGCTCTCCGAGATCGCTCTCTCTGATTTCCTGCGGCTTGCCGAATTTAACCCGCATACGGAAAACCACTACACAGAATCCTCGGGAACGACCGTCGTGCGTGAATCCTACGGCACGCTTTGGCTCTCCTCCGATGGAACCGTCACCTATCGCGGCGGCAGCGCTGACGCCGGCTCCCTCTATGCGATCAAGTCCGACAAGGAAGGTGTCAGTCTTACTGAAGCTGTTGCCGCAGCGCAAAAGCTCAGCTCCACATTGCTGCAGGATTATTGCGGTGCCGCTTCCCTGTATCTCAGCAGCGTTAATCGCAGCACAAACGGCTATCTTGTGACACTCGACTATGTGGTGGACGGTACGCCGCTGCGCTTTTCCGACGGTTCCCATGCTGTCTCCATCACGATTGAGGACAGCTTTATCACCGCGTTTGCCATTCATTTTAAAAACTATACACTCACGGATACGGATTCTCTGCTTCTTCCGATGCAGCTCTCCGCGGCCATTGCAAAAAACCGCTACGAAGGCTCTGAGCTGTCTGTTTACTACGTTGACCGCGGAACCGATACCGTTTGCGTGGACTGGATCGCAAGCTGATCCGGCGAGAGGACAAAACTCTGCAATCTGTCAGAAAGGGGGAGCAGGAACATGAAAACGTCACGACTGAAAAATATTGTGATTGCCATTCTTTTGCTCGTTAATGTCTTTTTGCTTGCCCTGCTCCTCAGCAGGCAGAATCAGCAGCGCGCAGCCCATGCACGCTCTGTCGAACAGCTCAACGTTCTTCTGTCTGACAACGGCATCGCGTTTGATACCGCTCTGCTGAACGAAGACGCCTCAATTTCCGCAGCTGAACTTTCCCGAAGCGGCGACGTGGAAAATGCCTTCGCCGAAAAGCTCCTTGGACAAACCGATGTGCGCAACGTTGGCGGCGGAATCTACGTCTATGAAAGCAAGTCCGGCTCCTGTCAGTTTCGCTCAAACGGTGCCATAGACGGTACACTGAACCTACCTGTCAGCGATCCCATTGCCTTCTGTGAGGACATCTTTCGCAGCTGCGCCTATGAGATGGATGAAGCATCGTATGCTCAGGCACTTGCAGTCAGCAGCAGTGGGAGCGGGACGATCAGCGCCCTGCGAAAGGTGGACGGACTCCTCGTTTTTGCCGCTCCGCTTTCCCTTACCTTTGAGAATAATATACTCGTTTCCGTTTCCGGCATTTTTTTGTCAAATGTCTCGGTTCTGAAGCCTGCACACGGAATTGATGCCATTTCTGCACTGGTTCGCTTTCTGGATTATCGCAACGCCAACGGTCTTGTCTGCACGGAGATCACTTGCATGGAATACGGATATCTTTTTCAGGACTCCGCCTCCGTTTCCAGCCGTCTTGTCCCTGTATGGCATATTTCGACCGGCTTGAGTGACTATTATGTTAACTTGGAAACCGGCGCCGTGACGCGTGGATAGGACGGCTTTCCCCCGGCTTACAGGAATTTTTTCTGTAAGGATTGCTTTTTTCCGTTTTTTTGAGTATACTAAGGGTGTATTATGTGAATAGTGTCTCCACTATTCACCGTCAAGGAGACTTTCATGACAAAATATATCGTTCAGGGCGGCCATCCGCTCTTTGGCGAAGTTCATATCAGCGGCGCAAAAAATGCCGCCGTTGCCATTATTCCCGCCGCTCTTCTGGTCGACGGAGTTTGCCGCATTGAAAATATTCCCCAGATCTCCGACGTGACCGCACTGTTAAAGATTCTTGAGCAGCTCGGCGCATCCGTTCGTTTTCTCAACCGCACCGATGTTGAGATCGATTGCCGCCACATCAGCACTACGCAGGTCTCTCAGGAGCTTGCACACAAAATCCGCGCTTCCTACTATCTCATCGGCGCATTGCTCGGACGCTTCGGCACCGCCGAGGTTTCGATGCCCGGTGGCTGCAATTTCGGTGGTGTGCGCCCGATCGATCAGCATGTCAAAGGCTTTGCCGCCATGGGCGCGGAAGTACGTGAGGGCGATTTTATCTGCGCACACGCGACAAACGGCCGCATGAAGGGGGCAAATATCTACCTCGATGTCGTGTCCGTCGGTGCCACGATGAATATTATGATGGCTGCCGCGCTTGCCGACGGTACCACAACCATTGAAAACGCAGCCAAGGAACCGCACATTGTTGACCTTGCCAACTTCCTCAACTCGATGGGTGCTGAGATCAAAGGTGCCGGTACCGATACCATACGAATCTTCGGTGTAGACAAGCTTCATGGCGGCACCTATGCCATTATTCCCGATCAGATCGAGGCCGGCACCTATATGACTGCCGTTGCCGCTACAGGCGGTCAGGTTCTCGTTCGCGGCATTATTCCCAAGCACATGGACTGCATCACTGCAAAGCTGCAGGAGATGGGTGTTGACGTGGAAGAGCGGGACGATACCCTGCTCGTCCGCCGTGCCGGAAAGCTTACACGCGCTAATGTCAAAACGCTTCCCTACCCCGGTTTTCCCACAGATATGCAGCCGCAGATCACCACTGTTCTCTCCCTTGCCGAGGGTACCAGCATCGTCACGGAGGGCGTGTGGGATAACCGTTACCGGTATGTCGGCGAACTGACTCGTATGGGAGCGCAGATCCGCGTGGACGGCCGTACTGCGGTGGTAGAAGGCGTTGAGCAGCTTCACGGTGCCGCTGTGCAGGCTTACGACCTGCGCGCCGGTGCAGCCATGCTGATTGCCGCGCTTGCCGCCGACGGGGTCAGCGAGATCACGAATGTGCAGTATATTGAACGCGGCTATGAGGATATTATTGAAAAGCTTCGCGGTATCGGTGCAAAAATTGAAAGCGTGGAATGCGACGACAGCGTTCCTGTCAAGCAGATCGGATAATGTAAGCCCTCGATTTCGAGGGCTTTTCCTTTTGACTATTTGGGATAACTGTGGTATGATTTTCCTATCATAAATTAGGAAAAGGAACCTTTCCCTCCATGGAGTTTTACACACTTGCCAGCGGTTCAAGCGGCAATGCAGCATTGGTCCGCGAACACAATACTGTGCTTTTGATCGATGCCGGCGTCTCCGAGCGCCGCATTGCGCAGGAGCTTGCATCGGTCGGCATTGCACTGTCTGAATTGAGTGCAATCCTCGTCACACACGAGCATGTGGATCATATTAAGGGGCTGCAGACACTTTGCAAAAAATGTACCGCTCCCGTGTATGCAAGCCGCGGCACGGCACAGTCGCTCTTCTATGCCGGCGATGCGCTGCGCATGTTTGAATCCGGCGAAACATTCACCGTTGGTGCATTTGAGGTCCGCTCATTTCCCTCCTCTCACGACGCAGCCGACCCGGTGGGATATCGCATTGACTGTGAAAGCGGCTCTCTCGGTTTTCTGACCGACACCGGATTTGTAACGGACGATGCCTACCAAACGCTTCTCGGTGTAGACCTTCTGCTGCTCGAAGCCAATCACGATATTGAAACATTGCAAAGCGGACCGTATCCCCGGTTCCTCAAGTCCCGTATTCTCGGCAGGCACGGGCATCTGTCCAACGCGCAGGCTGCCGAATTCGCGCTGCAAAGCGTCAAGGCCGGAACGGGTGACATTATGCTTGCGCATCTGAGCAGCGAAAATAACACCCCCGTCATGGCAGAATATGCCGTCGCGCGGAAGCTGCAGCAGCACGGCTACAGCGTGCGATTGTGCACGGCACCGCGTGACACGATCAGTGAGGTACACCTATGCAAAAAGTCACCGTCCTTTGCGTTGGAAAACTAAAAGAGCCGTTTTATATACAGGCGGTCAGCGAGTATCAAAAGCGACTCTCACGCCATTGCAAGCTGGAAATCGTGGAGCTGCCGGAGCAAAAGCTCGGCGATGATCCGAGTGCGGCCGAAATTGAGCAAGGTCTGCAAAAGGAAGCGGCGATGATTGAGGAAAAGCTTCCCAAAGGTGGCGTACTGATCGCCATGTGCGTGGAAGGCAAGGAGCTGTCAAGTGTCCAGCTTTCGCAGAAAATGCAGGAATTTGCCTCGCGCGGTGCATCCCAGCTCACTTTTTTGATCGGCTCAAGCTTCGGTCTGCATCCGAGTGTCAAGGCAAAAGCCGATTTTAAGCTCTCCGTTTCTCCGATGACCTTTCCGCATCATTTGTTTCGCGTCATGCTGCTTGAGCAGATTTATCGCGCGTATCAAATTGAGAACGGCACAAAATATCACAAATAGGGGGAATTTCATTTGTTTGATGAAAACAAGCTCACATGGGGTCGTGAGCAGCATGATGTCATGGATCGCTGGCCGAAAGCAGAAGACGGCACACCGGAACAGGCCGTTTTCCTCACAAACGCTTTCGAAGCTGACAGTCAGGCGGATCTGATCGTTCAAATGCTGCGCTCTTATGACATTCCCGTCATGAAAAAGTATGATAAAGACGGAACACTCGGAAAAGTCGTACTCGGCTTTTCCGGCTACGGCACATCGCTCTATGTCCCGGCATCCCTGTTGGAGGATGCTCAGAATCTAATCAAGCCGGTCGATGAGGAGGATCTGAAATGAATTATCGTCAGGAATATGAAAAGTGGCTCGCCTCTCCTGCACTGAGCGAGGAGGAACGCGCCGAACTGAAGTCTATCGCAAATGATGAAAAAGAGATGGAAAACCGCTTCTACGGGCCACTGGAATTCGGCACAGCGGGACTGCGCGGCACGATGCATGTCGGATTGCACAACATGAACCGGCATGTCATTCGCTGGGCAACGCAGGGCTTTGCCAATGTGATCTGCGCTGAGGGCGAGGAAGCGAAAAGGCGCGGTGTTGCCATCTGCATGGACTGCCGCAACCATTCGCAGGAGTTTGCCCGCGCCGCTGCCTGCGTTATGGCGGCAAACGGCATCAAGGTCTATCTGTTTGAAGCCCTGCGCCCGACGCCGGAGCTTTCCTTCGCCGTGCGCGAATACGGCTGTCAGGCGGGCATCAATGTCACCGCCAGCCATAACCCGAAAGAATACAACGGCTACAAGGTCTACTGGGCAGACGGCGCCCAGCTGCCGCCGCAGCACGCTGCTGCCATCGCAGCGGAGCTCGCCAAGATCGACATTTTTACCGGCGTGACCTCAATGGATTACGACAAGGCGGTTGCCGAAGGCCTCATCACGCTCATCGGCGCTGACTGCGATGAAAAGTTTATGGCAAATGTCATGAGCATGGTCAACGATTACGAGACCGTTAAAAAGGTTGCGGACAATTTTAAGCTCATCTATACGCCCTTCCACGGCTGCGGACACAAGCTTGTTCCGGAAGCGCTGACAAGGCTCGGCATCAAGAATCTTATCTGTGTACCCGAGCAGATGGTCATTGACGGCAACTTCCCCACGGTCGTGTCCCCCAACCCCGAAAATCCCGAGGGCTTCTACCTTGCTGTTGATCTCGCCAAGGCACACGGCGCAGATTTTATCCTCGGCACCGATCCGGACAGTGACCGCGTGGGCATTCTCGTGCGCGACCACAACGGCGAATTCCAGCCTGTTACCGGCAACCAGACCGGTGTTCTGCTGCTGGATTACCTCATCGGCGCTATGAAGCGCGCCGGAAAGCTGCCTGAAAATGCCGCCACGCTCAAAACCATCGTCACCACCGATATGGCGCGCAAGGTTGCTGAATCCAACGGGATCGACTGCTATGACACCTTTACCGGCTTTAAGTTTATGGCAGAAAAGATGGGGCAGCTCGAGGGCGAGGGCAAAAACACCGTCATTTTCTCTTACGAGGAATCCTACGGCTACATGATCGGCCACTATGTGCGCGACAAGGACGCTGTCACCGCGTCTTTGCTGCTGACCGAAATGGCGGCATGGTATCACGCACAGGGTATGACACTCTTTGATGCGCTGCAGGCACTGTACAAAAAGTATGGTTGGTACGGTGAAAAGACGCACAATCTTGTCATGCCCGGTCTGGACGGTCTTGAAAAGATGGCCGCTTTGATGAAATCTTTGCGCGAGACACCGCCGCAGGAGATTGCCGGTGTTGCTGTTGTTTCCCGCCGCGATTACCTCAACGGCACGCAGACCGACTGTGTCAGCGGAACGGTCACAGAAATTGAGCTGAAGGGCTCGAACGTCCTGCGCTTCGCGCTTGCCGACGGTACGGTCATTCTTGTGCGTCCGAGCGGCACGGAGCCGAAGATCAAGGTCTATATTCTCGCACAGGGCAAAGATGCCGCAGAGCGTGATACCCGCATCGAGACCTACTCCGCATGGGTCAAAACGCTTGCGTAAGAAAGGATTCATTCTCCATGGCACTGTTAGCCCTGTACTGGTCGATCATGATCGTGTTCTATCTGATCGCATCCCGTCTCCGCCGCTACGCTGACCGCTTCGTTTTTGTTGACAGGCTGATGTCACTGAGCGTATTTGCGCTTGTATTTGTCATGGGTCTTCGCATGGGGGCAAACCGGGAAATCACCTCGAGCCTCCGCACCATCGGCACACAGGCTGTCCTTGCCACGGTCCTGATCGTTGCATTCGCCATGCTGGGCGCGACCCTCGTGCGCAAGCTGCTGCATATCAATAAACGTGCTTACCCCATCAGCGACTCTGCCGCACAGGAAGATATTCAAGTCTCCGGCGGGCAAAAACTCGACGCCTCGGGAACGAAGACTTCGCTGATCATTTTCCTCATGGTCGTGATCGGCATGCTGTTTGGCTGCTTCCTCATTCCGCGTATCACCGCCGATGTGGATGCCTTTGAGGCAGCGTCCGGTAATTGGATCGTGATCGGTCTTTGTATCATGCTGGTATTTGTCGGCTTCAGCATGGGGCTCAGCGGTAATCTTCGGAAAGTCCTGCAGGGTGCAGGACCCGGCGTTCTTCTCGTTCCCGTTTTCTCTGTTGCAGGTTCGCTCCTCGGCGGCGCGGTCTATGCGCTTCTTTCTCCGCTGAGCGTGCGCGAGGGACTTGCCATCGGTGCAGGCTTCGGCTGGTACACAATGGCACCCGGTATGATCTCCGGCGCGGGATATGAGATTGCCGGTGCAGTCTCCTTTCTGCATAATGTTCTGCGGGAGACGCTCGGCATTATTCTTCTGCCGCTTCTATCAGAGAAATTCGGCTGCATTGAAGCGATCACCGTCCCCGGCACCGCCGCAATGGATGTATGCCTGCCCATCGTGGAACGCTCCTGTACGCCGCCGACTATTGCCTATTCCTTCACGACCGGCGTGGCCTCCTGTCTCGCCTGCGCGGTACTGGTACCGCTGATTATGAGCGTTTGAAGGCGGTTTTCCTCTTTTTTTCCAAAAAAACGGTGCAGCTTAGCTGCACCGTTTTTTGTTAACTTGTCACACACAACTCGTTGTCCCGGACAGTGACGCTTGCCGTATCGCCGTCTTTGAGCGTTCCCTCAAGCAGCTGCTCGGCAACAGCGTCCTCGATCTGATTTCGGATGAGTCTTCGCAGCGGGCGGGCGCCATAATCGGGATCGAAGCCCGCCTCCGCAAGCTTCTCAATCGCAGCGTCATCCGCGCAGATCGTCACCCCCAGCTCGGCAATGCGGGAGGCCGTTCCCTCGAGCATACGGCGGGCGATCTCCCTGATGTCATCCTGCGTCAGGCGGCGGAAAACAATGGTTTCATCAATACGGTTCAAAAACTCCGGCTTGAAGGTACGCTTGAGCTCCGCCATAACCGCGGTTTTGACCCGTTCAAACCGTTCCCTCTCACTGCGCTGCTCATCGTTCGCAAAGCCGAGGGTATTTGCCGATGCGGTAATTTTTTTCGCACCCACATTCGAGGTCATAACAATAACCGTATTTTTGAAATCCACATGCCGGCCCTGAGAATCGGTCACAACACCGTCTTCAAGAATCTGCAGCAGAATATTCCACACATCCTCATGCGCTTTCTCGATCTCATCAAACAAAACCACGCTGTACGGCTTGCGGCGTACTTTCTCCGTCAGTTGTCCGCCCTCATCGTAGCCGACATAGCCCGGAGGCGAGCCAACCAGACGCGACACTGTGTGCCGCTCCATATATTCGCTCATGTCAATGCGGATCATAGCATTCTCGTCACCGAACATTGCCTCGGCAAGTGTTTTGCAAAGCTCCGTCTTACCGACGCCGGTAGGGCCGAGGAACAGGAACGATCCGATCGGGCGCTTGGGATCCTTGATGCCCACTCTGCCGCGCCGGATCGCCCTGGCAACAGCCCTGACCGCTTCCTCCTGCCCCACAACACGCTCATGGAGGGTGTTTTCCAGATGCAAAAGCCGCTCACTTTCGCTCTCCGTCAGACGATTGACAGGAATCCCCGTCCAGCCGGAAACGACGGCGGCAATATCCTCCTCACCGACACTGCCGCAGCTTTGCAAAAGCTGCGCCTTGCGGTGCTCACGCTCCTGCTCCGCCTGGTCACGGTAATCGGATTCAATATCGCGCAGCTGCGCGGCCTTTTCATAGTCCTGCGAGCTGATCGCCATATTCTTTTCCTTGGAAAGTGCGGCGATCTTCTCCTCGATCGCCTTAAGGTCAGGCGATACGCCCTGTGCCTCCATACGCACGCGAGATGCCGCCTCGTCCATCAGGTCGATCGCCTTGTCCGGCAAAAATCGGTCGTTGATATAGCGGCGGGATAGCTCGACCGCGGCGGAAAGCGCTTCATCTGTGATGGTAAGATGGTGGTGCGCTTCGTACTTATCACGCAGACCCCGGAGGATTTCCAACGTCTGTTCGCTCGTCGGCTCACCGACCTGAACCGGCTGGAAACGGCGTTCCAGTGCTGCATCCTTCTCGATATACTTGCGATATTCGGAAAGCGTTGTGGCACCGATCACGCGAATCTCGCCGCGTCCGAGCGCCGGTTTGATGATATTTGCCGCATCGACCGCGCCCTCGGCGCTGCCGGCACCGACGATCGTATGCAGCTCATCAATAAAGAGGATCACCTTTCCGTCATTTCTGACCTCTTCGATCAGGCTCTTAATGCGCTCCTCAAACTCGCCGCGATACTTTGTACCTGCCACCATGCCGGAAAGGTCAAGAGACAGCAGACGCTTGTCCATCAGATCCTCCGGCACATCGGACAGCACGATTTTCTGTGCAAGTCCCTCAGCAATGGCTGTCTTGCCGACACCCGGTTCACCGATCAGCACAGGGTTATTCTTCGTGCGGCGCGAGAGAATCTGAATGGTACGGTTGATCTCCTCCTCACGGCCGATGACAGGATCCAACTTTCCTTCCCGTGCCATTGCGGTCAAATCACGAGTAAATTCCGCAAGTCCCTTGGCGTTTTTCGTCTCTACCCGGTTGGGGCGGGTCGCTTTGGGTGCAGCAGCACGCGGTGTTTCTCCGCTTCTCTGCATGACAGAGCCATAGAGTTTCTTAACGTCCACACCGACTGTTGTCAGCAGACGCACAGCCATATTACTGCCGTCGCGCAGCAGTCCCATGAGCAGATGCTCGGTGTCGATCAGCTCACTTCCCGTGCGCATCGCCTCACCGACAGCAAGCTCCACCGTGCTGCGGGCGCGCGGCGTCAGCCCCTGCGTCGGCGTAGATTCCGCCATGCCCCGTCCGACGGTGCGCACGATCAGATCGCGCACCATCGACTCTGTCAGGCCGGTGGCGATCAGCGCACGATAGGCGTTACCGCTGTCTTCACGCAAAAGTGCCAGCAGCAGGTGCTCACAGCCAACGTAGCCGTGTCCCAGCTCGCCCGCCGCTTCCTGCGCAAGGCGCAAAACATTCTCCGCACGCGGAGAAAACTTTTTTTCACTCATATCAATCATCCATTCTGCCGCTTCGCATCGGCACAAATTGTAATGAAACAGGGCATCTTATCACGCGAAGCAAAGGAATGATAAGACGATCGTATTTTTTGATTTAAATCGTGTGAAAGGAACTTTCACACGATCTCACTTCTTCCCTGCATTCAATCTTCCAGGCGTCTGAGCTCATCGCGGAGCCGGGCAGCCTGCTCGTAATCCTCCTGTTCCAGTGCTTCGTCCAATGCTACGCGCAAGGCATTTCTTTCTCGCTCACGCCGAAACGTACGCTGCTCCTGCTCCGTAAGGAGCGGCTTTTCGTGCTCCTCCTCAGCAGGCAGTATATGGAGCATACGGCGACCCGCCGGGGTAAAGGACGGTTCATCAAAAAAGCTTTCAGCACCCACAGCACGCGGCAAAAACGAAAGGAGATCCTCCCATGCACCGCCTGCCTCGCCGCGGTATCCAAGCGCATTCGCGCACGAAGCGCACAGATGTGCCTGCGTCACATGTCCGTTGACATTGGAACGGTAATAAAACGTAGCATCATTGCGACCGCAGTTTTCACACTTCATTATCATTTCCTCCTTTTGCCAAAATTAAACGCAGTGGATCAGAACCTGACGCATCAGATCGGCACGCAGCATATCACGCGCCAAACGCGGCACACTGCGAAGCGCGGCATCGCCCAGCACGATCTGCAGCAGCTCTGCCGTCTCCTGCGTGATCGACTCTGTTTCATACAGATTCTGTACGATTGCCATCGCACTTTGCCCGTCGATCTCCGAACCGATGGAGTTGATAAAATGCATCAAAAGCGTCGGACGGTCAACGCGCACACGGGAAATTCGGATATAGCCGCCCCCACCCCGTCGACTCTCCACAATGTAGCCATGCTCCGGTGAAAAGCGGGTAGACATGACGTAATTGATTTGACTCGGCACGCAGTGGAACCGCTGTGCCAGATCGTTTCGCTGTAATTCCAGCACTCCGTCAGTGTCCTCCAGTTCCTCGCGGATAAATGCCGCGATCATGTCGCTGATTCCCATCGTTCTGCCGTCCTCCTGTGTTTGACTTTCTTTGACTTTATTGACAGTATAGCACTGCGTTCCGGAATGTCAACGGTTTTTTTGACCTTCTTTGACTTTTTTACAAATTGTTCAAATGTTTGCAAAAGGAAATCTCCGCGTTGAAAGGGACCGCAAATTTTTATCAAAATTCAGAATTTTCCTGCATACTTTCTCTTGCATTTTCATACTTTCATGATACAATAGGTTCAATAGTAAGCATATTAATGCTGCTGAATACTTATGGAGGTGCTACTCATGGCTTATAAAATCAGTTCCGCTTGCGTCAGCTGCGGTGCTTGCGCAGATGCTTGCCCCGTCGGTGCTATCTCTCAGGGCGACGCTCAGTATCAGATCGACGAAAACGCTTGCCTCAGCTGCGGTTCCTGCGCTGATACCTGCCCCAACGGCGCTATTGCCGAGGCCTAATCAAAGCAGCAAAAAAACGCGCCTTAACCGG
Organism: Eubacteriales bacterium; assembly: GCA_030529725.1. Taxonomy (GTDB): domain Bacteria; phylum Bacillota; class Clostridia; order Oscillospirales; family Oscillospiraceae; genus Hominicoprocola. Next base: position 3,580 of record JAUMWI010000024.1, on the reverse strand, counting down.
CGCGTTTTTTGTTATCCATTGAGGTATTTTTATGATTCGACAAGACTTCCTATGGGAGGGTGGCCCTTGCTTTTTCTTTGATACCGACCTCTTCTCTCCCTCCACCGACAGCTTTGCCCTCGGCTATTTTGCCGCACCCAAAAACGGCAGCTGCGTGTGTGACCTCGGCTGCGGCACAGGACTTTTGGGCACGCTGCTGATGGCGCGCAATCAATCTCTCACCATGCACAATGTCGAGCTTCAGGAGCGCGCGCTTTTCCTTGCCGGGAAGACCTTTTCCGAAAACGGCTGGCGAGCGGAGTTTTCCTGCGGCGATTTGCGCGATACCGCTGTACTCCCTGCTGCCGGAGGCATAGACTATGTTGTTTCCAACCCGCCGTATTTCAAGTCAGGAAGCGGCGCAAGTGCTCCGGACACCGTGCGTCAAACCGCGCGTGAGGAATCGAGCTGTACCGTAGATGATGTGTGCGCCGCCGCTGCGCGTGTGCTGCGCTGGGGCGGAAGCTTTGCCATTGTGTACCGTCCGGAGCGGCTGGTGGATCTTCTGACCAGCCTGCGCAGTCACGGCATGGAGCCAAAGCGTCTGCGCTTCGTACAGGCAAAGGATGTTCCCGCACTTGTCCTGGTGGAGAGCAGGCGCGGCGGCAAGCCGGGACTTACGATCGAACCGCCACTGATCATCGGCAGCAAGGAGTGGGACAAGGTGTATTTTCGATAAAACAATCGCTGACTTTGAACGTCAGCGATTGTTTTTGTTCTTTATTTGTTCAATTTGGCAAGCACGTCTTCAAGTGCATCGTGTACACCCTCTTCAAACGTGGGATGAGGACGCAAAACCTTGAGCATCTGCTCGACAGTCAGATCGTTGACGATGGCGGTCGCCATTTCAGAGATCATATCCGTTGCATGCTCGCACATAAACTGTGCGCCGACGATGGCGTGTGTTTCCTTATCAGCAACGATCTTCATGAAGGCGCGGTCGCCGTCACGAATGACCGTTTTTCCATTGGAGAACATGACGTACTTGCCGGACACGACCTCCCGGCCTGCCGCCTTCGCCTCGTCCGCGGTGATGCCGACGCAGGCAATCTCCGGCACGCAGTAGATGCAGCTCGGCACCGCCGAAAGATCGGTCATGCCCGTGCCGCCAAGCATACGCTCCACGCAGTCCGTTCCCTGTGCAGAGGCAACGTGGGCAAGCTGGATCTTACTGGAGACATCACCGATGGCATAAACGCCGGGCAGCGAGGTCTCGTAGTTCTCGTCCACCTTAATGGAGCGCCCGTTCCTCTCGACATCCACGCCATCAGCAAACAGTCCCTCCGTGTATGGCCGGCGGCCAATGGCGCAAAGCACCGCCTCACCGGAGACAGAAAGTGCTTTTTCCTTATTGGTAAAGTTGACTTTCAGCGCTTCGCCGTCACGCTCCACATTGGAAACGAGAGAGTTGGTATAGACATCGACACCGTGCTTTTTGAGGATCATGCTGAGGTTCTGCCCCAGCTCACGGTCCATATTGGGAAGCAGGCGGTCGAGTCCCTCGATCACCGTCACCTTGCAGCCGAGATCGGCATAGAACGTGGCAAACTCAACGCCGATGACACCGCCGCCGATGATGATAAGCGACTCATACAGGTGGTCACTGCCCTCAAGCAGCTCATCGCTCGTCAAAACGCCGGGCAGATCGAGACCCGGAATGGGCGGACGAGCCGGTACAGAGCCGGTTGCAAGAAGGATCCGGTCGGCAGTGATGACCCTTTCTCCCTCCTCGCCGGCAAACTTCACTTCTCCGCTTCCCAGCACCGTGCCGGTGCCGCGCAGAAGGTCAATTTTCGCCGCCTTGAACATTCCCTCAATGCCGCCGGAAAGCTTGGCACTCACCTCGCGTTTGCGTGCGAAAATGGCAGCCATATCAAAATGCACCTGCTCCGCCCCCACGCCGAATTTCCCGCCGCCGTTGATGCCGGAGACGATCTCCGACGAGTGAAGCAGTGTTTTGGTCGGAATGCAGCCGCGATTGAGGCAGGTACCGCCGACCTCCCGGTTTTCGATCACTGCGGTCTTGAGTCCGCGCTTGGCGGCGTGAAGGGCGGCAACATAGCCGCCGGGGCCTGCGCCGATCACTAACAGTTGATAATCAGACATAACTGAAAAAATCCTTTCTTCAGGCAATCGTGCAAAACTTTGTAAGAGTGCTGCGACATCTCAGATATCCTGCTCGCGCAGGAGCGTGCAAAGGTCGTCCGCGAACGCGCTGCATTCGGGCACGGAACGGACGCGGGCGCACAGCTCCTCCACCGCAAAGCGGCAGGAGCGCAGCCCCTCGCGCAGTGGCGCAGCAAAATCCGTTTCCATCGCGTCCGTGTAGACGGTGACGTCTTCGCACAAGCCGTTCCTGACTGCAAATTCGAGCGTAATTTCGCCCCACGAAAATCGATGCGCGCAGGAAAAAGAAAATGGGCGCATCTTGCCGTAGTTCCAGTCCCACGAGGCAAACTGCGCGTGCAGCTCCTCCAGCCGTTTCCTGTCGAAATCGGCGGTAGTCATCGAGCGTGCTTTACAGCCGTAGACGGTTTCAAACGCTGCGATCATGGCGTTTTCCATCATGGTAAGCGTCAGCTCCGGCTTCAATTCGCACAGGTTCACCACGCGCGAGCGCACCGATGCGACACCCTTGCTGTTGAGCTTCGCCTTGGAGGGGTTGAGGTACTTCCCCAGGTTTGCCATATCGACATTCAGCAGGAGCGTGCCGTTGTGGAACGAATGACCGTCATGGGAGTAGAAGGAGTTGCCGGAAAATTTGCGTCCATCGGTGAGCACATCATTGCGGCCGGAGATTTCTGCCGGAATGCCAAGCAAACGGCACGCCTCAACAATCACACGCTGCTGCCTGTGCAGGTCATAGTCCTGTGTGCGTACGCAGAAGGTAAAATTCAGATTCCCGAGATCATGGTAGACTGCACCGCCGCCGGAGAGACGGCGGACAAGAGTTCCGCCGTCTTTCTCAAGTTCCGTCGTGCGGCATTCCTGCCACGCATTCTGATTGCGCCCGATGACCACCGTATGGCGGTTCTGCCACAGATAGAGCGTGCAGACGCCGTCCTGTGCGGTCTCGGTCAGATACTGCTCCAGCGCAAGATTTTCGTAGGGGTCTGTACCGTGTTCGATGTAATAGAAAATGGTATGGATCATGCGAACTGATAGCGCAGCACCATATTGCGTGCGGCGGCGACCTCATCGAGACGGCGCACCGGCGTGTAGAGCGGCGCGTCATGCAGCGCCTGCGGATTTTCATACGCCATATCGTAGAGCTTGAGATAGATGTCGCACACCTCGTCCATCAGCTCCTTGCTCTCGGTTTCGCAGGGCTCGACCATGAGCGCTTCGTGGACGATGAGCGGGAAGTACATCGTGGGCGGATGCAGACCGAAGTCGAGCATTCCCTTGGCAACGTCGAGCGCGGAGCAACCCGTCTCGTCGTGCAGCTTGACGAGGCACATAACGAACTCGTGCATGCAGATCTCGTCGTAAGCCATGTCGTACTTGGTCTTCAGGCGCGCCATCATGTAGTTTGCGTTGA
>JAUMWI010000057.1 GCA_030529725.1 Eubacteriales bacterium | reverse complement strand
AAAGAGGGGTACGCTGTCGTTCTCTTTTCCATCAGTGCAGAGATGTCCTCCTCCTACCAGAACGCATGTCTTGCCTCCGCCGACTTTGAGGATGTTTATGTTGTGGACACGCGCAATCTTTCCACCGGCGGCGGTCTGCTGGTCGTTTCCGCCGGCGAAATGGTCAAAGCCGGCAAATCGGCTGCGGAGATCGCACAATCCTGCCGGACACTCGCTTCCCGGGTGGACGCATCCTTTGTGATCGACGATCTGGAATTTCTCCACAAGGGTGGGCGCTGTTCCTCGCTTGCCGCATTGGGTGCCAATCTGCTGCACCTCAAGCCGTGCATTGAAGTGCGCGACGGAAAAATGACGGTCGGAAAGAAATATCGCGGCAAGTTCTCCGCCGTACTCAAGCAGTACATTGCTGACCGGATCGGTGACGCCTCCGGGATCGACCTTGACCGCATTTTCATTACACACGCAGGCTGCGACGAAGAAACGGTTCAAATGTGCGCGGAGCTTGTCCGTCAGCTCGCCCCCTTCCGCGAGGTCTTCATCACTCGCGCCGGCTGCACGATTTCCGCCCACTGCGGCAGAAACACACTTGGTATTCTGTTCCTGCGTAAGGACGGCTGACCCTCTCATTTTCCAAAATTCAACACCATTCGGATCGTACAATCGCTCCGAATGGTGTTTTTCTTCAGTCCTCCCGCCTCCCGCCAAGCGCCTCCTCCAGCTTTTCGAGCCCGCGCTTCTCAATACGTGATACATAGCTGCGGCTGATCCCGAGCTTATCTGCGATCTCGCGCTGTGTGCGCGGAACTCCGCCGCCAAGTCCGTATCGCAGCGTGATGACCTGCATTTCCCTGTCCGTCAGGCATTCTCTTACAAGTCTGCGGATCAGGATGCTGTCATCTTTATCCTGCAGGTCGGCATACATGGTGTCATCTACGCCCACAATATCCATCAGATACAGCGAGTTGCCGTCCTTGTCCGTGTCGATGGATTCGTTGAGCGACACCTCGCTTTGCAGCTTTTTCCTCGAGCGGAAATGCATCAGGATCTCATTTTCCACGCACCTTGCGGCATAAGTGGCAAGCCGCGTTCCCTTTTCCGGCCGATAGCTGGAAATACCCTTGATCAAGCCGATCGTCCCGATGGAAATTAAATCGTCCTGTTCGTCAGACTGTGTGTAATACTTCTTCACGATATGTGCGACCAGACGCAGATTGTGTTCAACAAGCACATTACGCGCCTGCGTATCCCCTTCGATCATGCGCGCAACGTACTCTTTCTCCTCCTTTGCCGAAAGCGGCTTCGGAAAGGAACCTGTATTCCCCGAAAGATGCAGGGACAGCAGCAGCGAATGTGTTAAAAGATAAATGGCCGCAGACAGCATAACAACCCCACCTCATTTTTTCAGGCAACACCGCACAATTACGGTGCGCATACTGCGCAGGCATTTTTTCGTCAGATTGTTCAAGATTTTCGCCGGAATCCCAGCGGATTTCAAGAAAAACTTGGACGATATGGCGGAAATAAGGGTAAGCAAGATGTGCGCCGCGAATTGTGCGGTGTTGCCCTTTATCCTATGAGGTATCGGGAAGTCCCTATGCGCGGCAGCTGCCGATTTTCCGGCTTTTCTGCTTTATTTTTTTCAGCACAGGGCAAGATATGGTTTACAAGGAACGGACTTTTGCAAAACAAGCCGTTTTTTACTCTTTAACGAAACAAAACTGTATTCTTTTCGTCTATCCTGTCAGTGAACGGATTACCCGACTCATTCCATTATGAAAGGAGATTGATTCTATGAAACGCAGTATTCTTTTCGTTTTGTGTCTCTCTGCTCTCCTGTCCGCGCTGCTTGTCGGCTGCGGCAGCAAGGGTGGCTCCGACACAGAGGGTGTTCTTCCTGCCGGCACGAATCTGGAAGATCTCTACGCCGAAGGTATGGACGCGCTGTACCAGACCTATCCCGATGCACAGGACAACATCACAATGCTCCCCGACAGTATGGACTTCATGGCATCCTACTGTCCCGGTATAGAAGCCTACCAATACAAGCAGAGCGTCATTTACCTTCATCCTGTAACAGGTGCTGCCTGCGAAGTATTGCTCTTTGAGTTGGAAAACAGCGACGATGTCAGCGCTGTTAAGACAATTCTTCAGTCCCATATTGATGAACGCGCGAACGACACCGGCTACCCCGAAACTGCCGCACAGTGGAAAAACAACGCAAAGGTCACTTCCTCCGGCAGCTTTGTGTTCCTCGCCGTTTTCCCGGACAGCTATGCGCTTCCCGCACAGTTTATTCTTGAGTAACGATTAACAATAGGAGTACAGATGATGAAACGCTTTCTTTCCCTCTTCCTTGCAGCCCTGATGGTTTTGAGCCTTTGCGCCTGCGGTAAAAAGGACTCCACAGATGTTGACCTTTCTGCATTTTACGAAACTCTCTTCACCGAAGGCGATGCTCCCATGATGATGGAGCTTGACGAGGACCTTCTCGACACATTCTACCCCGGTCTTACCGAGATTCCTCGCCTTCAGACCGTCGCCTATGCCGCTGCGATCTCTTCCATTCCTGCCGAAGTCGTTCTTGTTGAGGTGGAACATGCAGACGACGCAGGCAAAGTCGAGGAGATCCTGCAAGCGCGTGTATCCTATCAGGTCGACGATCTCGGCGCATGGTATCCCGAAACGATCGAGGGCTGGAAGAATCATTCCGAGATCGTGAGCATCGGTAACTACGTTGCTCTGTTTGTTGCAGACTCGGAGGACGCAATGGCGGAATCCTTCCGCACTCTCTTTTAAAATAATGACAGGGCTGCCGCCGGCAGCCCTGCCGTTCCCTTTGGAGGCTACATGGTCTTTTCTACTCCCCTGTTTCTGTTCTGCTTTCTGACAGGAATACTGCTCATTTACTATATGGTTCCGCGGCAGGCGCGAAATGCCGTGCTTCTTTGTTCCTCGCTCCTGTTTTACTTTTGGGGTGAGCGGAGCTATACCGTCATTATGCTGCTGTCCACCGCCATCGACTATACGCACGGCCTTCTGGTCGAGCGGTGCAAGGCGAGGGGCAACGACCGCGGCGCACGCATGGCGGTGGCAGGCTCGGTCATCTTTAACCTCGCGCTGCTGTTTTTCTTCAAGTACTGGGACTTCCTTGCACAGTCACTTATTGACGTGGGTCTTCCCATTCTGCCCGTGCTCGGCATTCATCTGCCCATCGGTATTTCCTTTTACACCTTTCAAACGATGAGCTACACCATCGACGTCTATCGCGGCGATGCCCGAGCGCAGAAGAACATTTTAAACTTCGGCACCTTTGTCACGCTCTTTCCGCAGCTGATCGCAGGCCCGATCATCAAGTATAAGGATCTGGGCGAGCAGATTGATGCGCGCACCTGCTCTGTCGGTCGCTTCGCCTCCGGCGTGCAGATCTTTCTGCTCGGTCTTTCCAAAAAGCTGCTGCTTGCCAACAATATTGCCGAGCTCTGGGACAGTTACCACGCGATGACGGCAAATGAGCTGAGTGTACTCGGTGCATGGCTCGGCGCAATTGCCTATGCGTTCCAGATCTACTTCGATTTTTCCGGCTATTCCGACATGGCAACCGGCCTTGGCCGTATGCTCGGCTTTGAATTCCTGCCGAATTTCAATTATCCGTACATTTCCAGAAGTATTACGGATTTTTGGCGGCGCTGGCACATTTCCCTCTCGTCCTGGCTGCGCGAATACCTCTATATTCCGCTGGGTGGAAACCGATGCTCCAAGGCCAAATGGATCCGCAATCTGCTGCTTGTCTGGGCGGCAACGGGTATCTGGCACGGGGCAAGCTGGAACTTCCTTTTGTGGGGACTGTACTTCTTTGTGCTGCTGCTCATCGAAAAGCTTTTCCTGCTGCGACGTCTGGAGCAGATTCCCACTCCGTTTGCGCACCTCTATACGATGCTGCTTGTCGTCATCAGCTGGGTCATCTTTGCCATCGAGGATTTTTCCCAGCTGGGAGGCTACCTTGCCGTGATGTTCGGCTTTGGCGGTGTGCCGCTTTATGATGCCGCGTTCGGCTATTACCTCACCAGCTACGGCGGTGTGCTTTTTCTTTGTGCGCTTTGTTCCACGCCGCTTCTCAGGAGCGCCTACAGCGCACTGGGTGGAAAAGCGCAGCAGGCCGCCGGGATCGTGCTGGAAATTGCCGCCATGGTGCTTTGCACCGCGTATGTTGTGGCAAGTACCTACAATCCGTTTTTGTATTTCCGTTTCTGAGAAAGGAGTCGCTGCATGAATCGCACCTATCACCGCATTATCACGGCTCTTTTCTGTATCTTTTTCGGCGGCATTGCACTTTTAAGCCTGCTTCTTCCCAAGCAGACCTTTTCCCCGCAGGAAAACCGCAACCTTGCCGGTACGCCCGACTTTTCCTGGAAGCGCATCATGGACGGACGTTTTATGGACGAAAGCGAGGAGTATGTCTCCGACCATATCGCGCTGCGCGATGAGTGGGTAGCGCTGCGCGCATGGTGTGAGCGGCTGAGCGGTAAGAGGGAGAATAACGGCATCTACTTTGCCGCAGATGATACACTGATCTCCCGTGTAGACGATCCGGATGAAGCAAGGCTTGAAAAGAACATTTCCTACCTCAACGCACTTTGCGACCATACGGAGATTCCCGTCAGCTTCGGTCTGATTCCTACTGCCGCTTCCATCTGGCGAAGCAAGCTTCCCACCGGTGCGCCCAGCGCCGATGAGGATCTGTGGATCCGCGACCTGTACGCGCAGACGACTGCGCAAACGGTCGATATCGGCTCCGCTCTTTTCGCGCATGAAGGGGAGGCGATCTACTACCGCACCGACCACCACTGGACAAGTCTCGGCGCATTCTACGGTGCAAATGCTGTTCTTGAAGCTTTGGGGTATTCCCCGCTCAGCCTTGACGATTATGAGAAAACAACGGTTTCTGAGAGCTTTTGCGGCACAAGCTGGTCTTCTGCCGGCGCGCGCTGGGTCAGAGCTGACAGCATCGACATCTATGTGCCGTCCGACGGCATTTCCGTTGTCTCGAACTTCACCGGAACGCCGGTCGAGGGCAGTCTGTACGTTCCCGACTACCTGACGCAGAAAAACCAGTACGCCTTTTTCCTCGGCGGCAACCAGCCGCTTTGCATTGTGAAGTCTCACTCCGAGGGCGAAAAGCTCCTGCTCATCCGCGACTCCTATTCAGACTCGCTCGCGCCGTTTCTATCGCAGCGGTTTTCGGAGATCCATCTTTTCGATCCGCGCTATAACCTTACAAGCATTCAGGACTACATTGAAGAAAACGGCATCGACAGAGTGCTGGTGCTTTACAGCTTTTCCAACTTCGCATCAGAGAAAAATCTATTTCTTCTGGCGCGTTAAAAAAGTACCTCGAAAGAGAAGTTCAAGCTCTTTCGAGGTACTTTTTTAACAATTTATTGCGGTACATAGCGGCGCAAAACAGGAAG
>JAUMWI010000023.1 GCA_030529725.1 Eubacteriales bacterium | reverse complement strand
GAATATCGTTGAGAGCATCGAAAATACGGATGATGTCAATGCCGTTCTCAATCGATTTTGCACAGAATTTGTCCACGACATCATCGGCATAATGCTTATAGCCGAGAATGTTCTGGCCTCGGAAGAGCATCTGCAGCTTGGTATTGGGCAGATGGGCGCGCAGCTGACGAAGGCGTTCCCACGGATCTTCATTCAAAAAACGCATGCAGGAGTCGAATGTTGCGCCGCCCCAGCACTCCAAAGAGTAGTAGCCGATCGAGTCAAGTACTTCACAGGCAGGCAGCATGTCTTCAAGCGTCATGCGTGTGGCAGCCTGAGACTGGTGGGCGTCACGCAGAATGGTATCTGTAATCAGAAGAGGTTTGTTAGACAGAAATTCCATAAGAACAGGGTCCTTTCTTTTTCGTGCATTTGTTTTTGCCGATTCAGCAGTCCGATGCAGAAAGATTGCCGCATTGATACGCTATTAATTTACAGCATTATTTTAGCATGATAAAATAATGTTTTCAAGGATAATTCAGGGAATTGTTTTTTTTGATCTGTTAATATCATACTATAATAAAGATAATTCCTCGCGTTGGTTGCATTTGTATTTTGACTGTGCTACAATGTCGCAAGCTGTTTAAACTGTAAAGCAGAGGACAACGATTAAATAAGGAATGGTAATACATGTCTCTTCTTGAATTATTTCTGGTAGCTGTCGGTCTTTCCATGGACGCCTTTGCAGTGGCGATCTGCAAGGGATTGTCCATGAAACGGATCGATAAAAAGTACATGTTTCTCATTGCCCTGTTTTTCGGTGGATTTCAGGCACTGATGCCGCTTTTTGGCTATTTTCTGGGCAGTCAGTTTGCCGCCTATATCGAGAGAGTCGACCATTGGGTTGCATTTGTTCTGCTTGCGCTGATCGGCGGGAACATGATCAAGGAAAGCCAAGAGGAAGCGGAGGAGGAGAGCTTTGAGGGAATCAGCTATAAGGAGCTGTTTCTCCTTGCGGTCGCAACAAGTATCGATGCATTGGCGGTCGGTATTACATTTGCATTTTTGCAGGTGAATATTCTTCCGGCTGTGACGCTGATTGGCGCTACAACTTTTGTGCTTTCCCTCGTTGGCGTTTTGGTTGGAAACGTGTTCGGTGCGCGTTATAAAAGCCGTGCAGAGATGACAGGCGGCATTATTCTGATCTTGATTGGTATTAAGATCCTGATGGAGCATCTGGGAATCTTGTAGAGGCTGCGATGACCAATCAAAAAAAGAGGACTCCGTGCTTTGATGCACGGGGTCCTCTGTGTATTTCGCTTTCAGCAACCGCAGTTATTGTTGCCGCAGCCGTTGCCCCAGTTGCCGCAGCCGCCACAACCGCCGCAGCCAAACAGAATGATGATGACAATCAGGATCCAAAGGCAGCAGTTGCCACCGAAACCGTTATTGTTGCACATAGTAGAACCTCCTATGAAGATTAAGACCATCCGCAAGGCGGTCTCAACTCATAGTATGGTGTTAAGCAAAGAAGTGTGCTTAAATCCGCTGCGTGGCAACAAGTGCGGTTGAGCGGCGATAGACGGAAGCGGAAAAGACACCGTCGTTGATCAGCTTCTCATATAGGGCAAGGGATTGACCGCTGACAGGAGCCTCAAGAGCGTAGTAGGAAAGGTACACGACATCGGCACGCACAAACGCACCGGACTGGAGCGCCGCACACTCGCCGGCGGTTATTACGCCGCAGCTCGCTGCACGCACAAGAGCATCGGAAATGTCAGATTGCGCAGTGGAGCTGTAACCCAATGCACGGAGGATAAACTCTGCATACATCTGCACACTGGCACTCATCGATGAACCAAACGTATCTGCGCCCACGCCGTTGCTATAACCCTTTTGATAAGCGTAGGCAACATAGGGAGCCGCCCAAGGATCTACGTCACGGAACGGGTGCTTCGCGGTGCAGCCCAGAGCCTCATCCTCCTCACCCAGCAAACGGATCAGCATGACGAGCGATTCGACTCGGGTGGGGGCGCGTTCCAGATCAAAACCTTCTCCGAAGCCGGTGTCACTCCCGCGGAAGAGTGTCAGAGCTTTGAGCGCGGAAGCCATGGCGTTATAATCCGGAGAAGCGGAGGTCGAAAGGAAATAGGTGCCGCAGTAATCTGCAACAGCAGTCTTGGAAAAGACGGTAAACAGTGCAGTCGTATCTTCGGCAACCAAATATCGGTGATTCAGGGACAGCGTGCTGCCGCTGGGGATCTCTTTTCCCAAAGTGACATCAACGACAGCACCGGAGGGGAACTCTGCTTTCACCTCACCGGCAAGGACAATGACCTGAAGGCCGGTCGTGCCGGATAGAATATCATTCTGCTTCAATCGGCTTTCCTGAAATACAGCAGAGTGTTCGCTGCCGACATTCGCCTGTGCGGCTGCAAGAATTTTTTGCCACTGTGCATCGGCATCGCTGAACAGTTTTTTATCTGAATCGCTCAATGCCTGGCTGACGGAGTAATCGACATTTGAAGAAAAGGCGTTTTTGAGATAGCTCAGCGAGATCAGTGGGTCGTTTGCATCTCCGCCGGCGGCGGTGGCCACGCCGATAAAAAGAGTGATCATCAAAACAAGAAAAAGGAAGCAGCTGCGTTTTTTCATAGTTTCTCCTTTTCTTCGTAGGAATCCTTCGAGATTCGGTAGCTCAGCGTCAAAAGACTGTCAGCAAAGTGAACATCCTCCACAAAAACATCGGAAGAAACGGAAAGCTCCACATTGGTAAAATTCCAGATTCCCTTGACGCCGAGAGAGACAAGATGCTGCGCCACACCCTGCGCGACGGACTTCGGGACGGTCAGAACGGCAACGGCGGGGTGAACCGCTGCAAAATAGTCCTCCATTTCCTCCATGGAACGAATCAGCACCCCGTTGATCCTCGTGCCGATCAGCGTGGGGGAAATATCAAAGGCTGTGTCGAGGATAAAGCCATCCTGTACGAAATCAAAGTTCTGCATCAATGCGTGTGCCAGATGTCCGGCACCGATGATGACCAGATGCCGCTGTGTGTCAACGCCGAGGATATGACCGATCTCTGCGCGCAGCTCGACAATATTGTAACCGTAACCCTGCTGACCGAACTCACCGAAGCAGCTCAGATCCTGACGGATCTGCGAGGCAGTGATGCCCATTCGATTTCCGAGAGAACTGGACGAAATGCGAACGATCTCTTTGGAGTGCAGATCGTCCAGATAGCGGTAATAGCGGGGGAGACGGCGAATAACAGCGTCTGAAATATGTTGTTTTTTCATGGGGGACGATTCTTCCTTTTTTTATCAGTTGTTGCAATTTTATTTTAGAGGATATCAATAAACTTGTCAACTTTTTTAACAATCTTTTTCTGCCAAATTTTGACTTTACATAGAGACAGAAAGTTGTTATACTACTGTTGCTTGCTATGTGCCCGTAGCTCAGTTGGATAGAGCGTCAGACTCCGACTCTGAAGGCCGCTGGTTCGACTCCAGTCGGGCATACCAAGGAAAAAGACACGCCTGAGCGTGTCTTTTTTGTATGTTGGGGTAAGGTTTCACTTTTTTTGCGTCTGCCGATGAAATGGCATGCGTGGGCAATGGCCATACAGAAAATATGATCTTGCTTGCACTTTTTCCTAAATCGGGTATAATAAGAGTGCTGGAGCGCAGCACATTGGCACGATCAGAAAAAAATAAAATGAGGAAAAAACCATGTTTTTTTATGCAAATCCCATCTTAATTGCCGCGGCGGTGATTCCGGCAATCGTTTTACTTCGTTATATTTATAAAAAAGATGCACTGGAAAAGGAACCGAAGCGTCTGCTGATTTCCCTGGTGGCTCGCGGCGTGATTGCGACGTTTCTTGCCATGATCACCGAAGGCGCGGGGGACTGGATTCTCAGCGGTTTTGTTCCGCAGGGGACGGTCGCCTACAATGCCTTGATGTATTTTGTTGTTGTGGCGTTTTCCGAGGAAGGCTTCAAGTATTTGATGCTTCGCCATCGCACATGGAATTCACCCGATTTTAACTGCAGCTTTGACGGCGTGGTGTACGCGGTGTTTGTGTCACTCGGTTTTGCGCTTTGGGAAAACATCAGCTATGTGTCCGCATATGGACTCGGTACGGCGGCAGTGCGCGCACTGACGGCCGTTCCGGGTCACGCCTGCTTTGGCGTGTTTATGGGATCCTGGTACGGCATGGCGCGTTGGTATGAGAATTTCGGTGACACCGAAAAGAGCAAACACTACCGCCGTAAGGCGCTGTTTGTGCCGGCACTGCTCCACGGCTGCTATGACTTTATTGCCACGATCGACAATTCCTTGTTTGCCATGATCTTTTTGGTGTTCATCGCGTTTATGTTTTCCTCTGCCCACCGCACGGTAAGAAAGCTTTCGCATGATGATCGCTATATTGACAGCAACGGATACTTCACTCTATAATTGAAAAACGAACAGAGAGGAGGGAGCAACTTGGCAAAGAAAAATTCCCGCAACACAAAAGGACGTATTGTCAGCGCTGCATGGAAGCTCTTTTATGAGCAGGGCTACGACGACACAACGGTAGAGGACATTATCTTTGAATCCGAAACCTCCAAGGGTTCCTTCTATCATTACTTTGAGGGGAAGGATGCACTGCTCGGTACGCTTGCCATGATCTTCGATGAGAAGTATGAAGAACTGAAAGCTGCCATGGATCCTGATATGAACGCCGCGGATAAGCTAATTGAAATCAATCACGAACTGTTCACGATGATAGACAACAGCGTTTCCGTTGAGCTTTTGAGCAGGCTTTTTTCCACGCAGCTCGTTACCAAGGGAGAAAAGCATCTGCTCAACCGCAACCGTACTTATTTTAAGCTCGTGCAGCAGATCGTCAGGGAAGGGCAGTCCAAAGGTGAGCTTCGTACGGATATGAGTGCCAACCAGATCATCAATGACTACGCTATGTTTGAGCGCGCAATGATGTACGACTGGTGCCTTGCAGACGGAGAATATGCCATTGCGCAGTACGGTGATCGAATGATGCCGATGTTTGTCAGCGGCTATTTGCCGGGGAAAAAGTGAAATTTATTTTTTGGACAATATTTCATTTTGCCATTCGTCTACTATGTTTTTGCTGATATTAAAGGGAAAGTTCAATTATTACTTATACTCCGTATAGAATTAGTTCTATACGGAGTTCTGTATTTACGTCTACAAAAAGTTGTGTTATACTGCACCCATTGAAAGTGAGGGATGTGTCCCTCAGAAAAAGGAGAAAAACTATGACAAGCAATCAGATCTGTGTGATGGCGACGATTATTCTCTACCTGTTCTTCGTGATTTTTACGGGTGTGATGATCGGACGCCGCAGTAAGAAGAGTGCGGAGGGCTTTTACCTCGGCGGGCGCGGCATGGGCCCGATCGTCACGGCGATGAGTGCGGAAGCCTCGGACATGAGCTCGTACCTGCTGATGGGTGTTCCCGGTCTTGCCTATCTCAGCGGCGTCGCCGATGCAAGCTGGACAGCGATCGGACTGTCTCTGGGTACTTACTTAAACTTCCTGTTCGTCGCAAAAAAGCTGCGCCGTTACAGCGTGAGACTGGATGCAATCACGATCCCGTCTTTCATCTCTAAGCGTTACGGTGAGAAGAAGCCGGTCATCATGTGCATCTCCGCGCTGATCATTCTCATTTTCTTCGTGCCCTATGTTTCCTCCGGCCTCGTTGCCATCGGCAAGCTGTTCAATAGCCTGTTCGGCTGGAATTACATGACTGCCGTTATCATCGGCGCACTCGTTATCATCAGCTACACCTCGGTGGGCGGCTTTGCGGCCGTTGCGACGATGGACCTGATTCAGTCCATCATTATGACGACCTCACTATGCGTGATCGTATTCTTCGCGATCAGTCAGGCGGGCGGATGGGATGCCGTTGTGGCGAATGCAAAAGCTATGCCCGGCTATCTCGACTTCTTCCATACCTATAACACCACGACGAAGACAAGCGGAGACTACGGCTTCCTCACCATCATCTCCACGATGGCATGGGGACTCGGCTACTTTGGCATGCCGCACATCCTCGTCCGCTTCATGGCGATCCGCGACGAGGGCGAGCTGAAGATCTCCCGCCGCATTGCCGGAACCTGGGTCGTCATTTCCATGGCGGTTGCCGTGCTCATCGGTATTGTGGGCTATTCCGTTTCCCTGAACGGTGCAATTCCCATGCTTGAGGGCAACATGACGGAGAGCGTCATCGTAAAGCTCGCGGACCTGCTTTCCACGCACGGAATCTTGCTCGCGATCGTTGCCGGTGTGATCCTCGCCGGTATCCTTGCCGCGACCATGTCCACGGCAGACTCGCAGCTTCTTTCTGCCGCGTCTGCATTTTCCGAAAATCTTTTGCAGGATGTTTTCGGAAAGAAGCTCAACAACAAGCAGACCATGCTCTGTGCCCGCGGTACGGTCATCGTGATCGCGCTGATCGCCGTGTTCCTTGCTCGCAATCCGGACAGCAATATCTTTACCATCGTTTCTTTCGCCTGGGCGGGTTTCGGCGCGACCTTCGGACCTGCGATCCTCTTTGCGCTCTATTGGAAACGCTCCAACCGCCAGGGCATCATGGCAGGACTCGTTGCCGGCGCTGCAATGGTCTTTATCTGGAAGTTTGCCATCAAGCCGATGGGCGGTGTCTGGGGCATCTATGAGCTGCTGCCCGCCTTCCTGGTTGCATCCGCAGCGGTAGTGATCGTGTCTCTGCTGACTGCCGCTCCCGAGAAGGAGCTGACTGACCTGTACGATGAGGTCAACCGATAAAAAATCGCATCACACAAAAAAGCACCGCCGAAGCGGTGCTTTTTTATGGTGCGGGGTAGTGCGGAACACGCAGCATCAGCGCATCGTAGCGCAAAGCGACGGTGTTCCAGTCAATGGCGCGCCAATGACGTCGAATTTTCTGATCGTTGCTTTCCGGTGTGAATGAAATGCGGCCGCTGTCCCAAAGATCCACGCAGAGAAGGACGCTTCCTTTTGGGATATACCGCCTTTTTGTCAGGGTAATTTTCAGCGCACCGTCCGGCGCAACGAGAAACCATACACAGTCATTTTTTCCGCCGCGCTGCGCAGTGCGGAAGAAGGCGTGACGAAATTCCTGTACCGAGCCGAAGTCGCGCACGATTGCATTTTGTAAGTGATGCTGACGGGATGAAACAAAGGAATCCAAAAAATCACCTCAGAGCATTCTATGCTCAAAAAAATAAAATTGCCGCTTTCCCATCCGGAAAAGCGGCGATTTTTCTCTTTTGGCTCAGATATGGACAACCTTGAGCTCAGAGGCCTCAAAGAGTCCGAGACGCTTGCCGACGTTGACATACACCTGCGGATCGCCGCTGGTGCAGATCGTGAAGGTGCCCTTCTTCTGAGGATTGAGCGCATTCTGTTCGGTCAGATAAGCCTTGACGGCGTTGGCCTGCTCGAGCGCGGGGTTAATGATGTGCATATCGGGATAACACTCATGGAAGTTGCTCTCAACGATGGGGTAGTGCGTGCAGCCGAGAATCAGATTCTTGACCGGCTCCTGCGCAAGAATGACATCGACATTGGAACGAATCTCCTCATTGATGTCATGCTGGTTAAAGTCACCGCGGTCAACAAGAGCAGCAAGATTATGAGAACCCTTGCCAATGACCTTGCAGTTGGGATTGCCGACATGGACCAGCTCGGCATATTTGCCGGATTTGACGGTGAACTCGGTGGCGATCAGACCGGTGCTT
This sequence comes from Eubacteriales bacterium, assembly GCA_030529725.1. Lineage (GTDB taxonomy): Bacteria > Bacillota > Clostridia > Oscillospirales > Oscillospiraceae > Hominicoprocola. The sequence continues at coordinate 18,761 of JAUMWI010000023.1, read as the reverse complement.
TCGATTCCCTCGCGGATGACATACTTTGCAGCCTCCTCCACGATGCTGATGATGCGGTGATTGAAGCAGGGACGAAGCTTTTCTGCCATGGTGGAGATGGTGTTGCAGGCGATGGCGGTGCATTTGCTGCCATTGTCCTGCAGGAACTGGATCATATTCGAGCTGAGACGGAAAATCTCGTCCTCAGGCTTGTTGCCGTAGGGGCAGTTGGCGCTGTCACCGAAATAAAAAATATCCTCACCGGGGAGAATGCGCTGCAGTTCTTTGACGACCGTCAGGCCGCCAACACCGGTATCCATTACACCGATGGGATTGGAAGGGTTGAGCATGGGATAATTCCTCCTCAAAATAATCTGAAGGTATTGTATCACGCACAAAAATAAATGCAAGAGTTCTTTCATGGAAAAGTCGAAAGAAAATAATTCTTGCATTTTTATCGATAAGAAGATAGTATAGTAGGCGGTGAAGGTTCGAATTCTCTTGGAAAACGACGGTTTATGACCGATGACATAGCAGCTTTTTTTGACAAAGGACAGGTGTTTGAAAAATATGACGATTTTCAATCTGATTACTCTCTTCGGCGGATTGGCTTTGTTCCTCTACGGTATGCGTCTCATGGGCGACGGACTCAAGAGAGGATCTTCCGATGCACTCAAGCGCGCCATGGAAAAGGTGACGAATAATCCCCTGGTTGGTTTTTTCCTCGGTCTTGCAGTCACAGCGGTGATTCAAAGCTCGACTGCAACGATCGTTCTGACCTCCGGTCTGGTTGGCGCAGGTATTTTGACGCTGCGGCAGTCCATCGGTATTATTCTCGGCGCGAATGTCGGTACTACGGTGACCGGTCAGATCATTCGTCTGCTGGATGTTAATGCCTCAGCAGCCTCGTGGCTCAATCTGTTTAAGCCCTCTACGCTTGCACCGCTTGCGGCGGTGGTCGGTATCATTTTCCTGATGGCGGTGAAAGGACGCAAGTCTGAGACGGCAGGAAGTATCGCAATGGGCTTCGGTATCCTCTTTACCGGACTTCTCAGCATGACGAGTGCGGTTGCTCCGCTTTCCGAATCGGAGACCTTTGCTCGGATGTTTATGGGTCTTTCCCATACGCCGATCCTGGGCTTTCTGCTCGGTACGGGTGTGGCTTTCCTGCTGCAAAGCTCCAGCGCAACGATCGGTATTCTGCAGGCGATCTCCATGACCGGCGCGCTGACTTTCTCGTCGGTCTATGCCATCATCATCGGTGTCAACATCGGAGACTGCGTGACGACCGCGATCGTGTGCTCCATTGGCTCCAAGGCAGATGCCAAGCGTACCGGTATGATCCATATTCTCTTCAACATCGCAGGTTCGATCCTTGTGATCGTGGGGATGCTGGTGATGCGCAACCTGGGCGTCCTCGATTCCCTCTGGAATAGGGTCATGACCTCCGGCGGCATTGCGAATGTCCACACGACCTTCCGCCTTGTCTCCGCAGCCTTGCTGCTGCCGGTGTGCGGTAAGTTTGAGGAGTTGTCACGCAGGATCATTAAGGACGACAAGGAAATCGGCGAGAATGTCGATCATGAGCTTGAACTTCTTGACGAAAAGTTCTTTACATCTCCCGCGCTTGCCCTCTCGGGTGCATCGGAAGCGATCACCACGATGGCGCGCCTTGCCCGCGGTGCTGTTGCCGGCGCAATGAATATCTTGCAGCAGTATGACCAGAAAGCGATTGATGTCATCAACGAGAATGAAGAACATATCGACAAGCTTGCCGACCATGTGGACAATTATCTCATTAAGCTTTCTCCGCATGTGCCGACCGGTCATGGGAATGATCTGCTGAACTACTATATCCAGTGCTTTGGTGAATTTGAGCGCATCGGTGACTATGCGGTGAATCTGACGGAAAATGCCGGCGAGCTTCTGGAGCGCAATGTGCAGTTCTCCCCGGTCGCGCAGCAGGAGATCTCGGTATTGAAAGAAGCGCTGGATGAGATCCTTGAATATGCCTATCGCGCATTCAGCGCAATGGATCATCAGGCAGCGCGCAGTATTGAGCCGGTGGAGGAAGTTGTGGATGACCTTGTCTCCACGCTCCGCTCCAACCATATTCGCCGTCTGCGCGATGGGCAGTGTACGGTTTACGCCGGTCTTACGTTCCTGGACATCCTTGTCAATGTTGAGCGCATTGCCGACCAGTGCTCCAATATCGGCGTGTATACCCTTTCTGTTTTTGATAAGAACATCATGAACAGTCACCACGACTACATCCATGAGCTGCATCAGGGAAAAGACGAACTGTTCAACACGGCTTATCAGAACACCCACGAAAAGTACTTCGGCAAGCTTGCTGAGATCGAAAAGTAAAAAAATTCCTGCCCGAGTGATCGAGGCAGGAATTTTTTTGCTGGTGTAGAGAAGTTCAGGAAAGGCTGTTTGCTACCAGCTCCTGATACTGCGCATCGCTTAGCTCGCAATGATAGAAGAGGGAAAAGTATTCGGCAACTTCAGATTGCAGATCGTAGTCAGCGGCATTACCGTACAGCACCTTTGCCATCCACATCATGCCGAGAAGTCTCTGCACAGAGGGGGGGAAGCCCATCCAGTTGTACGGGCCGAACGGCACCTCAAAGTAATGCCCCTCGCGGATCGCAGTTACCTGCTGCCAGATGGGATCATCGGCAACGGTGTCATAGATGCTCTCCGGCGCAAAGAAAATGTAATCGGGATTCCAGAGGAGGATCTGCTCCATGTCGACCTCGTTGCCTGTTCCCTTGGAGGAGGGAGAATCAACAACGGCGAGGTTGTTAGAAAGCAGGTCAATGATCTCAGCATGGTAAGAACCATTTGCGATGACGTTTTGACCGTTCTCCCCAAGACAGTAGAGAAGATCGATCTTGTCAACGCTCTCGGCAATCTTCACCGTGCGCGAATAGACGCTTTCACAGTAAGTGGCAAGCGTTTCTGCTTCCGCGTCCCTATTCAGCAGCTCTCCGAGCTTGTGGTAGGCATCTCCCATCGTGTCAGTCGTTGCCGTGATGTGAACAAAGGGAAGCCCGGTCTGTTCGGAAAGAGCGTCAAGATCTTCCACAATCCCATCTTTTGGCTCACCGACGTCAATGACGATCTGTGCGCCGGAGGCAAGCAGCGTTTCGAGGTTCAGCTCACCCTTGCCGCCGTAAAGCTGACCCAATACAGGAAGCTCATAATACTGTGTGTCGAGATACTGCGCGGCGGTCTTGTCCCACTCCGATGCGATGCCGACCATCTGATCAGGAGCGAGTGCAAAGACAACCATCTGGGCCATTGGACCGGAAACGGCGATCCGGTCGATTTTATCAGGAACCTCCACCGTGCGGCCGACAGAATCGGTAAAGGTGCGCGTTTCCGGTGCTTGCGACTCGTCTATTTGTGTGCCGCAGCCGACCATTGACAGCAGCATCACGATGGATAAAGTGAGTGCGAGTAGTTTTTTCATGGGATTCCTCCTGAAATAAAAAATAAAGCAGGGCTTTTCCGTTGGAAAAAGTCCTGCTTTTTGACAAAGTGAGTTCGACTATTGAATGTCTGCTGCGTCGAACGAAAAAATGCCAAGCGGCTTTTCCTGCGGTAAATAATAGGGAAATACGGGGTCATCGGTTTTTTGCAGTCTGCCTTCGATATTCTTAAAAGAGATAACGGATGGCTCGTTTCCACGGTTGTATACGGTAAAGAAGCGAACGGCATCCTCTTTCGAGCGCAGCGGCTGCCCCATATCGAGCGTAAGGTTCTCACGCGTAAACGAAATGCCGCGCGTGCGAAGAAACTGTTCCGTTTCGTCGCTCGTATATTTCTGCAGCGGTTCCTGACTGAGGGAGAACCGGTGATGTGACCAACTGCGTTTAATGACAATCACTTTTCCACGGCAGTGTTTTTTGGCAAGCAGGAGAGTTTCCTCCATATTGCCGAAAAAACAGAAAACCATCGCGTCGAAGTGTTTGTCGGGAGAGAGCATGAAAACGTCGCCCTCAAATACTTCGACGTTTTCCGGCGTGTCCTTGCGTAGTACATCGAGCGCGAGCGGCTCACTGTCGACGGCGGTAACGTGTGCGCAGTGCGGGGCAAGCGCCCGGGAGAGAAAGCCGAGCCCACAGCCTGCATCACAAATTCTTGCATCGGGGGGAAGGTACGCGGCAACGTGCGCGGCAAGTGATTGATGATAGGAACCGTATTCGGCGGCGTCTTTTTGAAAACGGACAGTGTCCGGTGTCCAAATCAGCATCACAGCACCTCCTGCGGCAAAATGTAGCGTCCATCAGACGAAAAAACGGCTTCCACGCCATAAAGCGTTTTGAGAAGAGCAGGGGAGAGTACCTCCTGTGTCGGCCCGTCAGCGGCAAGCGTTCCTCCGGCAAGGGCAATAACGCGATCAGCGTAGGAGAGCGCATGCTGCGGATTGTGTGTGGACAGGAGGATCGTATAGCCATCGCGTGCCAGACGGCGCACGGCATAGAGCACACGCAGCTGATTGCCGTAGTCAAGGCTTGCTGTCGGCTCGTCCATGAGCAGCAGTTTCGTTTGCTGCACCAGTGCACGGGCAATAAGCACCATCTGCTGCTCGCCGCCGGATAGCTTCCCGTAGTCCCTGTGTGCAAGATGCTCGATCCCGAGCGTTTGCAGCGCCTGCAGCGCGTCATTGTTTTCCCATTTCCCGGGCGAGGCAACCGCAGAGAGCCGGTGCGTTGTTCCCATGAGCACCATTTCCAGAACGCTGTACTGAAATGCGGGATAATGGATCTGCGGAATATAGGCGATGCGGTGAGAGAGCTGACGAGGTGTAAGCGAACGGACTTCACTGCCGTCCACGATAATGCTGCCTTCATATTTCTCATTAAGGCCTAAAATGCAGCGGAACAGTGTTGTTTTTCCGGCTCCGTTTGCTCCAAGCAGTGCATAGAGCTGCCCCTCGCCGAGAGAAAAGCTGACATTTTGCAAAACAGGAGCCGTACCGTAAGAAAAACTCAGGTTTGACACTGTAAGACTCATAGTGATGCCTCCTTCTTGAGCATCAGGGCAAGGAAAAACGGCGCACCGATAAATGAGGTCAGGATACCGATCGGAATTTCGACCGCAAGGAGATTGCGACAAAGATTGTCAACCCCCAGCAAAAAGATCGCGCCGAGCAGGAGCGTCGTCGGCAGGAGCTTTCGGTAGTCGCTGCCGGAGAGCCTGCGCGCCATGTGGGGGATCACAAGACCGACCCAGCCTACGATGCCCGATACGGACACGCTTGCAGCAGTTACAAGTGTTGCGCACACAACGACCAGGAGCCGGAGCTTGTTGGCGTCTACGCCCATGGAACGCGCTTCGTCGTCACCCATCGTCAGAAGGTTCATGCGCCAGCGAAAAAGAAGCAGCGGTACACTGCCAAGCAGCATGAACGGCAGTGCGAAGCGTACATCATGCCATTGCTTGCCGCTGAAGGATCCCATCAGCCAGTATGTGATCTCCGGCAATTTGCTCGAGGGGTCCGCGATGAGCTTGATATAGGAAGTGCCGGAGGAGAAAAGCGAGGAAACCATAATACCGGCAAGGATCAGGTTGGCGGCACGCTTTCCCGGCGCCCGGCGTGCAACAAAAAAAACGAGCGCAACGGTCAGAAGGCTGAAGCAAAACGCACAAACGGTAATGCCGGCGGACGAAAACCCCAACAAAATTGCAAGCGCCGCACCGAACGCGGCACCGGAGGAGGCACCCAGAAAGTCAGGCGCTGCCATCGCATTGCGAAAAACACCCTGATAAGAAGCACCGGCAAGGCTCAGACAGGCACCGACCAGCGCAGCGAGGAGAATGCGCGGCGGACGAATGTTAAGAACGGCTGCGGACATACCGTCTTCCCATGTCTGGGAAACAGGGAAAAATCGGGACAGCAAAATGCGAACGACCTCGCGCAGCGGCACGGTGTATCGCCCCAGACAAAGCGAAAAAAGCATCAGTGCTGCAAGCGTAAGAAACAATAGAATAGGAATGCCGTGTTCGGATCGTTTCATAGGGCCTCCATAGCGTTATCTTGTTTAAGATAACGACAGTATAGCAGAAGAAACACGAAATAGCAAGAAAAAAATTTAGGGAGACAAAAAATTGATTGAAATTAGTGGATTATGTTGCTATAATTCAAACAAATCGTAATTCTACGGAGAGGATAACAGTGCTATGAAGAAGATTCTTGACGCGATGCTTGCATCCCTTAAGGAAGGAGAAAGTGTTGTCCTTTGCAGTGTTTTCGCATCTTCCGGATCCTCACCTCGCGGCGCGGGTGCGAAGATGGCAGTTTTTGCAGACGGTCATACTATGGGGACGATCGGCGGCGGAGCTGTGGAGTATCTGGCGGCTCAGCGCGCCTTGGAGTGTATGAAGACCAATGAGCCGCTGCTTAAGTCCTATGACCTTCGACCGGATGAGGTGGAGAGTATCGGTATGATCTGCGGCGGCAAGGTCACGGTTTATTCTCAGGTGTTTACACCGCGGTCCGCAGCAGAAAACGCTGTGCTCCGCCGCTGGCGTGAGCTGTTGGACGGGAACGAAAACGCGTGGCTTTCGCTTACGCTCGATGGCGCATACACAGAGGAGCTTAAGGTTCTGACGGCTGAAGATATCCCATCTGACAGGCAAGAATACTTTACATCAAAAGCGGTGTGGAAAGAGAGCCTTTACGTCGAGCCGGTGTTCCGCGCAGGAAAGGTTTATATCTTTGGCGGCGGACACGTTGGCAAGGCGCTTGTACCGGTTCTCTCCACGATCGGTTTTTCGGTTGTTATGTTCGATAACCGCGAGGCACTTGCGAAGAAAGAAAATTATCCCTGCGCAAGTGAGGTTGTTTTCGGAGATTTTTCCGCGATCTATGATAAAGTGACGATTACGAAGAATGACTATGTCGTGATCATGACACCGGGCCACCACTCTGATTTTGAGATCTTGTCCCAGGTACTTAGGAGTGATGCCACCTATGTCGGCTGCATTGGCTCGAGGCATAAAGTCGCCAAGACGCGGGAACTGCTGATCGCGCAGGGCTATACCGATACGGATATTTCGCGGATTCATTCTCCGATCGGGCTTCAGATTCTTGCGGAGACGCCGGAGGAGATTGCCATCAGCATTGCCGCGGAAATGATCGAGCACCGCGCAAAGTGCATCAATTAGCCTTTTGGAGAGTAGTATGCTGATTTCATCATTATTGCAAATCGGACACGGCATCACTGCGCTGATCGGCGGCGGCGGAAAGACGACACTGATGTATACGCTGGCGGAAGAGCTCAAGTGCCGCGGAAAGGTCATTATCTGCACCTCGACCAAAATCAAGCAGCCTGCGCAGTATCCGACGCTTTTCGGCGCATCGGAGGAGGATGTGGCGGCCGCGCTCATAGAACAGAATGTGATCTGTGTCGCGGATAAGTCGGGCGAGAACAAGCTCTGCGCGCCGCAGATATCTTTTGACGCTCTGGCGCGGCTTGCCGACTTCGTTATCGTTGAGGCAGACGGTGCAAAACGCTTGCCGCTCAAAGCACATGCGCCGCACGAGCCGGTCATTCCGTCCGGCGCACACAGAACCGTTATGGTTGTCGGGATCGACGGCATCGGCAAGACGATTGCCGAGACCTGCCATCGACCCGCTCTTTACGCGGAGCTTGCCGGGCAGAGCGAGGATGCGGTTGTCACGCCTGAAATTGCTGCGAAAGTGATCCGTGCAGAGGGATACGGCGACCGCGTCTATATCAATAAGGTGGAGGACGCCGCATCTTTTGAGACGGCGGAGCAGCTCGGCAAACAATTTGACTGTCCGGTTATTGCCGGCAGCCTACACATGGGGGTATACACATGCTTGCATTGATCCGCGGAGCAGGCGATCTTGCCAGCGGTATTGCGCTTCGGCTTTATCGCAGCGGAGTGAAAATCGTAATGACCGATTTGGAGCGTCCGATGGCGATCCGCCGCACGGTGGCGTTTTCTGATGCCATCCTTCACGGTACGATGACCGTTGAGGACGTGACGGCAAAATATGTTCAGGACGTGCAGCAGGCACGAGAAATTCTTGCACAGGGAATGATTCCGGTCCTTGCGGATCCTGAGTGCCGCTGCCGCGAGATGCTTAAACCTGACGTGATCATTGATGCGATCCTTGCCAAGAGGAATCTCGGGACGAGGATTACGGATGCACCCATCGTCATCGGTGTCGGTCCCGGATTTACAGCAGGGGAGGACTGCCATGCCGTCGTGGAAACAATGCGCGGTCATACACTTGGGCGTGCGATTTATCGCGGAAGCGCATTGCCGAACACGAATATTCCGGGACTCATCGGCGGCTTTGCCGGGGAGCGTGTGCTGCGTGCGCCGGCAGACGGCATATTTGAAAGCACGCATAAGATCCGCGACCTCGTTAAAGAGGGCGAGACGGTGGGATTCGTTGCAGGCGAACCGATGAAAGCGACCATCTCCGGAGTACTGCGCGGTTTGATTGCTGACGGGGCTGAGGTGAAAAAGGGACTCAAGTGCGGTGATGTTGATCCGCGCGGAGAGGTCGCCTACTGCGATACCGTTTCCGATAAAGCCAGTGCCATCGGCGGCGGTGTGCTCGAGGCGGTTTTGCATCTGAGCGGTGCATTGTGCCAAAAATGATCTCTGTGCCACCGACACGATGGAGGGAAGCGGTATGAAAAAAAGAATTTTACTGGTCTCCGATGAGAAAACGCCGCAGGATCAGGGGGAAATCAAGGACAGTGCACGTTATGGACTTGCCCCGGAGCTATACAATCTTCCGAATCTGCGCGAGGTGCTTTCGCGCCAGGGCAACTTTGAGATCGTGACGCTCCATCATTCCCAGCTTGCGTCGGCGTGTGATCGGGACTATGTCGTGTTTTCCGGACGCTTTTCTCCGCGCAATTTGAGCGAGGGCGATGAGGAGTACCGGGTTTTGCTGGACTTTATCCGCACGAACACTGCGCCGATGCTCGGAATCTGTGCAGGGTTTCACCTCATCTCCCGTGCCTTTGGCAGCGAGATTGTCCCGATGGACGATGCCGCAGGGGAGTTCGGCTATCGGGAAATTTCCGTACGCCGTAAGCATCCTCTTCTGCGCGGATTGGGGGAACACTTTACCTGTATGCAGCTTCACAGCTACACGATCTCTGCTGTGCCGGATGGATTTGAATGCCTTGCCTCGACGCGCGAGTGTCCCTTGCAGATGATCGCGCATCGGGAGCGGGCGATCGTTGGTATGCAGTTTCATCCGGAGCTGCAGGATGAAATGCACCGCGATGGTGAGACTCTGCTGAAAAACTTCTTTGAGCAATACTGAGCTCTGCTTTGTTTTGACCACCTCATCGAGGTGGTCTTTTTTTGCCTGTTTTTACATAGATTTTTCCAAACGAGAGGAGGGGGTTTGATGAGACGTGGAAAGCGGCTGCGCCGGAGAGATTCCTACCGCACCCAATGCACCGATACGGCAAGACAGACCAAAGCGCACAGCGCACGGCACGGAAGACGGGAGCAGACAAGCCCGCCGCGTCGCGGCTTCTACCAGATGATCATTTGCGGTATTCTGTTCATTGCGCTTATTACGCTCAAGCTTGTCATGCCTGGAAACCTCGGCAGTATGCGCGGTACGTTGGGGCAGTGGCTCGTGCGTGATGCCGATTTTGCGGAGGCGTTTTCTGCGGTGGGACGCGCCGTTTCCGGGGAAAGCGGCATTAAGGAGTCACTGTCGGAGGCTTACCTTGCCGTGTTCGGGGAAGAAAACGGCGTGCAGGAGGTGTCCGGAAAGCTGATCGGTGCAAGTGTCTCCGGTGAGGAGGTATCATCCCTGCTGCGCGAACAGGAGCTGCCGGATTGCGCGGTGGCAGAGCAGCGCATTCTCGGCTTTTCCTATGTGCCGCCGCTGACCGGTACGGAAACATCGGGGTTTGGCTGGCGGGAGCATCCGACCAGTGGAAAAGAATCCTTCCACTACGGCGTCGATCTTGCCGCTGATGAAGGAACGGAGATCTGCTGCTTTGCGGACGGCACAGTGGGCGTGGTCGGGGATAGTGCAGAGCTGGGCAGATACCTGACGGTCAACCATGCGGACGGATTTTCCACGCTCTACGCACATTGCAGCGCGGTAACAGTACCATCGGGCACGCAGGTCAAAAAAGGTGAGACGATTGCGCGAGTCGGTCAGACGGGCAACGCCACCGGCGCACATCTCCACTTTGAAATTCATGACGGGGAGGAGTATCTCAATCCGATCTACTATCTTGTTTCCTGAACGCGGCGTGCGTGTCTCAGTTGGCTTTTGGGTCATTCTTGCGGTGGCTGCGCTCATATCCCCGCTTGAGGTCGTTGTATCCGTGCTGCTTGCTGCTGCGGTGCATGAATGCGGACATTTGCTGTTTCTGCGTCTGCTGCACGTTCCGGTGGAGGGGCTGCGGCTGAGCGCACTCGGGGCGGAGATTTTTGCTCCCGGTACACAGCGGATCTCCTATGGTGGTGAACTGCTTGTGACGCTTGCCGGTCCTGCAGTCAATTTGCTCACAGCGGTGATCTTTGCGGAGATCTCACTGCGTACCCAGTGGCTGGGCGGCTATCTTTTTGCCGGTACAAATATCATCTTGGGTGCCTATAACCTCCTGCCGATCCTGCCGCTTGACGGCGGACGCACGGTGTATCTTGTGACGGCGTTTTTCTTTGGCCCGATGATCGGCGATGCCGTGGCTGCGGTGGTGGGGACAGCGTGTGCGCTGAGCCTTTTGGTGCTCGGCATCTATTTAAGCGTCGTTTCCGGCAGCGGTATGTTTTTCCTGCTTGCCTCCGTTTCGCTCCTTTTCCGTACATTGCCTCAACTTGCTCTTGCGAAAAATGCGGTTAAAGTGTAGAATACACAGGAAAGACGCACAAAGTGCGTTTCCTGTGTATTTTTTTGCTGTTTCGGAGGCCTCCATGGATAAAAAAATCGAACGCATTCTGCCGCGCGTGCAAAAACCGGCACGCTATGTCGGCGGTGAATATAACGCGGTGATGAAGGACAAAACGCAGGTCGATACCCGCGTTGCGTTCTGCTTCCCCGACACCTATGAGATCGGCATGTCCAATCTCGGCATGCGTATTCTTTACGGCGTGATGAACAACATGGACGGTGTCTGGTGCGAGCGCTGCTTTGCTCCCTGGGGCGACATGGAAGAGGAGATGCGCAAGGCGAATATTCCGCTCTATGCGCTGGAATCCTTTGACCCCATCCGTGATTTTGACATCATTGCCTTTTCCGTCGGCTACGAGATGGCATTTCCTGCAATTCTCAATATGCTCGACCTTGCCGGACTGCCGATTCGCAGCGAGGATCGTCCGAGCTTAACGCCGCTTGTCATTGCCGGCGGAACGGCAATGTATAATTCTGAGCCGATGGCGGACTTTATTGATCTTATTTCCCTCGGTGAGGGCGAGGAAGTGACGGTCGAGATCCTCTCGCTGTACCGAAAGGCCAAACGTGAGGGATGGGACAAGCACCGCTTTCTCTGTGAAGCATCTCACCTTGACGGCGTTTATGTCCCAAGCCTTTACGACGTTTCCTACAACGAGGACGGCACGGTCAAGGCCATCACGCCCAAGGACGGCGCACCGGCAAAGGTCACCAAGCGTATCATGCGAAATATGGACGAAGCGTATTATCCGAGCAAAACGATCGTGCCGTCCACGGAGATCGTGCAGGATAGAACGTCACTGGAACTGTTCCGCGGCTGTATCCGCGGCTGCCGTTTCTGCCAGGCGGGCTATGTGTACCGTCCGGTTCGCAACCGCTCGAAGGACTTGCTCGTTCAATATGCCAAGGAAGCCATCGAGGATTCCGGCTATCAGGATATGACGCTCTCGTCACTCTCCACCTCTGATTATCCGCAGCTTGTTGAGCTGTGCGATGAGCTGGAGCCTTTCTGTGAGCAGAAGCATCTGAATCTCTCTCTGCCGAGTCTGCGTGCAGATAACTTCTCTATGGCACTGATGGAGCGCTTGCAAAAGGGAAGAAAGACAGGTCTTACCTTTGCGCCCGAAGCCGGCACGCAGCGGCTGCGCGACGCCATCAACAAGAATGTCACGGAGGAGGATTTGCTTGCTTCCTGCCGCCGCGCCTTTGCAGGCGGCTACAATGCGGTCAAGCTCTACTTCATGCTCGGCCTTCCGACCGAGACGGATGAGGACGTGCTCGGCATTGCAGACGTTGCCGCCCATGTCATGCACGCGTGGCGTGAGAGCGCGGTCAATAAAAATCGCGGCGTCCGTATCACGGTGTCTACTTCATGGTTTGTCCCCAAGCCGCACACCGCGTTCCAGTGGGAGCCTCAGATTTCGATTGAGGAGTACGAGCGCCGCGTCAAGCTCCTGCGCGAAGCGATGACGACCAAGACCGTGACCTACAACTGGCATCCGTCTCCCACGAGCTTTATGGAAGCTGTCCTCGCCGTCGGTGACCGTAGGCTATGCAAGGTCATGGAGACGGCATTCCGCAAGGGGGCAAAGCTCGATGCGTGGGAGGATTACTTCTCTCTTGATCGCTGGATGGAATCGTTTGAGGAATGCGGACTTGATCCGCACTTTTACGCCAACCGCAAGCGCGCAAAGGATGAGATCATGCCCTGGAGTATGATAAGTTCCGGCGTGACGGAAAGCTATCTGTGGCGCGAGCATGAAAAGGCGTTTGAAGGCGTGACCACGCCCGACTGCCGCACGCACTGCAACGGCTGCGGCGCGAACTTACTGGTAGGGGGAAAGTGTGATGTCTAAACTGCGTCTTCTCTTTATCAAGGAAGCACAGGCTTCCTACATCTCTCATCTCGACCTCATGCGTACGTTCCAGCGCGTGTTTCCGCGTGCAGGACTGTCGCTCCGGCACTCCAACGGCTTCCACCCCCATCCGATCATCTCCATCGTCCTGCCGCTGCCGGTAGGACAGGAGAGCGACTGCGAGCTGTTGGATTTTGAAACGGTGGAGCAGTCCGACGGGATCGGCGTGGCGGAGGCACTCAATACCGGAATGCCGGCAGGAATCCGAGTGCTTGCATGCTATCCGATCGAGCGAGCGGTGAAGGAGCTTTCCTTCATCCGCGCAACCATGGAGTTAGATTACGACAATGGCGTCCCATCGGGGGCGGTCGAGAAAATTGAGGCTCTGTTTGCCTGTGAGGAGGTTCTTGTCGAAAAGCGCACCAAGCACAAGGAACTCGCCGAAATTAACATTCGCCCCATGATTCAATCCCTGACGCTGACAGAAGAGGAAAATATGCTCCGTGCGGAGGTCATCGTCATGGCGCAGAACCCGGGACTGAATCCGGCGTTTATTGGCGCAGCGATCGCAAAATACCTACCGGAGCTTGCACCAAGCTTCGTGCGTGTCCGCCGTCATATGCTCTATGATGCGGAAATGAAAGAATTTCGCTGATTTATTGCTGTTTTTTTTGAAAAAGGACTTGCATTTCACAATTTGATGTGATATTCTACCATAGCTTGAAAAGGGCAGTCCTCTGCCGTGCGCGCGCTGCTTGAGCGCCATTGCGCCATGAGAAAAGCGGCAAGAATGCCTATAAATTAGGAGGAAACTATCCATGGATCTCATCAAGGAACTTGAAGCACAGCAGCTCAAGAGCGAAAAGCCCGAAGTGAGCGTCGGCGATACCGTCCGCGTCCACGTCAAGATCAAGGAAGGCTCCCGTGAGCGTATCCAGGTCTTTGAAGGCATCGTGATCGCAAAGCGTCACGGTGGTCTTGAGGAAACCATCACCGTCCGTCGTGTTGCTTACGGCGTTGGCGTTGAGAAGGTGTTCCCCATCCACTCTCCGCTCATCGAGAAGATCGAAACCGTGCGCACCGGCTTTGTCCGCCGCGCCAAGCTGTACTACCTGCGTGACCGCGTCGGTAAGGCAGCCAAGGTTCGTGAGAAGCTGTAAATCGAACAATTTGAGAGCGAAAAAAGCGCAGCGAAGGCTGCGCTTTTTTTGACAAGCTGAGCAAGTTTTTTTGTTGTGTTTTTCTGAATTTATGTTACAATAAAACACTAGAGTTTTATACACATGACGGAGTGTTTTCTATGGAAGAATATAATGATAATCTTGAAATGAATGACGGCAAAGAAATCACGGAGCGTATTTCCGGTCGTGAGACTTACGAGTGGGTGCGCTCACTTGTCTCATCGGTGCTGATCATCACGCTCACTTTTACGTTTGCCGTGCGGATGATGGGAGTTTCCGGCCCGTCGATGATCCCGACGCTTCAAAACGGAGACCGCCTCATTGTCATCAATTCCACGATCTGCGGCGACTACGAGGCTGGCGATATTGTCATCGCGCGTAAGCTGAGCTTTTCCGACGAGCCGATTGTCAAGCGTGTGATTGCTACCGAGGGACAGACGGTGGACATTGACTTTGAGCTTGGCAGAGTCTATGTGGACGGTGTGGAGCTTCATGAGGACTACATCAATGATCTCACTTATCTGGAGGAGGGGACGGAGTTTCCGCTCACCGTGCCGCAGGGTTCTGTGTTCCTTATGGGCGACAACCGCAACCACTCAAATGACAGCCGTGATGATCGTCTTGGACCTGTGGAGGAGCAGTTGATCATCGGCAAGGCGGTGTTTGTCCTTTTCCCGGGGAAGGACTACCTGACGGAGAAGCGCGATTTCAGCCGTATCGGATTTCTGAAGTAAGGAAGTAAGAGAACAATGCAACTGGAAAGTTTGAGCTGGTTCCCCGGACATATGACCAAGACTCGCCGCATGGTGACGGCGGAAATCGGGAATATGGACGCCGTGTGCGAGATCATTGACGCTCGCATTCCGCTCTCGTCTCGTAATCCGGATATTGACGAGCTGACAGCGGGCAAGCGGCGTATTGTTGTTTTGAACCGCGTCGATCAGGCGGATCCGAATATGACAAAAAAGTGGGCGGCATACTTCCGAAACCTCGGCTATGCCGTCATTGAGGTCGATGCCAAAAGCGGTGCAGGCGTGAAACAGTTTGCGCCCACAGTGCGTGCGCTTTTGAAGGATAAGCTCGATGCCTACGAAGCCAAGGGGCAGGTCGGGCGCGTGCTGCGTGTGATGGTGCTCGGCATTCCGAATGTGGGAAAGTCCACCTTTATCAATAAGGTTTCCGGCCGCAAGACGGCAAAGGCTGAGGATCGCCCCGGTGTGACGCGCGGCAAGCAGTGGGTGCCGGTGGATAAGACGCTGGAGCTTTTGGATACGCCGGGGATTCTCTGGCCGAAATTTGAAGATCCCGAGGTCGGCATCCGCCTTGCCTTTACCGGCGCGATCAAGGATGATGTGGTGGATATTGAGGAGCTTGCCATGCGCCTGATGGATTATCTCGGCAAGAACTATCCACAGGCCGTTCTGGAGCGCTATAAGATCACGGCAGAGGACGGTGACGACGGCTGGGAGCTGCTGCAGAAGGCGGCACGTAAGCGCGGATTTCTCATCTCCGGCGGTGAGGTGGATACGGAGCGAATGAGCCGCATTTTGCTGGATGAGTTCCGCGGTGGCAAGCTCGGACGCTTTACACTGGAAACCGTCCCGGAGGAAGAAGCATGAGCGTTGATTATACCTGTGAGCGCAAGGCACTCGCCGAAGGATACGCACACATTTGCGGTGTGGACGAAGCCGGCGCCGGCCCACTGATGGGACCGGTGTACGCTGCTGCCGTGATTCTGCCGGATGGGTGCATGATCGACGGACTGGACGACTCAAAAAAACTGACGGAGAAAAAGCGCGAAGCTCTCTTCGACGTGATTCGTGAAAAAGCGATTGCTTACAGCATTGCATCGGTCGATGCAAAAGAAATTGACGAGATCGACATCCTCAATGCCCGCATGAAGGCGATGCAGCTTGCGATCGACGGCTTGTCCGTCCCGGCGGACTTTGCCCTCATTGACGGCAACCGCGACCATGGGACAAAGTATGCCGTCACCACGCCGCACTTAACGCTCATTGGCGGAGACGGCAGAAGCATCAGTATTGCGGCGGCGTCGGTTTTGGCAAAGGTCAGCCGTGACCGCTATGTCAGTGAGGTACTGGATAGGGAGTATCCGCAGTATCAGTTTGCAAAGCACAAGGGCTATGGCACAAAACTGCACTACGCCATGCTGGATGCCTACGGCCCCTGCGCGGTACATAGAATGACCTTCCTGAAGAAATGGGAGGCCAGGAGATGACAACAAAGACAACAGGGGACTGGGGCGAGGCACTGGTGGCGAATTACCTGCGCGAGCGGGGCTATCAGCTTGTTGCATCGGGGTATCGCTGCCGCTTCGGTGAGATTGACCTGATTGCGAAGAAAGCCGGCGTTCTCTGCTTTGTGGAGGTCAAGCTGCGCAGCAATCTGAAGTATGGAATGCCGCGTGAGTTTGTCACGGCATCCAAACAGGAAAAGCTCCGCACGACCGCACAGTTTTATCTCAGTACACACAACATTGATGTTCCTGCGCGCTTTGACGTGGCGGAGGTTTACACCGATGCCGAACACAACGCGCAGAATACACGCATCGAATATCTCGAAAATGCGTTTTAACCTTTGATAATTGCAGGAAAGGGGGATGCCTTGTGGCACTTTACGCGATCGGCGATCTGCACCTGTCGCTTTGCGCGGATAAGCCGATGGACGTGTTCGGCCCCAAGTGGGAAAATTACGTGGAACGCCTGCGTACGGCATTCTCCGAACTGCAAGAGGACGATGTGATCGTCCTTGCCGGCGATACGTCCTGGGGGATCTCTCTGGAGGAGGCACTTGCTGACTTCCGGTTTATTGACGCGCTGCCGGGAAAAAAGATCCTGCTCAAGGGAAACCATGACTATTGGTGGGGAACGGCAACGAAGATGAAAAAATTCTTTGCTGAGCACGGTATCACGAGTATCGACATCCTCCACAACAACTGCTTTTTTTACGGCGACTATGCTATCTGCGGTACGCGCGGCTGGTTTTACGAGGAGGAGTCGGAGGGGACGCACACGGGAAAGATGCTCAGCCGGGAGGCACTGAGGCTGGAAGCCTCATTTCAGTGCGCCGAGGGAAAAAAGATCCTTTGCTTTTTGCATTATCCCCCCATTTACCACGGCTACCAGTGTCCGGAGATGCTTGATCTGATTGACCGCTACGGTGTGGAGTGCTGCTTTTACGGTCATCTGCATGGCCCTACACACAAGCGTGCATTTGAAGGAAAGCGGAATTCGACCGAATATGCCCTCATTTCGGCAGATTATCTTGGATTTATTCCGAAAAAAATCTGCAATTAGCAGAAAAAGGGGTAGATATTTCCAAAAGACTATGTTACAATAGCAAACTGCAAAAGCATGAAATATGCTTAATACGGAGGAAAAAGAAATCATGACTGTGAAAAACACCGAAAAGCTTGAAAAGAGCAGAGTCGCCCTCACCATCGAAGTCGGCGCAGAAGAATTTGAAGCTGCCGTTGCCAAGGCTTATCTGAAGGCACGCAAGCAGATTCGCGTTCCGGGCTTCCGTCCGGGCAAGGCTCCCCGCAAGATGATTGAAAAAATGTACGGCGCAGGCGTCTTCTACAGTGATGCTGTGGACGTTGCTCTGCCCGAAGCATATACGCAGGCAGTTGGTTCCAGCGGTCTGGACGTGATCGGCTATCCTGATGTTGAGATCGTCGGCGAAGTCACGGCTGACGGTTTTACCTTTAAAGCTACCGTCGCCGTGTATCCCGAGGTCAAGCTCGGCGCATACAAGGGCGTCAGCGCCGAGAAGGAAGAAGTCAAGGTCACGGCTGACGATGTGAAGGCTCGCCTCGATGAGATGGTCGAGCGCAATGCCCGCCTTGTTTCTGTTGACCGCAAGGCCAAGATCGGTGACATTGCTGTGATCGACTTTGAGGGCTTCGACAACGGAACCGCTTTCGAGGGCGGCAAGGGCGAGAACTATGAGCTTGAGCTCGGTTCCGGCAGCTTTGTCCCCGGCTTTGAGGATCAGATCATCGGCATGAAGGCCGGTGAGGAGAAAGACATCAACATCACCTTCCCCGAGGATTATCATAAGGATCTCGCCGGCAAGGCCGTCGTGTTCCACGTCAAGGCCAATGAGATCAAGGCCAAGGAAATGCCCAAGGCTGACGATGAGTTTGCCAAGGATGTTTCTGAGTTCGACACCATCAAGGAACTCAAGGACAGCATCAAGAAGGAGATCACCGAAGAGC
Organism: Eubacteriales bacterium; assembly: GCA_030529725.1. Lineage (GTDB taxonomy): Bacteria > Bacillota > Clostridia > Oscillospirales > Oscillospiraceae > Hominicoprocola. The sequence goes on along the minus strand of JAUMWI010000023.1, from coordinate 575 downwards.
GTGAGAAGGCTGCCAAGTTCGCTTACGAGAACGCCCTGATGGAAAAGGTTGCTGACGGTATCGAGTGCGACATCCCCGAAGTGCTGATCGAAGAGCAGTGCCGCCGCTTCCTCGACGAGTTCAAGCAGCGCCTGGAGTCTCAGGGGATCCCCTATGACCAGTACTGCAAGATGATGAACATGGATGAGGCAAAGTTCCTTGCTGACGGCAGAGAGCCGGCTGAAAAGCAGGTCAAGCTTGACCTCGCTATGGCTGAAATCATGAAGGTTGAGAAGATCGAGGTTTCCGACGAAGAGGTCGAGGCTGAATATGCCAAGATCGCCGAGCAGTATAAGATGGAGCTGGATATGGTCAAGAAGTATCTTGACACCGCTTCCGTCCGTGAGCAGCTGATGCGCGAGAAGACCATCGCGGTCGTTGTTGACAACGCCAAGGCCGGCAAGCCTGCCGCAAAGAAGGCAGCAAAGGCCGCCGACGGTGAAGAGAAGGCCGAAAAGAAGCCTGCTGCCAAGAAGACCACCAAGAAGGCAGATGACGGCGAAGAGAAGGCCGAGAAGAAGCCCGCCGCCAAGCCC
>JAUMWI010000022.1 GCA_030529725.1 Eubacteriales bacterium | reverse complement strand
CGTCGGCGTTGTCGCCAACTATCAGGGTATGCTGATGAACTACCCCGAGTACAAGATGGCCACCTACGGCTCCGCAATGGGCGTCGGCGGCAAGCTGTACCGTCAGGGCCTCATCAAGATGAATGAGTTCGTCACCCTCTGCGCCCGTGACCGCATCCCGATGCTGTGGATCCAGGATACCACCGGTATCGATGTCGGTAACGATGCTGAGCGTGCTGAGCTGCTCGGTCTCGGCCAGAGCCTGATCTACTCCATCCAGTCTTCCAAGCTCCCGATGATGGAGATCACGCTGCGCAAGGGCACCGCTGCTGCACACTACGTCCTCGGCGGCCCGCAGGGCAACGACAACAACGCTTTCTCCATCGGCACTGCCGCCACCGAGATCTATGTCATGCACGGTGAGACCGCGGCTGCCGCTATGTACGCACGCCGCCTCGTCAAGGACGATAAGACCGGTGCCGATCTCCAGCCCACCATCGACAAGATGAACAAGCTCATCCAGGAGTACACCGACAAGTCCCGCCCGAAGTTCTGCGCCAAGGCAGGTCTGACCGACGAGATCGTCGATATGAACGACATGCGTCCCTACATTCAGGCATTTGCAAACGCCTGCTATCAGAATCCTGAGTCCATCTGCCCGTTCCATCAGATGCTCCTGCCGCGCGTGATCCGCGATTTCGACAACCTGTATCTGAAGTAAAAGAACAACCTGCCGCGGCGTGATGCCGCGGCAGGAAAAACGGAGAAAAACATGAGCATTTTTACCATGGGCATCGACGTGGGTTCCACCGCGTCGAAGTGTGTGATTATCAAAGACGGGAAAGACATCGTGGCAAAGTCCCTTGTTGCTGTCGGTACCGGCACGAGCGGACCTGCCCGCGCGATCGCGGAGGTGCTGGAAAATGCCGGCATGACGCGTGAGGAGATGGACTTCGTCCTTGCCACCGGCTACGGACGCAACTCCCTTGACGGACTTGCCGATCTACAGATGTCGGAGCTTTCCTGCCATGCCAGGGGCGCGGCGTTCCTCTTTCCCGAGGTGCGCACTGTCATTGATATCGGCGGTCAGGATGTCAAAGTCATCGAGATCGAAAACGGACAGATGCGCAACTTCGTCATGAACGACAAGTGTGCCGCCGGCACCGGACGGTTTCTCGACGTCATGGCGCGTGTGCTTGAGGTCAATGTTGAGGATCTCGGAGCACTGGGCGATCAGTCCACCCGCGAAATCGGCATCAGCTCGACCTGCACAGTCTTTGCCGAGTCCGAGGTTATCTCTCAGCTTGCCGTCGGCACGGATAAGTGCGACATCATCAACGGTATCCACAAGTCGGTCGCCGGGCGCGTGAGCGGCCTTTGCAACCGCGTGGGCGTGCGCGACCTGGTGGTAATGACCGGCGGCGTTGCGCAGAACCGCGGTATCGTCAAAGCACTGCGCGAACAGCTCGGCCACGAGATCCACACAAGCCCGCTCACCCAGTATAACGGCGCGCTCGGCGCAGCGCTGTTCGCCTATCAGAAGGCACTGAAACAGCAACAATAATTTTAATCGGAGGATGATTCAAAATGGCAAAAGAAGTTAGCCCCGGCGTACTTGCCCTTCGCAAGGTCGTTGACGACGTCCATGCAGACGCACGCGAAGCCAAGAAGGCGGGTAAGCTGGTCGGTTGGTCCTCTTCCAAGTTCCCCTGCGAACTGGCAGAAGCCTTTGACCTGAACGTGATGTATCCGGAAAACCAGGCTGCCGGTATCGCCGCCAACCGCGACGGCGAGATCATGTGTCAGGCGGCTGAGGATCTCGGATTCGACAACGATATCTGCGGCTACGCCCGTATCAGCCTTGCTTACGCAGCCGGCAAGCGTGCTGCCCGTAAGTTTGACCCCGAAACGCTTGAGTACATCATCGACCCCAACAGCGGCAAGCCCCTCAAGGACGCTGACGGCAAGGTCGTCATCGACGAAACCACCGGCAAGCCCAAGAAGGATCCCAAGACGCAGCAGCCCTACACCGTTCTCGTCGACATTCACGAGATCGAGGCGATGCCCGACGGTCCGCTCAAGGACAAGTATTGGGAGTCTATCAAGCCCTACCGTCAGATGCGCATTCCCCAGCCCGACTTCGTGCTGTGCTGCAATAACATCTGCAACTGCATGACCAAGTGGTATGAGAATATTGCCCGTATGTGCAATATCCCCCTGATCATGATCGACATTCCCTACAACAACACCGTGGAAGTTGCCGACTCCAATGTCAAGTATGTCCGCGCCCAGTTCGACAACGCCATTCATGAGATGGAAAAGCTCACCGGCAAGAAGTTCGACAACGCCAAGTTCGAGCAGGCCTGCGCCAACGCCAACCGCACCGCCTCTGCCTGGCTGCGCGTGTGCGACTACCTGCAGTATAAGCCCGCGCCCTACTCCGGCTTTGACCTGTTTAACCACATGGCGGACATCGTTACCGCACGCGGCAAGGTCGCCGCTGCCGAGGCGTTCGAGCTTCTTGAAAAGGACCTCAAGAAGGCCATCGAGGAAGGCACCACCACCACGCCGTTCCCCGAACAGTACCGCGTCATGTTCGAGGGTATCCCCTGCTGGCCCAAGCTCCCGGCTCTCTTCAAGCCGCTTAAGGAGCATGGCGTGAACGTCACCGCCGTCGTGTACGCACCGGCGTTCGGTTTCGTTTATGATGACCTCGATGGTATGGCACGCGCCTACTACAAGGCACCCAACTCCGTCTGCATCGAGCAGGGTGTTGCTTGGCGCGAGGGCATCTGCCGCGATAACAAGGTCGACGGCGTGCTCGTCCACTACAACCGTTCCTGCAAGCCTTGGTCCGGCTACATGGCAGAAATGCAGCGCCGCTTCACCAAGGATCTTGGCGTACCCTGCGCCGGCTTCGACGGTGACCAGGCCGACCCGCGCAACTTTAACGAAGCTCAGTACACCACCCGTGTTCAGGGCCTTGTCGAAGCCATGGAAGCCAACAAGAAGTAAGGAGGGCGTGAAAAAATGAGTATCGAAACTTTCGTCAATGAATTTTCCGCCATTGCCGCCAATCCCCACGGTCAGCTCAAGGCCTATAAGGAAGCGGGCAAGAAGTGCATCGGCGTGATGCCGTATTATGCACCGGAAGAGCTGGTCTACGCCGCCGGTATGATGCCGTTCGGCATGTGGGGCAGCAACAAAAAGACCATCTCCAAGGCCAAGGAATACTGCGCGACCTTCTATTGCACGATCGCCCAGCTCGACCTTGAGATGCTGCTTGACGGCACCTGCGACCTGCTCGACGGTGTCATCACCCCGACCATCTGCGATACGCTGCGCCCGATGTCCCAGAACATCCGCGTTGCCATGAGCGAGAAGCTGCCCTGCATCTTCCTGGCTCACCCCCAGAACCGTTTTGCTGACTTCGGCAAGCAGTTCTGCCTCGACCAGTACACCCACGTTAAGACCGAGCTGGAGAAGATCGTCGGCCATGAGATTACCAATGACGATATTGCAAACGCCATTAAGGTCTACAACAAGTCCAGAGCTGCCCGCCGTGAGTTCGTGAAGCTCGCGAGCGACCACTGCGATGTGATCGACCCGATCATGAGAAGCGCTGTGCTCAAGGCTGCCTGGTTCATGGATAAGGTCGAGTACACCGAAAAGCTCACCGCCCTCAACGCTGAGCTGAAGGCTCTGCCTGCCGCCAAATGGAATGGCGTCAAGGTCGTCACCTCCGGCATCATCGTCGATAACCCGACGCTCCTCAAGGTATTTAAGGACAACAATGTTGCCATTGCCGCTGACGATGTCGCACACGAGTCCCGCGCCTTCCGCACGGATGCTGCCGAGACCGGCGATCCGATGATGGCGCTTTGCGAGCAGTTCACCAACACCGACTACGACGTGCTGCTGTACGATCCGCAGTCCAGTCAGAACCGCCGCGGCGAATTCGTCGCCAATCTCGTCAAGGAATCCGGCGCACAGGGTCTGGTGCTGTTCATGCAGCAGTTCTGCGACCCCGAGGAAATGGAATTCCCGTACCTCAAGAAGGCACTCGATGCCGCCGGTATCCCGTTTATCAAGCTCGGTGTTGACCAGCAGATGCGCGACTTCGGCCAGGCCGCGACCGCGATCCAGGCCTTTGCCGACGTTCTTTCCATGCAATAAGCGATCCCCGGCATTTTCGGACGCGGCGTCCGGACCGGCGCTGCGCTCCGCCGTAAAAAGACGGCATGAAACAAGCACTCGCGCAGTTGAAGCTTTCATCGGCGCTTTGCTATACTATCCAAGAAAGGATAACAGGAAGAAATGGAATACAGTCCTTTGTTCGTCACCCTGATGGGTGTCGGCACCGTGTTTTTTGGTTTGATCTGCATCATTTTCCTCACCATGATCATGGGTGCAGTGATGAAAACCGCGGCCAAGACACCTGCTCCCGCTGCCGCAGCAGCACCGGCTGCCGCTCCGGCTCCCAAGCCCCAGGGCATGCAGCCCGAGATCATTGCTGCCATCACCGCAGCACTTTCCGAGGAAATCGGCATCAGCTCCAATGGCGTGAATATCGTCAACATTAAAAAAATCTAAAATATAGGAGAGAAATCACAATGACTAAGCAGTACAATGTCACCGTTAACGGCACTACCTATGAAGTTACCGTCGAATCCGCCGGCTCCGGCCGCGGCGGCTTTGCTCCCGCTCCCCGCGCTGCCGCTCCTGCTGCTCCCGCCCCCGCCGCTGCCCCCGCTGCTGCTCCCGCAGGCGCCGGCACTGTCACCTCCCCGATGCCCGGCACCATTCTCGACGTTAAGGTCGCTGCCGGCCAGGCCGTCAAGGAAGGCGAGCTTCTCATGATCCTCGAAGCCATGAAGATGGAAAACGAGATTTTCGCTCCCTGCGCCGGTACCGTTTCCTCCGTCGCAGTTGCCAAGGGCGCTGCTGTCAACCCCGGCGACACTCTGTGCGTCATCGGCTAAGACAAGGCACCCCGTAAAACTGTGAAAGGAAAAAAGAAATAAATGCAAGCTATTATCAATTTCCTCACGCAGACCGGTTTCTACATGTTCTCTCAGGACGGCAACTGGAAGTGCCTCATCATGATCGCCATTTCCTTCGTCCTGATGTACCTTGCCATCGTGAAGGGCTTTGAGCCGCTGCTGCTTGTCCCCATCTCCTTTGGTATGCTTTGTACGAACCTGCCTGGTGCTGAGATGTTCCATGAGATATTCTTCGCGGGCGGTCATGTCCACTGGGATATCCTCCACGGCGATCCCATTACCGCGACCTTCCTTGCGGAAATGAGCGAGGCAGGCGTTTCGGAAAATGTGCTCGCGCCTTATTTCCAGCAGCTGCTGCTCTCTGCACAGGAGGTCTTCGGCGCAGACGCGATCACACAGGTCGCTTCTGAGATCATGGCTTCTGCGACGGAGCCGATCTCTGAGTTTGCCGCTCAGATCCAGGCTGTCGCCCAGGCGGAGCAGGCTGCCGCTATGTACGGCATGACCATTTCCGGTCCGGTCGTTACTGCCGGTCTTCTCGATATCCTCTACCTCGGCGTCAAGCTCGGCATCTATCCGTGCCTGATCTTCATGGGCGTCGGCGCAATGACCGACTTCGGTCCGCTGATCGCCAACCCCAAGTCCCTGCTGCTCGGCGCTGCCGCCCAGCTCGGTATCTTCATGACCTATGTCGGCACCCAGCTCATGGGCTTCACCCAGCAGGAATCCTCCTCCATCGGTATCATCGGCGGCGCTGACGGCCCGACGGCGATTTTCGTCACCTCCCGTCTCGCTCCGCACCTGCTCGGACCCATCGCCGTTGCCGCATACAGCTACATGGCTCTCGTTCCGGTCATTCAGCCGCCGATCATGAAGGCTCTGACCACCAAGAAAGAGCGCGTGATCAAGATGCGCCCGCTGCGCGTTGTTTCCCAGAAGGAAAAGATCGTCTTCCCGATCATGATCACCGTGTTCGTGGCACTGCTCGTTCCCTCTGCCGCTCCGCTGATCGCCTGCCTGATGCTCGGTAACCTTGCCAAGGAATCCGGCGTTGCCGACCGTCTTTCCAAGACCATGAGCAACGAGCTGATGAACATCGTCACGATCTTCCTCGGCTTCACCGTTGGTGCAACGGCTACCGCCACCACGTTCCTTTCCCTCCAGACCATCAAGATCATGGCAATGGGCGTCGTGGCCTTCGGCTTCGGCACCGCCGGCGGCGTTCTGCTTGCCAAGTTCATGAACCTGTTCCTGAAGGAAAAGATCAACCCGCTGATCGGTTCCGCCGGCGTTTCCGCCGTCCCCATGGCCGCCCGTGTTTCCCAGGTCGTCGGCCAGAAGGAGAACCCCTCCAACTTCCTGCTCATGCACGCCATGGGCCCGAACGTTGCCGGTGTTATCGGTTCCGCAATCGCAGCAGGCGTCCTGATGGCCCTGTTCGGTTAAGACAAACGAAAAGAAAGGCTGCTTTTGCGGCCTTTCTTTTTTTGGCAAATGCAGTGGCGGCAAGCAATGCCGCTTGTTTTTCGTGCGGCGGAATGATATAATAGCCGCACAATCATGCAGAGAGAACAAACGACCATCCAATCAAGGAGGAAGTATCATGGATTACACGAAACTTACCGCTGCCGAGTGGAAGGCGGAGTATGACAAGGTCAGCGCCGAGTTTGAGAGCTGGAAGGCAAAGGGGCTTGCACTCAATATGGCGCGCGGCAAGCCCGGCAAGGCGCAGCTTGACCTTGTCAGCGACATTATGACCGTCCTGACTGACCCGAACGACTGCATGGATGAGGGCGTCAACATCCGCAACTACGGCGAGCTGAGCGGCATTCCCAGCGCCAAGAGGCTTTTTGCCGAGATTCTCGGCTGCAAGACGTCGCAGGTGTTTGCCGGCGGCAACTCCAGCCTGCAGCTCATGTACGATACAATTTCCAAGGCGTACACGCACGGTCTTCTCCACAGCGAGAGTGCGTGGTGTAGGCAGGAGGGACTCAAGTGGCTGTGCCCCGCCCCCGGCTATGACCGTCACTTCAAGGTCACGGAAAGCTTCGGCTTTGAACTTGTCACCGTCCCCATGACCGAAAATGGCCCCGACATGGATGTGGTCGAGCAGCTCATCAAGGATCCCAAGGTCAAGGGTATGTGGAACGTCCCCAAGTACTCTAACCCCGATGGCATCATATACTCCGACGAGACGATCGAGCGTATTGCAAAGATGAAGCCTGCCGCACCCGACTTCCTGCTCATGTGGGATAATGCCTACTGTATCCACGAGTTTGACGGCGACTTCGTCCCGTTCCCCGACATTCTGAGTCTGTGCGAGAAGTACGGCAACGCCGACATGGTGTTTGAGTACGCATCCACCTCCAAGATCACGCTCCCCGGCGCAGGTGTCGCGTGCTTTGCCTGCTCAGAGTCCAACATGGCATACATGACAAAGCTTCTGGGCGTGCAGATCATCAGCTTCGACAAGATGAACCAGCTGCGCCATGTGAAGTATCTCAAGGATAAGGCGCACACGCTGGCTCTCATGAAGAAGCACGCAGCAATCATGAAGCCGAAGTTCGACATGGTGATTTCTACGCTGGAGCGCGAGATCGCTCCGCTCGGCATTGCCGAATGGCACACACCCAAGGGCGGCTATTTCGTCTCCTGCAACGTTATGCCCGGGTGCGCAAAGCGCACGCTGGCACTTGCGAAGGAGGCCGGTGTCGTGATGACGGGCGCCGGTGCGACCTTCCCGTATGGCAAGGATCCGCAGGACAGCAATATCCGCATTGCGCCCTCTCTGCCTCCCGTAGAGGAGCTGGAGCAGGCGATGGCAGTGTTCTGCACCTGCCTGAAGCTTGCCGCGCTCGAACAGTGCAAGCCGTAAAAAGAACAGAAAAAGATAAGAGCAGCCGTCCGAAAGGACGGCTGCTTTGCTTGCAGGAAAAAGAGAGTTCTGTTTTCAGTTTTGCACTGTGACGTCATGGATCCACTCACTGCGCAGCAGCCGCCAAAGTCCGAACGGACACTTGAGCAGCGGCTCAAACGCCATCACAAAGCACAGCAGGATCGGCGGCGCATCGAGCACGAGACCGCAAAGCGCAAGCAGCGGCAGCGTGCCGAGCCAGAGCGGAAGAATGTCGATGAGCATCGCGCAGCGCACATCGCCGCCGCCGCGCAGCACGCCGACCACAACGGTCGTAACAAAGGCGTTGAGCGGCGCAGCGGAGGAGTAAGCATAGATAAAGAGCGTGCAGATGCCGGCAGATACGGCCGAGAGCTTGAACAGAGGCAGGACGCAGGGCTGCAAAACAAGCAGATACAGCCCCGTCTCCGTGAGACCCACCAGCACGCCCAGACAAAGCGACACGACAGTGAGCGCCCTGCCGGTGGAGAGCACCTGCTCCCGGGACGCTCCGGTGCCAATCTCCTTGCCGACGATGACGGCGGATGCCGCCGCCACGCCGAACAAACTTGCCGTGACCAGCTTGTCGATGCCGCCTGCAACGGTGTAGGCGGCGATCAGCTCTTCGCTCAGCGCCATATGTCCCATAATGACGGTGAACAGTGACGTGCCGGTGCCCCAAAGCGTTTCATTGAGTAAAACGGGTGTGGAGTACTTCACAAAGCGGCGCAGAACATCGGTTCCCGGTCGCAGGATATGCCGCGGCTGAAGCGGCATCGTGCGGCAGCGCAGGGCGTAAAGGAACGAGATCGCAAATTCGAGAATACGCGAGCAAAGCGTTGCGACCGCAGCGCCCCGAATGCCGAGTGCCGGCAATCCCAGCTTCCCGAAAATGAGTAGGTAGTTGCCCAGCGTGTTGCACACCGTCGAAACGGCAAAGACGGTCATACCGAACTTCGGGTTTTCCATGCTGCGCTGCATCCCGATGTAGATGGACGAGAGCGCGTTGAAAATGTAGGAAAAGCCGACGATCTGAATGTACGGCTCTGCCAGAGCGATGAGATGCGCGTTGTCGGTGATGAGACCGAGTACGCCGGCAGGGAAGAAGAACATCGCAAGGGCGAACAGCGTGGAAATGCCGCCGGCAACGTAAAAGCCGATGCCGATGACGCGGTTGATGGATTCGCGGTCACCCTTTCCCCAATACTGGCTGATGAGAACGCTGGAGCCGCTTTGCAGACCGAACACGATCAGCTGAATAATGAAAATCGGCACATTTGCCACCGTTACGGCGGACATCTGATCGCTGCCGAGCAGCCCGACCATGAACGTGTCCATAAAGCCGAGCGAGGTCGTGATGAGATTTTGCGCGATCACCGGCAGCGAAAGATACAGCAGCCTCCTGTAGAAGCTGCGCGGTTTATTCAGACACTCGAGCATCAAAAGTCCCTTTCTGCCTCAAAGCATCGGGAAGCGCGTGTCACGGTGCAACTGCAGCGCGTCGCACAGCGTGTCGATTTCCGCTTTTGTTGTCTCGGGGCAAAAGCTCACGCGCAGAACGCCGGCGGCAGTCTTTTTGTCCAGCCCCATTTCCTTATAAACATGGCTGAGTTGTCCGCGATGACACGCAGAGCCGGCGGAAATGCAGATCCCCTGACTGCCGAGGTCGGACACAACATTTGCCGACGGGTAACCCACAAGCGAGATGGCAAGGATATGCGGCGCGGTGCCGTCTCCAATGCGTACAACGCCGTCAATCGAGAGAAGTTTTTCCTCGGCATACGCCCTGATCTCCGCCATGTGGGCGAGCTTTTGTTCAAAATTTTCCGTGCGCAGCTCGACCGCCTTGGCAAAACCTGCGATCTGCGCAGTTGCCTCCGTGCCGGAGCGAAGACCGCGCTCCTGTCCGCCGCCGGCGATGAGCGGACGTGGCGCATGCACACGCTCACCGAGGTACAGTCCCCCGATCCCCTTGGGCGCACCGAGCTTGTGACCGCTGACGGAGATCAGGTCGGCACCGAGCCTGTCGGCGCGGAACGGATCCTTTAAAAAGGCCTGCACGGCATCGGTGTGCAGCAGCGCCGCGCTTTTGCGCTCGCGCAGGAGCTGCGCGACCTCATGCACGGGAAAGACGCAGCCTGTCTCGTTGTTGACGAGCATCATGGAGATAAGTGCAGTGTCCTCGCGCAGCGCATCTGCCACCTGCTGCGCGGTGATGTTGCCGTTTTTGTCCGGCTTGAGGTAGGTGACCTCATATCCGTCAGACTGCAGAAGCTTGCACGGCTCCAGCACGGCATTATGCTCCACGGCGGTGGTGATGATGTGTTTTCCCACGCGGCGATTCTGCCGCACGGCGAGGGAGATCGCCCAGTTGTTGCTCTCCGAGCCGCAGGAGGTGAACACGAACTGCTCCGGCTTGCAGCCGAGTGCCGCGGCAAGCGTTTCGCGCGCGGCATCGACGTGGAGCTTTGCCTGTGCGCCGATGGGATACTGTGAGCTGGGGTTGCCCCAGCCGTTTACGAGAGTGTCATACATCGCGTCCGCAACCGCCTTCGGTACCGGCGTTGTGGCGGCGTGGTCAAGATAAATCATGGAAATCCCTCCTTGGGACTTGAAAGAATGTCAAATTAACGATACAATATTATATCTATTGTCACTTAAAATAGCAAGGGGAACCGTTATGCGAATTGCCATCTGCACCTTGGGCTGCAAGGTGAATCAATATGAAACGCAGGCACTGGAGCAGGAGATCGTGCGCCGCGGACATGAGCTGGTCGATTTTGAGGAGAAGGCGGACGCCTATGTGGTCAACACCTGCTCCGTGACCGCCGTGAGCGATAAAAAATCGCGCCAGATGCTCCGTCAGGCGCGCCGCCGCAATCCCGATGCCATCGTTGCCGCCTGCGGCTGCTATGCCCAGACGCACCCGGAGGATGTGAAGAAGCTTGCGCCCGATGTGCTCTTCGGCACGAATGACCGCACGAAGTTTTTAGATGAAATCGAGCGCGCGAGTGCGCAGCATCAGAGTGTTTTCCGCGTGGACGATGTGTGGAGCCGCCGGGAATTTGAGGTGCTTCCCGCCGGCGGCATGACCAGCCGCACCCGCGCGATGATGAAGGTAGAGGACGGCTGCGTCAACTTCTGCACTTACTGTCTCATTCCGTTTGCCCGCGGCCGCGTGCGCTCCCTTCCGATGGAGGAGGCGAGGGCGCAGGTGCGGCAATTACGTGCCGAGGGCTACCGCGAGATCGTCGTCACGGGCATTGAAATTTCATCCTACGGCACAGATTTTGCCGACGGTACGGCGCTCATCGACCTTTTGGAGATGCTCTGCCATGAGGCTCCCGATGTGCGCATCCGCTTCGGTTCGCTCGAGCCGCGCACCATCACGGAGGACTTCTGCAAGCGTGCCTCGAAGCTCAAAAACCTCTGCCCGCACTTCCATCTTTCCATGCAGTCCGGCTGCGATGCAACGCTCAAACGTATGAACCGCAAGTACGACACCGCACGGTTTTACGAATCCTGCACGCTGCTGCGGAACTACTTTGACGATCCTGCCATCACCACCGACCTCATTACCGGCTTTCCCGAGGAAACGGAAGAGGAATTCACGCAAACGCTTGCGTTCATTGAGAAGTGCGGCTTTGCCGATATGCATGTGTTCCCGTACTCCATTCGCCCAGGCACCAAGGCTGCCGAAAGGAAGCAGGTCGATATGCCGATCCGCGAGGAACGTGCCGCGCGTGCCGCTTCGGTGGCGGAGCAAATGCACCGCACCTATCTGAGCCGCTGCGTCGGCAAGACCTTTGAGGTGCTGTTCGAGCAGGATAAGAACGGTCACAGTGCCGGCCACGCGATGAACTATATGGAGGTGCGCGTGGAGGAATCTGGTTTACATAACCAAGTGAAGCGCGTGAAGATTACCGCAGCGGACGGCGAAACGCTGTGCGGCGAACTTGTGAAGGAGTAAAAACATGGGAAATCATTTTTTTGCCTATATTTCGCGGATGCGCTGTGTCAAACGCTGGGCGCTGATGCGCAACACGGAGCAGGAGAACATCTCCGAGCACAGCCACATGGTCGCGGTGCTGGCGCACGCGCTCGCAGTGATTGAAAACCGCGTGTACGGCGGCAGTGTCGATGCCGACCGCGCTGCGGTCGTTGCGCTCTACCACGATGCAACGGAGATTCTCACCGGCGATATGCCCACGCCCATCAAATATTACAATCCCGAGATCAAGGATGCCTACCGCAAGGTCGAGACCGTTGCGGAGGAAAAGCTTCTTTCCATGCTGCCGCGTGAGCTGCAAAGCGACTATGCGCCGCTCCTTAAAAACGAGGACAGGCAGGTGAAAGAGATCGTCAAGGCGGCGGACAAGCTCTCTGCGTACATTAAGTGTGTCGAGGAGCTCAAGGCCGGCAATCTTGAATTTAAGAGAGCCGCGGAGCAGACTCGTGCTGCGCTCGACGCGATGCGCCTTCCGGCGCTGGACTATTTCCTTGCAAACTGCATGGACAGTTTCTCCAAAACGCTCGACGAGCTGGACTGAGCGCGGAACTTTTTCAAAAGCCGTCCGTCTAATCAGATAAGCGAACCCCAAAAACGGAAGATGGGAGTTTTTGAAGATGAAAAAGTTATTTGCCGTTTTGCTCGCACTTATGATGGTGCTGAGCCTTGCCGCCTGCGGCGCAAAATCGGCGTCTAATGACTCTGCTGCTGCGGGGGAGGGCTATGGGTACTCCGACGGCATAGGTCAGGAGCAGGAAGCACCTGCGGAGTACTGGAGTTCCGATTCCGCCGTGACCGCAAGCAACGCCAAAAAAGACACCAAGATGATCTATCGAGCCAACTTCGATATGCAGACGCTTGATTTTGACAAGGCGATGGCGGACATCACCGTGCTGGTCGAAAAGACCGGCGGCTATTTTGAAAACAAGAGCATTTCAAGCTACTCGGCAAGCTACCGCAGCGCAAACCTTACCGTGCGCGTGCCGGCAGAGAAGTATGAAAACTTTTGCAACCAGGTGGGCGAGCTGTGCCACGTGACCTGGTCGGACAGCAGCGCGGAGAACATCACGCAGACCTATTATGACACGCAGTCCCGTCTGGAGACCGCGCAGATCAAGCTGGACCGTCTGCAGGAGCTGCTGAACAAGGCGACCAGCATGGAGGACATCATCACCATTGAATCCGCCATCAGCGACACGGAGTATGAGATCGAAGGTCTTTCCGGTACGCTGCGTTCCTACGATGCGCTTGTGAGCTACTCCACCGTTTATCTCAATCTGAGCGAGGTCTACCGTCTCTCCGGCACGGAGGACGCACCGAAAACCTTCGGGGAAAAGCTCGCCAACGCCTTTACCGAGGGAATCCGTGAAGCAGGCGAGACGCTGGAGGGGATCACACTCTGGCTTCTTTACAACTGGCTGTCGCTTCTGATCTGGGCGGCGATCCTTGTGGCGGTGGTCACGCTTGTGCGCCGCGTGCGCAAGGGTGTGAAGCTGCCGAAGCTCGGCAAAAAGAAAACCGCTGCCGCCCCGGCGGAGGAAACCAACAAGACGGAGGAATGACAAAATGAAGCTCACCTGGCTGGGACACTCCTGCTTTGCCGTGGAAAGCGGCGGCTACCGTATCGTCCTTGACCCCTACTTTGTCGAGACCTATCCGGCGCTGCACGCGACCGCGCATCGGGTGCTTTGCTCCCACGCGCACCGCGACCACTGCAACAAAGATGCCGTGACAATGCTGTGCAACGCAAAGGAAAGTCCCTTTACTGTGGAGACCGTGGACACCTTCCACGATGAGAAGCAGGGGGCGCTGCGCGGAGAAAACAAAATGCACCTCCTGCGCGCCGAAGGACTGACGCTTGTTCACGCGGGCGATCTGGGGCACGAGCTGAGTGACAAGCAGCTTGCAGCGGTCAAAAACTGCGATGTGCTGCTGCTGCCGGTCGGCGGATACTATACCGTGGACGCGCCCACCGCCAAAAAAATCGCGGATGCCGTTTCGCCGCGTATCGTTGTGCCGATGCACTACCGCTTCGGGTCACATGGCTACGATGTGATCGGAACGGTGGAGGAGTTCACAAGGCTCTATCCTGCCGCGGAGGTGAGGGTGCTTGACACCGACACTGTTACGCTCACCGGCGAGACACCGCGCGGCGTGTTTGTGCTGAAATTCAAGGAAGAATAAAGGTTGAAAAGGCTGCTTTTCGGCAGCCTTTTTCCGTATAAGCCGTACCCGTTTTGCGTAGAATAGAGAAGAATCCGGAAGGGGGAGAGCGGTGTGCGGAGAAGACTGATGCGTTGGGAGATTGCCGGCTTTTTGTTCGTGAGTTCGGTGGGAACGCTGCTGCACTTTGTATATCACTGGAGCGCAGAGAGCGTGATCGCGGCGGCGTTCGCGGCGGTCAATGAGTCCACATGGGAGCACATGAAGCTTTTGCTTGTGCCGTATTTTGTCTTTACCATGGTGCAGTTCACAGTGTTTGCCGAGCCGTTCCGCAACTTCTTTGCCTGCAAGGCGGTGGGTGCGCTTGCAGGACTTGTGACGATCCCACTCCTTTTCTATACGCTCACCGGCGCATTCGGCCCTATGCCGGATTGGGTGAATATAGGCATCTTTATCCTTTCCACAGCGGTGACGTACTTGACGGGCTATTACCTGCTCACGGGCGGCGCACTGCGCAGCGGCTGGCAGCAGATCGCAGGCTTTGCGGTTTTGTGGCTGCTGCTGTTTCTGTTTGTGTACTTCACCTATCGCGCGCCGCAGCTCCCGATCTTCCGTGACCCGGTCACCGGAGGGTACGGCATCGGGTGCTGATTTGCTTCGGCAATTACTTGACCGCAGGGCGCGATGATGCTATCATAGAGCCAATAAGACACCGAATGCGGCATCAAACCGGAACGGCAGGAAAGAGGGAGAATATCATGGCAAGAAGACAGCAACCGCCCCAATGGTATGTGAAATTCCAGAACTGGCTTGTTTTGAAGCTCGACGGCGTGAAACTCGATCCGATTTTTTGCGTGGCGTTTTTCGTCCTCGCGGTCGGCAGCCTGATCAGAGGAATTGTGTTTGAAAAGAGTAATATGTTCTATTCCGCAGCCATCTGCGCACTTGCAGGTGTAATGATCCTGCGGCGCATCGGGCGCATCAAAAAGCAGGAAGCGAATGCCAAGGAGCAAAACGGAGAAGAGTGAGCGCAGCTTGCCCTTAACAGCACAACACAAAAAAGGGAGGGGAACGGATTTTTCCGTCCCCCCCTTTTTTCATCTTTAGCTTTCCATGTGTTTGCCGAGGAATCCGGCAATGGTCTGTGCAAGCTTGTACTCCGTTTCGCCTACATCCGTTTCGCCCTCGGTGCCGACAAAAAGCACCAGTCCGAGCGCGTCACCCTCGGAGATAATCGGTGCGGCGATGGTGGCGCAGTAGCGGTCGAGCGATTCCGTAACAAAGACGCTGCGCTCGTTCGCCGATGCCTGATAAATACCGCGATCCTCCATGATCTGCTCGAGCTGAGCGGAGATGCGTTTGCCGATGAGATCGCGGCGTGCGCTGCCGGCGGCGGCAATGATGCTGTCGCGGTCGGTCACGGCGACGGTCGCGCCGGTGGATTTGCTCAGCGTTTCGCAGATCTGCGAAGCGAACTCGTCGACACCGCCCATGAGCGAGTATTTTTTGAAGATTACTTCGCCTTCCTTGCTGGTGTAGATCTCCAGCGGGTCACCCTCTCGGATGCGCATGGTGCGGCGGATCTCCTTGGGAATGACCACGCGCCCGAGGTCGTCAATGCGGCGGACAATACCGGTTGCTTTCATATCAAAAACTCCTTTGTTTCTCAATTCTCTTGCCTTAGTCTTTGGAATGCAAGGGAATTTATACAAAGGAGTTTTTGGAAGTTTTTTGCTTTCCTTAAAAAACTGCGATCCCCGGGATTTTCGCGCAGACCTTGGGAGAAATCCGCCGTACATTGCAAAAGAGAACAGAAAAACGCATTGCGGCAGTACGGAATGTGCCAATCCCTGTGAAGGACAGGGCAGATTTTGAGGCGCTCAGACAAGCGTAATGTAAAGTACGCCGTCCAGTCCATCCATCGCCGCAACCGTTTCCTCCGGCGTGGTGCGGCGGAGCAGGAGCGTGCAGGTGCCGCAGACCACACCGCCGGTGCCGTACTCACTCTCATCGTAGACGGTCAGGTCAGTCAAGCCGACGCCATCCGCCTTGGCACAGCGGATCATCTGACCGATGACCTGCCTGGAGCGCAGCTCAAAGTAGACGAAGATGCTGTGCTGCTCCTGCTTGATGTGCATATCTACCAGCCGCAGCACGTTCATTGCCATCAGAATAAAGGCATAGCAAACTACGCCGCCGGTGTAGAAGCCTGCACCGATGGCGATGCCGATGATGGACACGGCCCAGAGACCGGCCGCAGTCGTCAGGCCCTTGATCTCGTGGCTCTTTGTGACAAGAATGGTGCCGGCGCCGAGGAAGCCGAGTCCTGTAATAACGGCGGCGGGCATACGCACCAGATCCGTTGAGCCGAACATCTGGCCGATGTAGAGGTTCGTCATCACCACCAGAGCCGAAGCGTCCGCCACGATGATGTAGGTGCGAAAGCCCGCGGCCTGCCGATGGCGCTCACGCTCATAGCCGAGCGTTCCGGCAAAAACGGTGGTCAGCAGCAGCCGGACAGTGATGGCGAGAAGGGAGAGGGAAGAGAGCTGTTCAAAAATAGTGTTGATAGGACTTCACCTCCAAAAAGAATCGGAAGCTCGCGCACGGGACGAGCAGCGGCTTTCCCGGATACGGGGCTGGCGTAATGGCAAACGGTGCAGAAAAGATACTCTTGTTTATAGCATACGAGGGCGCGGAAATCAAGATGAAAGGATAGGGCATATCTGATAAAATTCGTGTGAATCTGCTAAGTTGAACACTCCTTTTTTGACCGCCGCCGGATTCTCGATTGCAAACGGTACGGTTTTCTGCTAAAATAACAGAAAAACAACGAGATAAGGGGGGGGAATTGTATGCGCCGTATATTGCCGCTGCTCCTTGTTGTGCTGCTGCTCACGGGCTGCGGCTCTGCCGGTATGCAGGACGTTTCGCCCTTTGCGCCCGCGCAGAGCGAGCGGCTGGTCATCTTTACCTCCCACAAGGAGAAGGTCTACCGACCCGTCATTGAGGAATTTGAGTACCGGACGGGCGTGTGGGTAGAGATCGAAACGGGAGGAACGGCAACGCTCCTTGAACGCATTGCTGCAGGAGAAAGCGGCTGCGATCTGATGTTTGGCGGTGGCGCGGACAGCCTGAGTGCCTATGCCGATTGCTTCGTGCCCTATGTCAGCCCCAATGCGGCGGAAATCGATCCGGAGTATGCGCCGTCGGACGGCGCGTGGACGCCCTTTTCGCTGGTCCCCATCGTCCTGATCTATAATCCCAAGCTTGTGCGGCAGAACCTGCCGACGGGCTGGGAGAGCCTGCTTGATGCGTCCTGGCGCGGACGCATCGCCTTTGCAGATCCTGCCGTTTCGGGGTCGAGCTATACCGCGCTGTGCACGCTTTTGCAGGTTCTCGGCGGTGACGAGGAGACGACACTTGCCGCCTTTTACCGCAATCTGGGCGGCCGACTGATCTCCGACAGCGGCGATGTGGTCACAGCCGTGGCAGACGGCAGCTGCTACATCGGTGTCACATTGGAGGAGAACGCCTGCAAGGCGATCGACGAGGGACTGGATGTTGCCATCGTCTATCCCACCGAGGGAACGAGCATTTTGCCCGACGGAGCGGCCATTGTCAGGGATTGCGCACACGAGGAGAATGCCCGGCGCTTTCTCGATTTTCTTCTTTTGCCGGAAACGCAGGAGGCTCTGGCATCGGAGCTTGGCCGCCGCAGCGTCCGCGCGGACGATGTATCCGCCTTGCCGGAGATCACCGCTGTCCCTTATGACCTTGACCGTGCGCTTCGCGAACGGCAGAGTCTGCTGGAGGCATGGCGCACGCTGAGTGGGGAGGGGGAGGCATGAGAGCTTGGATTGCGCGCTCTTTCCGCAACCGTATTTTTATCACCGTGCTTCTCGTTGCACTTGTTCCGCTGCTGCTGTGCGATCTGCTGATGACGCAGATGATGATCGAGCGCAGCGAGCAAACGCTGCGCCGGGAGGCGCAGACAGAATCCACCGCGCTTAGTGAGCAGCTGGACACTCTGCTCGGACGCTGCACGGAAACGACGCAGAGCCTTGCCGAAAGTACCGTCACGCGCAGCGCACTGCGCCGCGGCGGAGACGATTCCCGTACGCTTTACCAGCTTTTGCACCGCAACCGTCTGGAACTCCGCGGCTTTGCCGATTTTGAAGTTTACGACGCAGACGGACAGTGCCTCTACACCACCGCCGCCGTCGTACCTGCACCCCGCAGCGTCGGCTGGGGAGTGCTCTGCGCAGCGCGGCAGTCCGATGACGCACTGTGTGCCGAGGATGCCGGTCTGACCGGAGCCAGTGCCGTTACCGCAAGCAGCGGCGAGATCCTCGGCTATGTGGTGTTTCGCATGGAACGCACGCAGCTCGACGCCTTTTTTGCACCGCTTCTCAGCGGCGCGGACGAGGCGATGCTCGTCGATCGCACGTGGCGAATGGCCTATGCCACGCAGCCTCTGCGTGCGGAGGAAACACTTGTTGTTCTGCGCGAGCAGCTTCTCTCCGGTCGTGCGCTTACCGGTGGGGGGGAGGACAACAGCTACTATGTCCGTCCCTGCGGCACGTCCGGTTTCTCGCTTATTTTGCGGCAGCCGCGCACCTTCACTGTGCAGGCGGTCCGCTCCATCTACTTTGTCGCCGGCGTCATGGGCGCACTGTGCCTTGTGCTGTGCCTTGTGTGCGCGTGGTGGCTCAGCCGCCGCCTTTCCGAGCCGGTGGATGAGCTGGACAGCGCCATGCGCCGCGTCGAGGGCGGCGACTACGACGTGCGCATCGAGAGCACACGTCAGGACGAGATGGGCCGCCTTGCCGCGAGTTTTGACCGCATGACAGGGGAGTACAGCCAGAATCTCAAACGCAGCGTCCGGCACGAGCGCGAATTGAACGAAACGCGCCTGCGTATGCTGCAATCCCAGCTCAATCCGCACTTTCTCTACAACACGCTCGACTGCATGAAGTGGCTCGGCGTGACGAACGGCGCGATGCAGGTGGCGACGCTTGCCACCGACCTCGCGGCGCTTCTGCGCGCAGGCATCTCCGGCAGCGAATACATCCTGCTGGAAGAAGAACTCGAGCTCATCGAGCGCTATCTCGACATTCAGGAGATCCGCTTCGGTGACCGCTTCGTCTGCGAGATCGACGTGGACGAGCGGTTCCGGCTGTGCATCGTGCCCAAGCTCATTTTGCAGCCGCTGGTGGAGAATGCCATCATCCACGGTGTGTCCGACAGCGATGAGGGCTTCATCAAACTTTGGGCGGAAGCCGATGGCGGTGACCTGCTGCTCAAGGTCTCCGACAACGGAAGCGGCATTCCGGAGGATGTGCTGCGCTGCCTCAACAGCCATGAGACCATTCCGGGGGGACACCTGGGGCTGAACAATGTGGACCGTATCGTGCGCCTTTCCTACGGTGCTGCCTACGGTCTGAGCGCCTATCCCATCGCCGGCGGCGGCAGCTGCGTGCAGCTGCGCCTGCCGATGCAGAAAGGAGAAGACTATGCTCAAGGTTCTGATCGTTGACGACGAGACCGTGGTGCGCCGCGGCATCGTGCTCGGCATCGACTGGGCCTCGCTCGGCTGCGCCGTGGTCGGGGAGGCCGCCAACGGCGAGGAAGGCCTTGCCGCCGCCGAGCGCTACCGCCCCAATCTCATTATCACTGACGTTCGTATGCCGCACATGGACGGCATCGAGATGATGGAGCAGCTGCGCCAGCGCGGCTGCACAGCGCACATCATCGTCCTCACTGCCTACAATGACTTTGACTATGCCCGCTCGGCGCTGCGCTTCGGTGCGGTGGACTACCTTTTGAAGCCTTTCCGCGATCAGGAACTGGTCGCCGCGATCGAGCGTGCGCACGAAAAGGACGAGGCGATCTCCGCCCACGGTGCGCAGGATGACCTGCTCACACTGCCTAAGGGGGACAAGAGCAAATACGTTCTCCAGACGCTTGAATACATTGCCGAACATTACGCCGACGCCGACATCAATATCACGACCATTGCCCGTTCCATCGGCATCAGCGAGGGGCATCTGAGCCACGTGTTCAAGAAAGAGACGAGCTACACTACCCTCGGCTATCTCACGCAGTACCGCATCCGCATGGCGCGCAAGCTGCTTGCCGATTGCCGCTACAAGGTCTATGAGGTCGCAGGCATGGTCGGCTACCGTGACGTGGCCTACTTCGGCTCGACGTTCAAAAAGCTCACCGGTCACTCTCCGTCGGAATACCAGGATCGCTGCCGCTGAGCATTGGCAAAGTGCACAAAAGAGAACGGAACGTATCCAACGGACTCGGGAAGATTTCACAGCATTTCGCAGGATTGTCCGCATAATCGCAGATTTGTCCCGTTCCGCGCCGGAGCACGGGACGGTATAATGAAAATGTGGCATTGTATGCCGCAATTTTGAAAAAAAGGAGAACAACGATGAAAAGAAAACTTTTAGCGCTTCTGCTTGCCCTCGTTATGGTTCTGGGCCTTGCTGCCTGCGGCCAGAAGGGAAGCTCGGACGCGTCCGGTGACCCCGACCAGCAGGAGGCCAAGGACTACTCCGGTTACACCATCCGCATCTATTCCAACTCCAACTCCACTGAGCGCACCACCTGGCTCATTCAGGAAGCCAAGGATGCCGGCTTCACCATCAGCATTGACGATAACTCCGTCATCTCCGGTGATACCGCTGCCATTCAGGCTGCCAATGAGAACAAGGACGGCGACATCCTCTTCGGCCTCAATGAGACCCGTTGGAGCCAGGTCGTCGACGGCGTTTATGAGAACCTCAAGCTCGTTGACTGGACTCCCACCTGGGCTGGTGAGGTCGGCGAGTATGCCTATCCCGGCGCTGCTTACGGTCTGGTCATCCAGAACGTTCTGATGCTCTATCGTAACGATGATCTGGGCACCAAGGGCGAGAAGCTGCACTTCCAGCACTGGGCTGACATCGTTGACTGCGGCTACGACTGGTATCGCCAGAACAAGGTCGGCGGCACCACCAACGCCAACATCAACTCCGCGATGCTCTATGCCTTTGTCGATCCTTCCTCCCCTGCCGGCGGCATCTCCACCGAGGGCTGGGCGACTCTGTGGCAGTACTGCGCCAACGGCAAGTACTCCTCCGATGACTCCTACAAGTATGGCTTCGATCCTCTGAACAAGGGCGACGTTGCTGTTTCCACCTTCTACTCTTCCTCCCTCTACGGCAAGATCGATGCCGCAGCGGAAAGCTCCGAGAATCCCCTCAAGGGCGCTCTGAAGCCGGAGAACTGGGATCTCGTTGAGATCGATGATGGTACTTACTACATTGCTGAGTACATCGGCATCCTTGACAAGGCCGGCCGTACCGAGGAAGAGACCGAGGCTGTTGAGGCGTTCGCCGAGTGGTTCGGCTCCGCTGAGACGCAGGCTGCCTGGGGCGAAGAGTTTGACTCCTATCCCTGCAACACTGCCGCTGCTGACATTCTCTATCCCGATGGAATTCCCGCCATCTACACGCTCAAGAACTTCGCTCTGACCAAGGTTGCCGGCACCGACATGACCTATGCCGAGTATGTTGCCGCGCACTCCAGCGAGTGGACCAACATCATGACCAACCTCGGCTTCTACTGGGCCGATGCTTCCGCTGCCGTTGCTGAGCCCGACTGGGCGAACCTCGACTGGGCGACCCTGACCCAGAAGGCAGAGTAAGACAAGATTTTTGCACCGCGACCCGCGCAGAGGCTCAGCGGGACGCAGACAGTTGTGTGTTCAGGCGAGCCGGAACTTCTCCGGCTCGCCTGTTCTGTTTATTCAAAAACAAAAAGAGGAGAAACCATTATGATCCGGCTCAATGATATCGTTGTGAAATTTGGCGACTTTACCGCCCTGCACGGCATCAACGTCCATGTAAAAGAGGGCGAGTTCTTCACATTCCTCGGCCCCTCCGGCTGCGGCAAGACTACTACTCTGCGCACCATCACGGGCTTTATTGAGCCGGCCGAGGGCTCCGTCGTGGTCAAGGACCGCGACATCACCCACGTCCCCATCGAGGATCGCAGCATCGGCATCGTGTTCCAGAGCTATGCGCTCTTTCCGACGATGACGGTGTATGACAACATTGCCTTCGGCCTCAAGGTCAAGAAGGTAAAGAAGGACGAGATCGACCGCAGGGTGCGCGAGATCGCACGCAAGGTCGACCTTTCCGATGAGCAGCTCAAAAAGGCTGTTTCCCAGCTCTCCGGCGGTCAGCAGCAGCGCGTGGCCATTGCCCGCGCCCTCGTCACCGGTCCGGCCATCATCTGCATGGATGAGCCGCTGTCGAACCTTGACGCGAAGCTGCGCGTACAGCTGCGCAACGAGCTGAAGAAGATGCAAAAGGACTTCGGCATCACCACCATCTATGTCACCCACGATCAGGAGGAGGCACTGACGCTCTCCGACCGCATTGCGGTGTTTAACAAGGGCTTTATCGAGCAGATCGGTACGCCTAACGAAGTCTACAACCACTCGCAAACTGAATTTGTCTGCAATTTCATCGGTGACATCAACCGACTGAATGACGATACGGTGTCCGCGCTCCGCGCTGCAGGTGCGGCAGTGGACCCCGAAAAGCGCAACTACATCCGCCTTGAGCGCCTGCATGTCAACGTCGCCCCGCGCGACGGCGAGCTTGCCCTCAACGGAACGGTGGAGAGCTGCGAATACTACGGACTCTATATCAAGTACTATATCCACGTCGGCACGCAGAGTCTCAAGGTTATTGAGAAGAACGACGGCGTGAATATCTACGACCCGGGTCAGAGCGTCAGGGTCATCATCAATCCGAAGGACATCATGGCCTATGCACCCTCTGCGGAGGAGGTGGAGTGATGGGCAGCTCTCTCACCAAGTCCCGCTTTGACGCGGCGTTTGCGGTGCGCATGCTCGGCATCGTACTCTTTGCCTACTTTTTCTTTGGCTTCATGCTCCTGCCGTGCCTGAACACACTTACGAGCATCTTCACCACCACGAACGCCGAAGGAGTGTGCGATCCCTTCGCGGTCATCCGCTTTTTCTTTGCAGGCAGTATGAGCCGCTACGTCTGGAACTCGCTCAAGCTTGCCATCTGCCTGGTCGTCACGGTCAACGTGGTGGGCGTCTCCATCGTGCTGCTGACCGAGTACTTTGACATCAAGGGCGCAAACATCCTCCGACTCGGCTACATGACGACGATGATCTACTCCGGTGTCGCGCTCGTGACGGGTTATCTGTTTCTCTACGCCTCTGACGGCATTTTGACTACCGCGCTTGTAAATGCTTTCCCTGACTTTAATCCGACCTGGTTTTCCGGCTTCAACGCGGTGCTTTTCACGATGACCTTTGCCTGCACGAGCAACCATGCGCTCTTCCTGCGCAACGCCATCCGCGGCATCGACTACAACACCGTCGAGGCAGCGCGCAACATGGGCGCAAATCCTTTCAAGGTGCTTTGGAAGGTCGTTTTCCCGACCCTTGTACCGACCATGTTTTCCCTCACGGTCATGACCTTCATCACCGGTCTTTGTGCCATGTCTGCCCCGACGCTGCTCGGCTACGACTCCATCAACCCCGAGATCGTGCGTCTGGCCGGCTCGTCCACTGCGGATGAAGCCTTTCCCCAGGCGCGTGCGGCGCTGCTTTCCATCATTCTCGCAATGTTCACCATCGTGCTGCTGACGGTGCTTTCCGCCTACGAGCGCAAGGGCCACTATCTCTCTGTCTCCAAGACCAAGGCGCGGCTGCAGAAGCAGAAGATCACGAACCCCGTCTGGAACGTTGTCGCGCACATCTATGCCTACGTTCTTTTCATCATCTACATGATCCCCGTGGTGATGATCATCATCTTCTCTTTCCAGACCTACAGCGCCATTCGCATGAAGAAGCTTGACCCCTCGAACTGGACGCTTATCAACTTCTTCGGCACGCAGGATTATCAGTATCTTACCTCGCGCGGCACCTACAAGGTGCGCAAGGGTTCTATTTCGGGTCTGTTCGCCAACGATGCAACCCTCGGCGGCATAAAGATGAGCTTTGTGCTCTCCATTCTTGCCGCAGCGCTCGCGTGCCTCATCGTGGTACTTGCCTGCAACTACATCTTCAAAAACCGCAACAAGAAGTCCGGGGTGGTGCTGGAATACTGCCTGCTGTTCCCGTGGCTGCTGCCGACCATTTTGATCTGCTATTCCTACCGCACCTATTTCAACGCCGAGAACATCTGGTACGTCGGCAATGCGAATCTCTACTTTGCTGAAAATGTCCGTCTTTTGATCGTGCTTGCGTACACGGTGGTCAAGCTGCCGTTCTCACTGCGTATGATCAAAGCGGCGTTCTACGCCATCGATGAGGAGCTGGAGGACGCTGCACGCAATATGGGCGCGAGCGGCGTGATGACCTTCCTGCGCGTCAAGCTGCCCATCATCCTGCCGAGCGTGCTGGCGGTCTTTGCGCTGAACTTCAACGCGCTGTTCACGGAGTATGATATGTCTGCGACCTTCGCCAGTTCCTACGGCACGAGCTATGCCATGGTCATTCAGTCCATGTGCGCGGAGGAGGGACTGTACGGTTACAACGTCAATGCTTCGGGCCGCCGCTGCGCCTCGACCGTGTTCATCATGCTGGTGTCCGGACTGATCCTTTATCTGGTCTACGGCGTGGGTGCGCGCGATCTCGGCGAACGGCTGGAGGTGAAGGAACGCCGCCGCAAGCGCGTGGCAAAGCTCACGGGACTGTTTAAAAGAGAGCCTGCCGTTGTGGCAGTAGAAACGGAGGCAGCGGTGGTCGCCGCCGCTGTCCCTGACGAGCCGGGAGAAAAACTGTAATGAAGATTGATACCGTTGTTTTTGATATGGGCGGTGTGCTGCTGGATTTCAGATCGGAACTGTTTTCAAGGCGCCTGCACATTGACGCGGAGGGACAGGAGCTGCTCCGGCGCTGTGTCCTGCGCACGGCGGACTGGGTGCGGCTTGACCGCGGCACCATTACCGAGGACGAGGCCTACGTCCATGCCTGCGCGAAGCTCCCTGAGGATCTGCACGCCGCTGCAGAGTACATCATCTACCACTGGAACGAGCCGATCGTACCCATCGAGGGTACGGCGGACGTGGTGCGTGAGCTGAAGGCGAGGGGCTACACGCTCTATCTTCTCTCCAACGCCAGCCATCGTCAGCACGAATACTGGCACGACATTCCGGGCAGCGAGTGTTTTTCCGGCACACTTATTTCCGCTGACCTGCACCTCTTAAAGCCCGAGGCGGCCATCTATCAGGCGCTTTTTGACAAGTTCCGTCTCACGCCGTCGAGCTGTGTGTTTATCGACGATTTTCCGCCGAATATTGAGGCGGCGGAGAACAGCGGCATGCAGGGTATCGTCTTCCACGATGCGCAGCAGCTGCGCGAAGAACTCAAAACGCGCGGGATCCTTTGATCCCGCGCGCCTTTTACCGAAAGGAGACATTTGCATGTCCATTCTTAAGCTTGCACCTGCCTGCAAGGACTATCTTTGGGGCGGAACGAAGCTCATCACCGACTACGGCAAGCAGTATACCGGCGAGCGTCTCGCGGAGACGTGGGAGCTGAGCTGTCACCCCGATGGCCTGTCCGTGATCGCAGAAGGCCCCGACGCGGGGAAGACGCTCATGGACTATCTCGCTGCGCATCCTGAAGCGCTGGGGAAGAGGGGACAGTGTTCTGCGGAATTCCCGATCCTCATCAAGCTCATCGACGCGGCAGAGGATCTCTCCGTTCAGGTCCACCCTGACAACGCCTACGCCCGCGTCCATGAGGGGCAGAGCGGCAAGACGGAGATGTGGTATATCCTCTCTGCCGAACCGGACTCCTTTCTCTACTGTGGGTTCGAGCGCGATGTTTCCAAGGAGGAATTTGCCCGCCGCATTGCGGACGGTACGCTCCTTGAGATTCTGCACCGCGTGAAAGTCAAGGCAGGCGATGCGGTGTTCATTCCCGCCGGCACCATTCATGCCATCCGCCGCGGCATCATGGTCGCGGAGGTGCAGCAGAGCAGCAACGTCACCTACCGCGTGTGCGACTATGGCCGCCTCGACGCGGACGGCAAGCCCCGCACCCTGCATATCGCGCAGGCACTGGACGTGACGCGCCGGTCATCGGGCGTCCCAACGCCGGACTTCGGCGGGCATCTTGCCTGCTGCGAGTGTTTTACCGTTGATCTTCTCACCGCACCGCAGAGGACCGTGTGTGGGGAGGAATCATTCCTTTCGCTCCTGGTTCTCAACGGTGAGGGAACGGTGGCGTGCGGCGGCGAGACGGTCGCGGTGAGAAAAGGCGAGAGCCTGTTCCTTTCCGCCGGCAGCGGCGAGGTGCGGTTCAGCGGCTCGCTTCGCGTCCTCGCTGCCCGCGTGTGAGCGAAGACACATATACACGGAGAGTCAAATGTCAGAGAACACGCTATGGCGCTGCCTGAAACTCCCGCGCTCGGCAGCGATCGTTTGCAGGAGTTTTTTCGTTTTGTTACAATTACATTACAAGTAGCGCAAAGCTATTTACATTTTTTGAGACTTGTAGTTTAATCACAACTGTAAAAAGTGGCAAGAGAGGGCGAGTTCCCGACTTAGTTACGGGATCGGCTAGCCACGGTAAGTAAGCCGAGAAAACGTTGATCCTGCTCCTTTTTACAACACAAATCGTCCGAAAGGACGAAATTTTGGAAAGGAGAGTAACACATTATGAAAAAGTTACTCGCGCTGGTCCTGGCACTGGTTATGACTCTTAGCCT